>JBDRSE010000352.1:0-28153 GCA_043825095.1 bacterium
GGGGGAGGCTTGCGACGACGGAAACCAGGTCGACGGGGACGGCTGCCAGTCGAACTGCAGCCTGCCGAGCTGCGGGGACGGCGTGGTGGATCCGGGGGAGGTGTGCGACGACGGGGACAACATCAGCGGCAACGGGTGCAACGCCTTCTGCACCTCGGACGAGACCTGCGGCAACGGGATCCTGGACACGGCGGCCGGGGAGGCGTGCGACGACGGGAACACCACTTCCGGGGACGGCTGCCAGGCCGACTGCACGCTCCCGAGCTGCGGGGACGGGCAGGTGGATCCGGGGGAGGTGTGCGACGACGGCAACAATGTGAGCGGGGACGGCTGCAACGCGTACTGCACCTCGGACGAAACCTGTGGCAACGGGATCCTGGACGCGGCGGCCGGGGAAGCGTGCGACGACGGGAACACCACGTCCGGCGACGGCTGCCAGTCGAACTGCACCCTGCCGAGCTGCGGGGACGGCGTGTTGGATCCGGGGGAGGTGTGCGACGACGGGGACAACATCAGCGGCAACGGCTGCAACGCGTACTGCACGTCGAACGAGACCTGCGGCAACGGGATCCTGGACATCGCGGCGGGCGAGGCGTGTGACGACGGCAACTTGATCGATGGTGACGGGTGCCAGTCGACCTGCGCGCTGCCGACCTGCGGGGACGGGGTGGTGGATCCGGGGGAAGTGTGCGACGACGGCAACCTGATCAACGGCGACGGCTGCAACGAGTACTGCACCTCGAACGAGAGCTGCGGCAACGGGATCCTGGACACGGCCGCGGGCGAGGCCTGCGACGACGGGAACCTGCTCAACGGCGACGGGTGTCAGGCCAACTGCGCCCTGCCGAGCTGTGGGGACTTCGTGCAAGACCCCTGGGAGGTGTGCGACGACGGGAACAACGTCGACGGCGACGGCTGCAACCGGTTCTGCACCTCTGACGAGAGCTGCGGCAACGGCATCGTGGACGGCCCCGCGGGGGAGAGCTGCGATGACGGCGGCACGGTCAGTGGGGACGGCTGCAGCGCGTCCTGCGCCTTGGAGTACTGCGGAAACAACGTGGTGGATCCGGGCGAGGCGTGCGACGACGGGGACACCATCGACGGCAACGGCTGCAGCGCGAACTGCCTGTCCAACGAGCAGTGCGGCAACGGCTACATGGACTGGAGCCTCGGGGAGCAGTGTGACTTGGGCGCAGCGAACAGCAACGCGCCTGACGCCCTCTGCCGTACGAACTGCCGTCCGAAGCGGTGTGGGGACTGGGTCGTGGACACCGGCGAGTTGTGTGACGATGGGGACAACTCCGGCGGGGACGGCTGCTCCGCGGACTGCCAGTCGGACGAGAGCTGCGGCAACGGGATCGTGGATGTGGCCGCGGGCGAGAGCTGCGACGACGGCGGCACCGCCGGCGGGGACGGCTGCAGCCCCGGCTGCCAGCTGGAGTTCTGCGGCAACGGCGTGCTGGACCCCGGCGAGACCTGCGACGACGGCAACCACGATGACGGCGACGGCTGCAGCGCGAACTGTCTGTCCAACGAAACCTGCGGCAACGGCTACACCGACACGGTGCTGGGGGAGGTGTGTGACGACGGCAACACCACGCCGGGCGACGGGTGCAGCGCGAACTGCCTCTCCACGGAGTCCTGTGGCAACGGGATCGTGGACGCTGCGGCGGGCGAGCAGTGCGACGACGGCGGCACCGTCGGCGGCGACGGCTGCTCGGCGAACTGCCTGTCCAACGAGCAGTGCGGCAACGGCTACGTCGACGTGGCCCTGGGCGAGCAGTGCGATCTGGGCGCGGCCAACTCCAACCTGCCCAACGCGGTCTGCCGGACCAACTGCAGCCCGCGCCGCTGCGGCGACGGCGTCGTGGACCCCGTCCTCGGGGAGGTGTGCGACGACAACAACACCGCCAATGGAGACGGCTGCAGCGCGAACTGCGGCTCCACCGAGCAGTGCGGCAACGGCATCGTGGACAGCGGCGCGGCCATCCCGGAGCAGTGCGACGACGGCGGCACCACCGGCGGGGACGGGTGCAGCGCGACCTGCCAGCTGGAGTACTGCGGCAACGGCACCCTGGATCCGGGCGAGGTGTGCGAAGACGGCAACAACACGGACGGAGACGGGTGCAGCGCGAACTGCCTGTCCAACGAGCAGTGCGGCAACGGTTATGTGGACTCCCTGCTCGGGGAGGTGTGCGACGAGGGGGCCGGCAACTCCGAGGCGCCCGACGCCACCTGCCGCACCGACTGTCGACCCCAGACCTGCGGCGACGGCGTACTAGACCCGGCGAGCGGCGAGGACTGCGACCTGCCGGACATGGGCAGCGAAACCTGTGTGACGCAGGGCTATTACGGCGGCACCCTCCTCTGCAATCCTCTCTGTCGGTACGTTTACTCGTCGTGCGTGGGATATTGCGGCGACCTGACGAAGAACGGCCTCGAGGCCTGCGACGGGCCGGACCACGGCACCTCGGTCTGCTCCGACTTCGGCTACTACTCGGGCTCCCTGGTCTGCCTGGGCAACTGCTCGTTCTCCCTGGCGGGCTGCTCCGGGGAGTGCGGCGACGGCACGCACGACGCCGGCTTCGAGGCCTGCGACGGCGGGGACTTCGGCGGCCAGAACTGCAACACCTTCGGCTACTACACCGGCTTCCTCACCTGCAACCCGGCCTGTGACACCATCAACACCAGCAACTGCCTCGGCACCTGCGGCGACAGCGTGCGGAACGGCCCCGAGGAGTGCGACGGGAGCGACTTCGGCCTGTACACCTGCTCCACCTTCAACTTCTACTCCGGGTCCCTCACCTGTGCCCCCAACTGCCAGGGCATCCAGACCACCAACTGCTCGGAGTTCTGCGGCGACGGGATCAAGAACGGCTCCGAGGTGTGCGACGGCAACGACTTCGGCGGCATCGCCTGCGCCTCCTACGGCTACTACACCGGCGCGCTCACCTGCAGCGGGGACTGCTCGACCATCACCACCGCGGGCTGCTCACAGCACTGCGGCGACGGCATCATCAACGGCCCCGAGCTCTGCGACGGGATCGAGCACAACGGCGTGGGCTGCGGCGATCTCGGATTCACCGGGGGCGGCCTGCACTGCGACGCGTACTGCCAGCGCACCTTCCCCAAGTGCTACGATCCGGGCTGGGAGCTGGCGCACGATGGGCCGCAAAATTTCCTCAGGGCCGTGTGGTTCAATGATTCTGGTGATCAGTACTGGGTGGGTCGGGACGGCGTCATCGCCCGGTACAACGGCGTCTCCACGTGGACCACGATGACCTCAAACACCCTGGCGTGGTTGTATGACATCTACGGGTTGTCATCCTCGAACATGTACGCCGTCGGGGCCGGCGGGGAGATCGTGCACTACAGCGGGGGGACCTGGACGCAGGAAACCTGGGGTGCGGCCGTGGATCTCAACGGCGTGTGGGCCAGCGGGCCCAGCGACGTCTTCGCTGTGGGCGACGGCGGGCTCATCCTGCGCTGGAACGGCTCGGTCTGGAGCCAGATGACCTCCAACACCACGCGCAGCCTCGAAGCCGTCTGGGGCTCCGGCCCGAGCGACGTGTACGCCGTGGGTTCTTTGGGGGAGATCGTGTATTACAACGGATCCACCTGGACCGTCTTGGCGAGTCCGACCACCTCCACGCTCTACGATGTCTGGGGCACCGGCCCCGACGACGTGTTCGCCGTGGGCAACTGGGGTACCGTGGTGCACTGGGATGGATCCACCTGGACCGTCATGGACACTCAGAATACCACCACCCTGTACGGGGTTTGGGGATCCTCCGCTGGCAACGTCTACGCGGTCGGCTACGGCAGCATTGTTCTGCGCTACGACGGATGGATCTGGACCCAGAGCAGCTTGGACGTACCCAGTACCCTCTATGACGTGTGGGGCACCGGGCCTGACGACATCTGGACCGGGGCGCCCTACGGGCAGGTTTTCCACATGGGCAACTCGGACTGGCTCCGCAACGAGTCCAACACCACCGCGAACCTCAACTCGATCTGGGTGATTGCGGAAGACGACGTGTTCGCGGCGGGAGCTTCGGGCACAATCCTGCACTTCGATGGCATCCAGTGGGCTCCCATGACCACGGGAGTCGGCATGACCTTCAATGCGATCTGGGGGACCTCTGGAACGAACATGTACGTCACGGGTCAATTCGACACCGTCATGCACTACGACGGGACGGCGAGCTGCGGCAACGACTGGTGTCCCATGACCGTGCAGGTGACCCCGCGGCACTACTACTCTCTGTGGGGCAGCGGCCCGAACGACATCTACGCCGGCGGCGAGGACAGCGGGATCCTGCACTATGACGGCACGGCAAGCTGCGGCTTCCAGTGGTGCCTCGAGACCACCCCGGTTTCCACGCGCACCGTTAGCGGCCTGTGGGGGACCTCGTCCTCGGATATCTGGGGCGCGGGGGGCGCGGGGACCGTCTGGCACTACAACGGGACCTTGTGGAGCCTGGTCCCGGGCTCGACGGGCTCCTACCGGGGGTGCTGGGCCAGCGCCCCTGGCGACGCCTGGTTCGCGGGGTCGAGTGGGGACCTGTGGCACTACAACTGGACGACCTGGAGCAATATTGCCTCCGGCGCGAACACTCCATTCGAAGATCTCTGGGGTTCGTCGCCCTTTGACGTCTTCGCGGTCGGAGGCGGTGGGAAGATCTACCACTACGACGGGACCAGCTGGACGAAGATGGCATCCGGCGTGAGCAACACCTTCCGCGACGTCATGGGAGCCTCTGCCAACATGGTGTGGGCCGTCGGCGACGGCGGCACCATCCGGCAGCTCGTCGGGACCCTGCCCACCCTGAACGGCGGGACCTGCGATCCGCCGGTGGCGACCTACTGCGAGGCGACCCTGTTCGGGAGCAACGAGGGCCAGCCCACCAACTTCGCGAGCTACGACTGTGCCGGTGCTGCCGACACCGGTCCGGAGGTCTACTATCGGCTCGACTCGCCCATCACGGGTACCATCACGGTCCGGATGACTCCGACGTCCGCCGACCTCGACCTGATCGTGATCGGAGCCACGGGCTCGGACTGCAATCCCGTGGGCGTCTCCTGCATCGACTCCAGCCAGAACGGAGGGACCGCCTTCGACGAGGTGACGTTCAATGCGACCCAGGGGCAAACCTACTTCTTCATTGTAGACGGGTTTGGCGGCGCGACGTCGGGGTACACCCTCGACGTGACCTGTGACAAGAACTGACCGGTCGCCCTCATCGTGAATGGCGGTTCGGGAGCCGTTGTGAATGGCGGTTTACGGTTTGACCGTGGAAGCGGGCAGGATCCGCGAATAACCCAGAGAAGTGTGGGGTCGAGGTAGGCCGCACGCGCTGGCACGCGGTTTGCTTGTTTGCGATGGATTGAGCTGGTGGCCCCCCGCTCGTCCAGAGGTGTAACGGATGTCAGCAGTGAAAGTGATCTTGGGAGCGGCGGCGCTCGCTGCCGCCCTGATCGGAGCCGGGTGCTTGGACGGCGACAACATCGGCGGGAACCAGAACAACGGTCAGGATGCCCAGGTGGACGAGGACGCCCAGGCGCCCGTGGATGGCTCGGAGGTGGGAGATGCGGGCACCAGCGGGGACGCCTCGACGCCGACCGGGGGCACGATCTCCATCTACCTGGCAGGGGACTCCACGCCGAAGACCTTCACCGATGGGCTGGCCGGGCAGACGCCCACGAGCTATGTGATCGCGCTCTCCGAGTACTGGGCGCAGACGTCGCTGAGCGATCCGAGCCCGGCGTTCTGCTTCGACACCGGGGCAGCGCCGGTGGAGGCGGACCTGTCGGGCGATACGCTGATGGGGGTGTGCGACACCCAGGCGCTGCCCACGGCGGTGTACACCCATGGCCGGGTCAAGGTGGACTGGGCGCGCTACACCGTGCAGGGCACGCTGCACTATCAGGGCATGCCCTTTGCCGGGGCGTTCACCTTCTTCCGGGCCTACTCGGACACGACCTACCTGGGGGACGCCTACCTGGCGGGGGAGGGGTTCATCGAGTACAGCGGCCCGACCCAGGTGACCATCCCCACGACCTATGATCCGCCGCTGAGCTTCCCGGGCGTGGTGGTGGAGACCGTGGGCGGGGCGTGCTGGATGACCTTCCCCTATTCCCAGCCCTTGGCAGTGGATCAGACCAACCTGGATCACCACTGGGCTCGGTTCCACTGGGAGATCTACGAAGGCTTCCGTTGGCAGGACCGCAGCGACACCGGCTTTGCGGATGGGGTCTGGGATGTGGGCATGACCGTCCCGGAGACCGAGGAAGTGATCTTTGCCGGCGCCACCGGCTACTACACCACCGCATCCACGGACTGAGCTGGACAGAGTCCATGAGAGCGGAGAGCGGGAATCGGAGCGCGGAGAGCGGAAATCGGAGAGTGGAGAGCGCTCTATCTGATCAGGATTGCTAGGTGGGTTTTCGAAGGCCGAGCAGGACCAGCAGCAGTCCGAACAGCCCGAGGAGCGACGCCGCGGCGGCCAGGGCCGCGGCGGGCCAGGCCTGGCCGGGCGTCCGCCCCTCCACGAGGAGGTAGGCGGCGTCGGGGATCCGGCGCGGGCCGTGGTAGGCGGCCTTGATGATGCGGTCGAGCGGGATCCGGACAGCGCCCACGCGGCGGATGGGCACCAGCTGCGCGGGCTCGCCCGGGTCGGCGGCGGGCTGCTCCCGGTAGTCTTCCGGGAATCCCTGCCCGATCTTCTTGATCTTGATGCGCCCGCCGTCCGGCGCGAGATCGCCGTACAGGACGAAGTAGCCGGCGGTGCGCTCGGAGATGGCGTAGCCCGAGGTTCGTCGGTGCTTCCGGATCAGGGGTTCAACGACGGCTTGGGGGGCGCGGATGATGAACTCCTGCCACGTTCCGGAGGGGCCGACGTAGCGGTAGGGAACGCCCAGCTTCTGGACGCGCTTGAGCGCGGCGGCCCGGTCGATGTTGGAGAGGTTGTACTCGTACTCTCCCGGATACCGGAGGGACAGGTAGAGCGGCGTCGCCGTGGTCACCCGCAGGCGTTCGCCCTTCGCGCCCGGGAGCACGACCTCGGCCCGCCCGAGCCTCGCGTGCAGCGCCTTGGCCGCAATGTCGGCGCCCACGAGCAGGTGGCGCTCGCAGGTGCGCGGGTGGTTGTTGCAGTCGGTCATCCGGAACACGAAGCGCCGGTAGAGCCGGAAGGTGGGTTCGTCCGGGTCGACGCGGAGCAGCCGGCCGGTGAAGGACGTTCGTTTGGGGATCTTCTGGGCCTTGAGGCTGCGCAGGGTGCGCACCACCACGCGGTCACCGGTTTCGGCGAGCAGGGTGTAGAAGATCTTGCGACGCGGACCGGTCCAGCAGCCGGGCCGGGTGTCCTGGGTCTTGGCGTTCCCCTCGGAGTCCAGGAGCGGTCGCCCGGTGAGCCGGACGTAGGCGTTGTGCCGCAGCTTGCCGCCCTGCAGCGCCTCCTCGATGCTACCCACCGCTTCGGGAGACCGGGCGCGGAGGTAGTAGCGCCAGCCGTCCCGCAGGGACCACAGGGTCACCAGCGCCACGATTAGCAGCAGACCGCCGGCGAGCGTGGTCAGGGGGCTGCGGAAGCGTGCGATGGGAGCGGGGAGCTCGTCGGCGGGGAGCTCGTCGGCGGAGAGCTCGTCGGCGGAGAGCTCGTCGGGCAATTGATCGAAATCGGTCATGGGCTGCCTCGCGGTTCTGAGACTTAGAGGGCGTTTCGCCGGAAAAGTTTCCGCGCCGCCAGGGGCCCCAACGCCAGCAGGAGGATTCCGAGCAGCGCCAGGAGACTCAGGACGGCGCCCCAGCGCAGGCTCCGGGGAGCAAAGGTCAGGCGGATCCGGTGGTGTCCCGCCGGGACCTTGATGCCCATGAGCGCGTGGTTGACCCGGTGCACGTCCACCTCTTTGCCGTCCACCCGGGCCCGCCACCCCGGGTACCAGCTCTCGGCGAACACCAACAGTCCGGCCCGGGGAGTGTCGACCTCCAGCGTCACCCGCGCCCCCCCCGGCGAGCGGTGTCGGACGCTGGCCGGCGTTGCGGACTCGCCCCCGGGTGTCCGCAGCGCGGCGGCGGGGGTCTCCACGAGGGCCACCTGCGCGGGATCGAAGTCGCGCAGCCGAGCCTCACGTGAAGGTCTGTCAGGGGGGCGCTCGGTGCGGTACACCACAAAGGCGCGCGGCAGGGCCTGGGGGAGCTCCTGCACGCGGTACGACAGCGGCACCAGCGTGCCGGGACGCGCCGGAGGTCGGTTGTGCCGCAGCACGTGACGCACGCCCAGCAGCTTCAGCACCGGGGAGTCGTAGCGTCCCACCCGGATCAGGTTCTGGTCCACGGGGAGGCGCTTCCAGGGGGCGAACCGGCCGTGCTGCGCGTGGTGCAGCAGGTCGTAGGTCCTTCGGAGCATCATGGGGCCGTAGGCGCGAAGGTTGTCGAAGCCCTGCTGCATGCCGAGGTTCTGGAGCATGTACCAGCAGTCGGGTGCGAAGAGCACGCGGTGGTCGCGGTGGGCGCTCTGCTGTACGTGAGGTGGCAGCCGGTGCGCCCGGCGAGCCGTGTCTACGCCGGCCGGTGGATTCTGTTGCTGGAGGAGCAGGCGGCCGGCGCCCAGCAGATCGACGGCGTGGATCGCCAGCACACCGATGGCGATCCAGGCGGGGCCGAGGCGCAGCCGCCACCCGCCGGCGATTACGACCCAGCAGCCCAGCGCCGCGGCGGCCGCTCCGAGGGCGCTCGCCCGCGCCAGGGTGGCCGCGGCCGGGGGCAGCAGGCTCGGCCTGCCCGTGGCACCGAGCCAGGCCGACAGGCCGACGCCCAGCACGAGCAGGGTGAACGCCAGGTGGAGTCGCCGCGCGCGAGGTCGGTCCTCGGCGCCGCCGTACAGCAGGTCGTGGAGCCCGAAGGCCGCCAGGAGCGACAGGCCGAACACCACCAGGAAGAGCAGTCGCCCGTGGGCCCGGAAGCGGTCGAAGCCGGGGGCCGCGGCGTAGAGCGCGCGGTGCAGGTCGATCGGCGCCTCCGGGCCGGCGGCCGCCAGGAGCGCCAGGAGCGCCAACCCGGCGAGGACCCAGCGCTCCGCCTTCCACCGCCCCAGGGCCGTGAGCGCCAGGGGGACCGTCACGATCCCGCAGTAGGCGAAGGCTTCGTGGAAGTTCTGTCCGCCCAAGTAGGGCGTTTTTCCGGGCAGACCGTAGAGGTAGGGGACGAGGAGCTGGAGCGCGCCGCGGGCCGGGAGGCGATAGCTGCGCGCCAGCTCGAGGGTCACGCCGTCGGACCGCACCGAGAGCGCGCTGAACTCCGCCGTGGGAACGAGCTGGATCGCGGCGAGCGCGACGCCGAGCAGGACCGCACCGGCCGCCATGCCGAAGCGGAGCAGGCGCTGTCGGGGCGGCAGGGATCCTTCGGCTGCCGCCCAGCAGGCGGAAAGCACCAAGGCGGCGGCCAGGCCGTAGTAGGCGAGCTGCAGGCCGCCGGCCAGCAGCGCCAGCCCCACGGTCAGCGCGGACAGCGCGGCGTGTCGGGGTTGGCCCCATTCGATCAACCGTCGCAGCGCGCCGGCGACCCAGGGCATCCAGGCCGCGGTGTGAATGAAATTCGGGTGGACCAGGTGCACCGCAAAGAACCCGCTCAGGCTGTAGCTCATCGCCGCCAGCACCGCCGGGGCCCAACCCAGCTTCACGGAGCGCGCGAGCCACAGAAAACCGAGCCCGCCGAGGATCAGGTGCAGCAGAAAGCTCGCCAGCTCCGCCCGCGGATAATCGCAGGCGAGGTGGAGCGTGGTCCCCGGGTAGAAGGCTGCCAGCTGCGGATCCGTGAAGGTCGGCGTGCCGGCGAAGATGGCGGAGGTCCAGAGGGGAAGCTCGCCGTGTCGCAGGCTGGCGGCATAGTGGTGCCGCAGGGGTTGGAACAGGCTGACCAGATCCCCCACGAAGAAGTCGGCCGGTCGCAGCAGGAAGCGGCCGTACAGCATGAGGATCAGCCCGATGAGCGCCGCTGCGGCCAGGAGCGGCAGCCACCGTCCTGCCAGCCATCTCTGTACGGAAGGTCGCATGGAATTCGAATCCTGCCGCACTATCGCACGCTCTTCGGGCCGGCAGCAAGAACCCCAGATCGGAGCTGCCGGAAGGGCCTGACATTCCCTCGGCGGTGCGCTATATTCGCGGGCCGAAGTGGAGCAGACGATGGGCCCCCTGCCGGGCGTTATTTTGTAGCGAAGCACCATGATTACAGTTGCCAGTCACCAAGCCAGAACGATTCTCGGGCGGTTCGACAAGGGGGCCGACCTGGTCCAAGGGCTCTTGGATGTGTGTCGCGCGCGAGCCGTACGCTGCGGCACCGTCTCCGCCCTCGGCGCGCTCGAGTCCGTCGAGCTGGCGCACTACGACACGAAGAACAAACGGTATCTCCCGTCGCGCATTGTGGCCGGCCCGCTGGAGATCCTCTCGGTGGTGGGCAACCTCTCCGAGCGGAAGGGCGAGCTGGCGCTGCACGTGCACATCACGGTGTCTCGGGAAGGGGACAACGGCATCGAGGTCCTGGGGGGCCACGTGCTGGCAGCCCGGGTTTTCGCCTGTGAGTTCGCGATCACCGCGCTGGACGACGTCCTGCTGCGCCGGGGCAGCGATCGTGTTACAGGGCTCCCCCTGTGGAAGGAGGGGTTCGAGTCGGACGGGGAGTCGGTCGCTTCGTCGGACAAGCCCGCGGTCGCCAATTCGGACAAGCCCGCGGTCGCCAGTTCGGACAAGCCCGCGGTCGCCAGCTCGTCGGCAGGCCCCGCGGCCGAAGTGACGGCGGAACCCGAGGACGAAGAGGCGGCGAGCTTTTCCTGGAGCGATGTCGCCGCCGCGTCCGCGGAGGCGCAGCGGAGCGGTCCCGTGACCTCGGCGTCCGGCGAGGCGGTGCCGGCCGCGCCGAGCTCCTCGGAGCCGGAGGACGATGCGGGCGGCGAGGAGGACGAGGGCGAGGAGGACGCGGACTACATCGAGGTCGCGCCGGGCGACGTCATCGAGCACCCCCGGTTCGGTGTGTGCAAGGTGGAGCGCGTGGAAGGGGACGACGAGTACGTGCAGGTCCGGCTGCGCAATCGAAACCTCGTCCGGCTCAGCCTCGACATCGTGACGCTCAGCCTGGTGGGACACGAGGGCGGGCACCAGGTCTTCAAAGCCATCATCGACGGATAGTCTATTACTGACGCTTCAGGAAACGGACGCTTTGACGGGTGAGCTGCAGCTTCTCGCTCAGGTCGTCGAGCTTTGTGTACAGGGCCGGGAGAGTGCCGGATTTCGCCTGGTCGCGAACCCCCTCCACCACCGCGTGGAGCTCGGTGTAGCAACCCGCTGACTCCTCCTCCCGGTCCGCCTTGGCCTGGCGGTACTTCTGCACGTCCTCGGCCAGGGTGCGCGTCTTTTCGCCCTTCTCGGTTTTTACCTCTTCCAGCCGGCGCTGCAGCGCCGCGATCTGGTAGTTCAGATCGTCGGCCTGCACCTTGTCGCCCCCGGTGGGCGCTCCCTGGCAACGCTCGAGGATTCGGCTGTGCAGCAGGCGCAGGTCGATGAGGGCGTAGCGGAGCATGGTTTCCTGCTCGCCGTATTCGAAGCGGATGCGCTCGAAGTTCTGTTCCAGCACTGCGATCTTCCCCACGAGGGCCTTGCCCTCCTCCTCGATCCGCAGCAGCTGGGAGAGCACCTCGGAGAGCTCGGTGGATCGGATCGCTGTTTCGCTCAGCAGAAACGCCACCTCCTTGAGGGTCGCGTGCAGATCCTCCCGGAGATCGCGCGAGCTCGCGGCGAGCTGCATGGCGCTGCCGCTGCCGCTGTCGTTCTCGAGCGCCCGAAAATCCTCCGGGCCGTCGTCGAGCACGTTGATCATCGGCTCGCTGAAGTCCGACAGGGTGCCCCACTCGCCGCGGGTGGTGACCCGCATGTGGGCGCGGGTCGGCGTCCGCCGCTGGCCCACCAGGTCGTCCGCCATGCCCGCGAGCTGCCCGCGCAGCTTTTGCAGATCGCGGCACAGGGCCCGGGCGGTCTGATAGCGGTCGTCGGGCTTTTTCGCGAGGCACCGGAGCACGATGCCGTCGAAGCCGGGCGGGATGAGCTGCCGGGGCATGCGGGAGGACGGGGCGTCCGGCTGGTCTTGGACGTGCTTCCGGAGGATCATGGCCGGTGGCCCGTCAAAGGGCGGACTCCCGGTGGCGAGCTCGTAGGCCATGACGCCCAGCGAGTAGATGTCGGACCGCGCGTCGATCTTGGCGTCCATGGCCTGCTCGGGAGAGATGTACTCCGGCGTGCCGAAGATCTGCCCCTGCATGGTGATTCGCACGTTGGCGTACTGCCCCTCCAGGAGCTTCGCGATGCCGAAGTCCACCAGCTTGACCACGTCCTTGTGCCCCCGCACGGTGCAGAGCATGATGTTTTCCGGCTTGAGATCCCGGTGGACGATTCCGAGGGAGCCGGCGTAGTCCAGGGCGTCAGCGAGCTGGATCAGGATGGGCAAAATCCGGGAGAGGGGCTGGGCGCCGCTGCTGTCTAACACCTCGTCCATGCCGATCCCGTTCAGGTGCTCCATCACGATGTAGAAGGAGCCGTTGTCGAATTTCCCGAAGTCGGTGATGTAGACCACGTTGGGATGGACCACGCGGCTGGCAGCGATGGCCTCGCGCCGGAAACGCTCCACGTAGCTGTCGTCTGCGCAGAAGTCCGTCTTGAGGACCTTGATGGCGTACTCCCGGGGCAGCGTGATGTGGCGAGCCAGGTACACGGTCCCCATCCCGCCTTCACCGATGATGCTCTCGATGCGAAATCGACCGGCGACGACCTCGCCCATCTTCAGGTGCTGCAACATGGTCGACATTATACAGAGATCCTGGCGCGACGCCCAACAAATGGGCAGCGCCAAGGGGCAACCGCCGGGTGAGTTGCCCCCGGCTTGGATATGAGCGATCATCGTGTGTCTTTGTGACGGCGTTTTCCGTCCGCTGGAGAACCCCATGGGTGACAGATCCTGGTGCTCACTGACGGCTGCTCTCTTGCTGTGGGGGGGAGGGATGTCTCCGGCGTGTGGCCGGGACTCGGCCCGGCAGCCGGCGGTGCGCTCGGGCGCTGTCAGGGACGCTCAACCCAGGGCGGCGCGACCTCGCCCGTCCGGCGCCGAGGTGTCCGCCTCCGAGGACGCGTGGCGCGCGGCAGTGGATCGGTTGGCGAGCTGCCGGCTCGCCTCAGAGAGCATTGAGCGGACCTGTGTGGCCTGGGCGGCCCTGAAGAAGCGATTGAAGCTGCTCCGACGGAGTGGTGACCCTGCGCTGCAGAAACGGGCGCAAGGGTGGCTCGTCAAGCTGGCGAAGCAGCGGCTCGGTCACGAGCGGGCGCCGCTGCGGTACTGGGCAGCGGTCACGCTGCGACCCGCGGTGCACCAGGAGGTCGGGGTGCTGGCCGCGATCTTCGCGAGGGCGCGGGTCGAGCAGGAGCCCACGGTGCTCCAGGCGCTGCTGTATTCCGTGCGCTCGAACTGGCGGAAGGGGCCGGAGTATCGCGCCCTCGTACTGAAGATGGCGGCGCACGAGGCGGCCGGGGTGCGCCGCGAGGCGGTGTTTGGGTTGGGCTCCATGGCGGGCGACCGGCAGGCCCTCGACCTGCTCATCGACCGGGTGCACAGGGACTCAGACCCGGGTGTCCGCGCGGCGGCGTGCAAGTACGCCGGGGAGCACGGCGACGAGCGGCTGCTCCCCGTCTACAGCAAGTACACCGCGGACCCGGGCAAGGATCACGGGCTGTACGCCGCCTGTATGTTCGGGCTCTACGAGCTGTGGAATCCCTTTCACGGCCGCAAACGGCTCAGCGGTCGGGCTTTCGCGCTGATGCTCCGCGTGCTTCGCCGGACGCCCTACTCCCACGTGCATCCCCCTTGGGCGCTGATCGACAAGCTCGGGCGGGTGCCCCGGCTGCAGCTTCCGGCAGGCAAGACGCGCACGCCGCGGTGGTATCGGCAGGCCGCGGTGGAGCAGGTGCTGGTTGGGCTCGTGCAGGCCGGAACCGTGCATCGCTTCGGGCGCGCGGGCGGGATCAAAGCCCTCGGGAAGCTCAACGCCGTGAAGGCGCTCCAGGGTCTGGACCGCCTGCTCGGGGGCCGCACCGACGCCGACAGCCGCTACCTTCGCGGGATGGTCAAGAACCAGCTCGCCCGATTGACACGGGTGCGTCCCGGCGAGTAGGCGCGGGTGCGCCTCAGAGCAGCAGCGCGGCCGTCACCGAGCCGACGATGGCGATGGCGGCGAGCAGCACGGCTCCGGCCATGAGCCACCCGGAGACGGCGGGCCCGCGGACCTCGTTCGCCTGGGAGAGCGGGTTCAAGAGCACCCGGTAGCCCGTCGGCGGGTCGGTCCGGCTGCCGTTCGGAGAGGCGAGGGGCGCGACCTGGAGGTTCGTCTGTCCGAGGGCCTGCCGCATCGCCGCGGAGAGCACGACCTCGGTGGGTCCCGCGGACTCGAGGAGCCGCCGCGCCTCGGTGATCCCCGGCTCGGCGATCAGGGTCCGGTGGGGGGTCACCTGTCCGAGGTGTAGCGCGGCGCGGATGCGCGCCCGGTCGCCGTACTGAGGCACCCGGCGGGTCACCAGGGCAGTGACGGCGTCGAGGGCCCGGCCCGGGCTCGGCAGGGAGGCCACGCAGCCGCGCCCCACCACGAGGAGCACCTCACCCCCGTACTCGGCCACGAGGTCCGAAACCAGCTCCTGATGCCAGGCCGTGCGACGAACCGCCTCCTGGGCCCCCACATCCGGGGGTGGGAGGGCCTCGGTCACCAGGAGGCTGCGCAGGTTGGGTTCCGTCACGTTCCGTGCCTACCTTCCAACCGTCCATGTTCACCGACGTCACCTGTTGGGGCAACTTTGGTGGCGGAGCCGCCGCTGTCTTTCCTTGCGACCAGGGCCTTCGGAACGTACATTGCCCGCCTGGAAGGAGACGAGGAATGCGAGTGCACTGGACGCTTCTGCTCATGATCTTCGCCGGACTGGTGCTGCTGGGGGGAGCCGTCGGCTGCCGAACGAAACCCGGAGGCGTGGCAACGGGCGGCGCCGCGGATGCGACCCCATCGGCGCCCAAGGAGTCGCGTTCGGTCACGCTGATCCGCAGGGGTGTCGGGCCCGGGTCTCCCGAGGCGGCGCGGGAGAAGGCGGTGGACGCCTTCGTCAGGGGATGGCCGAGCACCCGCGCGGCGCTGCCGGCGGTGCTCGAGCTGCTGCGTTGGGATGGCGGAAATCGCGGCGCGTACGCAATGTCACTGGCCCGTCTGGGCAAGGCGCTGGCTCCGGTGGTGAACGCCATGGTGGCCGAGAAGCCGGGAGACAAGCCCACGATCCTCGCCGCCGGTGTGTTGGCCTACCACCTCGTGGTGCGAGGAGGTGTCACCAAGCGCGCGGAGGCTGAGTTCGAGGAGATCCGCCGGGCCCTTCGGCCCAGCTTCGAGTACTTCTGGAAGGCGTTCCTGTCGGATCTGGTGCCCGAGGGGGAGATCTACCAGGGCGTCGCCGTGGGGGCCGAGGAGGCGGTGGGGCGGTTTCGGCCGCCGTTTCCGCCGAAGGGACTGACCCGGGTGGCGATGGTGCTCTACTTCGCCCTCAGCCGGATCCCGGATCAGGCCGTGGTGCCGCCGGTGGTTCGGAAGCGGCTGCGCCAGCAGGCCGCGCCTTTGGCTGCGTTTTTTGCCCCGGCCCTGGCGACCGCCGGGCAGGATCCGACCGGGGAGAGCCCCGACAGCCTGGTCCTCGGGCTCGCCGTCCTGGGAACCGCGTCGGCGGTGGCGCTCAGCCAGACCCCTGCGCTGCACCGGCCGGAGCGCTGCCCGGTCCTCGTCAAGGCGCTGTCCAATCTCGTGGAGCAGTCCGGAGCGCGGGCCGCGGCGCTGGCCGCGGGGCTCCTCGAGGGCTGCGCGAGACAGACCACGAATCCAGCCGCCAGCGCCCAGGCCAGAACGCTGCTGGCCGCCCTCCGCTCCAAGGCGTCTCCAAATCCCTCCAAGTAACGCATAAAAGGTTGATTTGTATGTGTTCACGGGGGTGCTACTTGCGGCACTTCCCGAGCGCAGCGAGGGTTTTCCCGGAGGGGGCGGAGGGGCCTCCGGCGAGGTGAAAAAAATCGGTTTGTATTGTATCAGGTCCTATGTATACTCCTGCCCGGATCGACCAGAGCCGGGCTGCCGACAAGGGCCCAAACGTTGGACTGGGGTCCGCTGAAATCTGATTCCGACAAATTGTTCGAGAAACAACAACAGGTTCATCGCCCCAATAATGGGCAAGACTAGAATCCCTACGGGAGGAGTGTAAAGATGAAGAAGGTCAAAGTTCTGATTGCTGCAGCGTTGATGGTGGCCGTTACGAGCGCCGGTTGTGGTTCAACGACCACGTTCTACAGCGTCGCTTACAAGGAGAAGCTGGAGCTTGGCAAAGACAAGTTCCTCATCATGCCGGTGGATTTTCACGGCTTCCCCGCCAACATGAAGACCATGCTCGAGCTGACGATCTTTGCCGGCTTCATCGCCACCTTTGGGAAGTACGGCATCAGCCTGCAGCCCATCAAGGCAGGTTTCGAGGCCGCCGGCTTCGGGAACCTCTCTTGGCATCTCGCCCACGGGATCTTCCACGTGGCGTCCTTCCACAAGAACGGGGACCTCAAGAAAGACCGCTGCCAGCCCTTCATCGGCCCCATGCTCGCCATCATCGGCAAGTTCGCCAACTGGGTCGTGGGCGCGCTCAAGGCCGCCGGTGTGCCGATCCCCGAGGGCTACAAGTTCAAGTACGTCCTGACCGCTCACGTGGACAGGCAGGGTGACGCGCTCTTTGGCAAGGGCACCAAGTACCGTGTGATCGGCGGCATCGTGGACATCGAAGCCCAGCAGATCGTCGCGGCGACCTGGTTCACCAAGAGCACCATGAACAACAAGGCTGCCTACGTAGCCGCGCTGGGCACTCTTGGCAAATCCCTGCTCAAGGCCTTCAAGCCGGTTTTCGTGCCCAAGAAGAAGGGCTAACCGCCTGACACTTCTCCATCCTGTTTCGCTCCCACTGCCACACCTTTGACCTTCCTCGCCCGGTGGAATCACCTGCGGACCCGTGTCTGCACGGCGGACGCACATAGAAATGGCGTGGATCCCGTAAGTTGAGTAACATCGGTCGAACTGAGGAGTAGGCCCATGATTTGGATGACCTTGAGCCTCGCCATGACCTTGGTTGTTGCCGGGTGCGGCGGGACCACCTTCGTGAACAAGAAGTACCGCTCGAAGCTCGCCGGATCGCCGCGAGTGTTGATCATGCCGGCTGTGGCGCACCGGTTCCCGACGGCGCTTCGACGGAGCGTGCAGAAGCTGCTCAACACCGAGATCAACGGCGCCTTTTCCCAGGGAGGGGTCCGCGTGGATAGCATCCAGGAGCAGCTTTTTCCCGGAGGCTACGGGAACCTGGGCTGGAGACTCGCGGTGGGGATGTACTATCGCGCCAAGGTCAAGGACAGCCCCAAGCTCGAGGGTGACTACTACGACTGGCTGGACGACATGGGGGAGCATACGCAGAAGTTCGCCAAGTGGGTCGGGCCGGCCCTGGCCAAGGCCGGCGTCACCCGGAAGGCCCACTCGTACCGGTACGTCCTGGCGTCCTACGTGGACAGGCTGAAAACCAGCAAGACCAAGCAGGGCAAGACCTTGGTAACGCTGCGGGTCATGGTGGGGATCTTCGACGTGCAGAAGAAGCGCACGGTGGCCTGCCTCTGGAAGAACGCCAAAATCGAGCCGACCTTCGAAAAGATCCGCCCGATCCTCAAGGGCCTCGGTGATCACATCCGCACGCAGTTCCAGCCCGTCCTTCAGTAGGCCGGGCCGGGGCGGTCGACGAGCATGGAAAAAATCGCATTCTACGGCAAGGGTGGCATCGGGAAGTCCACGGTGGCGACCAACGTCAGCGCCGTGCTGGCGCGGCGCGGAGGCCGCGTGCTCCACGTGGGGTGTGACCCCAAGCACGATTCGTCGATGCCCTTCGTGGAGCATCGGCAGCTGCGCACGGTGATCGACACCCTCTTCCAGGTGCCGACGGGGGGGATGACGACGGAGCACATCGTGATGGCCGGTCGCCTCGGGATCGACTGCGTGGAGTCGGGGGGGCCGGAGCCCGGCGTGGGCTGCGGCGGGCGCGGTGTGTCCCGGATGTTCGAGTTGCTCGACGAGCTGTCCATCCTGGACGAGGCGCGGTACGACGCGGCGGTGTTCGACGTCCTGGGCGACGTGGTGTGCGGTGGCTTCGCCGCGCCGCTCCGCCGGGGCTTCGCGCGGAAGGTGGTGATCGTGAGCTCCGAGGAGATCATGGCGCTCTATGCCGCCAACAACATCTGCAAGGCCGTCGGCCACTACCACGGCAACGGGGTCGCCCTGGTGGGGCTGGTGTTCAACCTGCGAGACAACCAGATCGATCCGGCGCAGCTCCACGCCTTTGCGGAGCGACTCTCCACCCGGGTGCTCGCGGTGCTGCCGCGGGAGCGCCGGGTGCGCAAGGCCGAGGTCGCCGGTGTCACCCTGGTGGAGCACGCGCCGCGGTCGAAGATGGCGCGGGAGCTGAGTCGGGTGACCGACGAGATCCTGGCCGCGGATCCGGACCGTTGCCCCGTGCCCACCCCCATGGAGGGCGAGGCGTTCCGCGCCTTTGTTCGTCAGATGGAGTAGGTCTCTCGGGATCCGGCGCCCGCCTCAGGACCGCCCGCTGTAGAGCCCGTCCAGGAGCCGCTGGGCAATGGCCACGGCGCCGCCGAAGCCGAAGGTGGGCTGCGGGTGCAGCGCGTGGAAGCCCGTGGCCGGGAAGCAGGCGATCAGCGGCGCGAACCGGATGTCCTGGCCTGCGCCGAGGTCCCCCCCGATCCCGCTCGCGTCCAGGTGGTCCCGGAGGCGCTCCCGAACCTTGCCCTGGCTGAGGTCGCTCAGCTCCGCGGCGGAACCCACGGCGGCGGAGACGCGGCGGGTCGCGATGGCGTCGAGCAGCGCCCGTCGCACGAGGCGGTAGCTCGGATCGGTGAGCACCGTGGCGTCAGGACGGAGGGGCGCGCCGATCCGCGTGAGCGCGGCGGCCAGGTCCGCGTCGTCGCCCAGGCTTCGCCCCCGGATCCCGACCAGCGCCGGCGGCATGTCCACCTCGTCCAAAAGATCACAGAAGCCCGCCGCCAGCGGCGCCTCGGCGAAGACGGCGCTCCGCACGCCGACGACCCGGTTGCGCAGGAGCTCGAGCTCCTGCCGCGTGTACCGCGCCAAGCGCCGAGTCACGTCGGCCACCTTCGTCTCGGGGACGCCGCTGGTTCGACCGACCTGCTCCAGCCAAGCCGTCGTTCCGCGCACCCCCACGGGAAGATCGGTGTGAATCACGCGGCGCCCCGTGGCTCGCAGCGCGCTTTCCAGGCCGTAGGCGTAGGGGAGGACGACCAGGGTTTCGGCCCGCGCGGCGCGCATCAGGCTCGCCAGGGGTTGACCGCCAAACAACACCGCCTCGAGGTTGAGGCCGAGCTCTCGCAGCAGGGTGCGGAGCTGGTGCACGTTGGCGGAGTGGTCCGATTCGTAGCGATCAAACAGGTAGCCCACCACGGCCACGCGGCCGTGCTCGGGCTCGGTCTGGTCCCAGGGGATCAGGTCGAGCACCGTGCGCAGCACGTCCCGGTAACCGTCGTACAGATCGCCGTCGAAGCCGGATCCCGGCACGTAGCGCACGGGGCAGGGGACCGTCTCATCGGCCTGCCGGACGGCTCCGGCGATGTCCTCGCCGGTCATCTCGAGAAAGGCCGTCGAGCTCACGACGATCAGGCCGGGGCGCTGGCGGTCGTACCAGGATCGTACGTAGGGCCCGATGCGTGCGGCGGCCCCGCGGATGAGCGCCGCATCCCCCACTTCGGTCCAACCCTCGCGACGGTGCGGCTGCCGGGCCCAATCGTGCGTCGAGATCTGGGCCGCGGCCTTGTACTTGCAGCCGACGCCGGTGTGCAGCAAATGAAACCCGTCGGCGATGGCGTGCACGGCCACGCTGACGCCGCTGATCCGGCCGTAGTGATGCGCCCTGAGGGCAAAGGCCTCCAGCGCCTCGGAGGGCGGTTTCACCGGTGCACCTCCCCGCGGCCCGCCTCCGCCGCTTGGAGCAGCGCGGACAGCACGGCCAGGTTGGGCTCCACGCCGGCGAGCAGGGGGGCGAGCTCACGGCTCTTGATCATCGGCACCCCGGCCTTCTGCGCCTCCTCCCAGCTGTGGTCTGCCAGGTATGCGACCTGGTAGTCGCCCTGGGCGAGCAGGGGGGCGAGCTCCCACGGGCTGGGGAACACGTGGAAGGGGAGACGGCACCCGAGCGCCTCGAGCATCTCCTCGAACCGCGGTCGCTCCTCCGGCGCCCCCTGCACCAGGAGGGTCACGTCGAAGCCGAGCTCCGCCAAGGCGTCCACGTCGCCGAGTCCTTCGTAGGCAAGCTGATCGACCCGGTAGTTGTTGAGCATCCGGATGCCCATGGCCAGGCGGGTGGATCGGGCCCGGTCGCGAAACTCGTCCACCTTGGCAGTGACGGCCTCGATCCGCGGCGCGAGGATTCGCTGGAGCTCGTCGTGTACGCCGAAAAACTCGCCCACGCGCCGATAGAAACGCACGGATTGGCC
This sequence comes from bacterium, assembly GCA_043825095.1. Classification (GTDB taxonomy): domain Bacteria; phylum Myxococcota_A; class Polyangia; order HGW-17; family JAJRWW01; genus JBDRSE01. The sequence goes on from JBDRSE010000352.1 coordinate 20,654, forward strand.
CAGGCCGATGGGGAGCGGGACCTCCACGGTGGGCATGCCGTGCTCCCCTTCGAGTCGGCCGAGGAGTCGTGGATAGAGGCGCCGGTCGGCCACCACGTTCACCGCCGCGTGGGAGATTCGGCGCCAGGCGTCGAGATCCGTGTCGAATGGGTAGAGCCCCGCGACGGCGATCCCCGCTGCGGTGAGCGCGTCCAGCAGCTCGCTGGTGCGCACGCCATCCGGAGGCAGGCCGATCAGATTGCACACGCGCTCGGGCGCGCGCGGCCCGTCGGCCAGCGCGCGGGAGAACCGGGCCTCGACGTCTTCCCGGGTCAGATCGTTGTCGGCATACAGGGCGTGGGAGGTTTCGTGGAGCATGGTGCGGAGTCGCTGACGCCAGCGGTTGTCTCCCTCGGGGAGCTGCGGCAGACCGGCGAGGGACTCGAAGAGCCAGTCCACCATCTCGGCCTGGGTGGAGAGGCGGAGCCCGCTGGTGCGGAGTAGCAGGACGGGGATGTCGGTGTCCAGGGCGACCCGCTCCACCACCGGCTCGGGCTGCGAGCCGATCATGTTGATCACGCAGGTCGTGAGGACCAGCACGACATCCGGGCCCTCCGCGAGCACGAGGCGGAGGCACTGCTCGAGGGGCTCGTCGACCCGGCCGCTCGTCGCCTGCGCCTCGCTGATCCCCGTGCAATAGAAGCGCTGGTTGCCGGGCATGCGGTGGCTCACGAAGCAACCGCCGCAGTCGCGCTCTCCGTGGATGATGACGGAGAAGTTCCCATCCATGGTTCCGAGGAGTGTGCACATGCCGGACAGGGTGCAGCACGGCTGGCCCAGCTGACCGGCGAGTCGCGTGTCCTGCCGCAGCCAGAACTCCTCGTCGCGCGCGCCGTACCGCGAGCCTTCACTGTCCACCACGCCCGGGACCCGGGTGTTGCCGGGGCGGGTGCGGCGGTTGGACGCCCGTCGACTGTGACTCTTCGGTGGCTTTCGGGGCGCGGCCATGGGGTGTCTGTCTGCTCCTCGTCGCTCAGGTGAACCCTGGGCCAGTATTGACCAGGGACGAGCGGGAAGAAAGGAACAAACCTCGGCACGACCCTTTCGTTCGTTGGCGACCAGACCCGCGAACCACGGTACTGTAGCAGGTGTCCGACGCCGAAAAAACCAGCGATGCAACAGGGGACGTGCCAGCCGCCAAGGCCGGCTCAGGGGGGTCCGAGCTGAATGGGAGAGCGTCTACCGGGGGCGGTAGATGATGCGGCCGCGGCTGGGATCGTACGGAGTCACCGCCACGGTGACGCGATCGCCGAGCACGACTCGAATGCGGTAGCGGCGCATTTTCCCGGCCAGGTGCGACAGGACATCGAGACCATCGTCGGTTCGTACTTTGAATAGACCGCCCGCCAAGACTTCGATGACCTGACCTTCCATTTCGATATGATCGTCTTTCGCCATTGCGCTCTCTTCGGCTCAGCCGGCCGATTGGGCTGCAATACTATGGACTGCTCGGCCAAGGTCAAGCCCTGCCTGCCTGGCTCGGGAAGAATCAGGGTTGCGGTGTCGGTCAATGTAGGGTATAATCCTACATATGCTACCTCTGGCTTTTGCATTGGTCTGCACTTCCCAGGTCGGGCCCCCAGGCGCGCTTCGAGCCCAGCCTCTGCCGCGAAGTCGGGTGGAGCGATGGCGTCGGGCCCGTGTGCTGAGCCGACGCGAGCCGCGGCGTGTGAACCGGGTGGCGCGTGTCCCGAGGCCGCGCATCGCACCGCCCGTCCGGCGGTTGGAGCGGGTGACGGGCTTCCGACGCCGGACCGCGCTGCGCATGAGCCGGGTCGGCAGCGCCTTCGACTCCCGGGGCGCCGAAGTGTTGCCCCCCACCTGGTCCTCGACACCTCCCCGGACGCGTGCCTCTGTCAACTTGCCCCGGCCTCGCCCCTTGCCCAGCCTTTCGGCATCCTCCCTTGCCGGCAGCCGGTGCCTCGGGGAGCTCCGTGCCCTCGGAATCCCGTTCCAGGTCGGGCCGACCGTGCGCGGCATCATCACCCCCGTGCTGCTCACCGGAACCGTCAACGGCGTGAAGCTGACGCCCCTGTGGGGACGCAAGCCCCGGTTGATGGACTGCCGGTTTGCCATCACGCTGCACGGAATCGCTGCCATCGCCCGTCGATTCGGTTTTGACGAATTTCGCTACTCGAGCTTCTACAGCTACCGGAGCGTCGCCGGCTCGCTGCGGCTCAGTCGGCACGCCAACGGTCTGGCCGTGGACATCCACGAGCTCCGCGGTCCGGGTGGGCTCCGCGTGAGCGTGCTGAAGGACTGGGTCAAGGCCGCAGGGACGCCTGGGGACTGCGTCGCCGGTGTGAAGCCGCGCAAGGGCCGCCTCCTGCGGAAGTTTGCCTGCGAGCTCGAACGGAGCGGATTGCTGTATCTGGTCCTGACCCCCGACTCAGACTATGCCCATCGCAATCACTTCCATCTGTCCGGCCTGCGGGCGGGCAATCGGCCCCTGCGGTGGCGGTACGCCGGGCGGCGCTACCGTCTGCGTCCCTGACCGTTTTTCCGCGCGCTGCCGGTGTCGAGGTCGAGGCGCAGGCACTGGCCCGAGGTGTACCAGGCGCGGGAAACCGTTTGAGACTGTCGGATCGATTCCTCCAGCTCCGTGCACTCGACCACGGCGAATCCCAGCATCTTGCCGGTCTTCATCGTCTCCGGAACGCCGAACATGTACAGGGCTCTGACACCGCGCTGGGCCGCCGCGCGGACCGCAGCCTCGGCCAGCAGCCACGACAGCCCCTCCCCGCGTCGCTCGGGGATGATGGCGAGGTCCTTGAGCAGCGCCGTGCCGCCATGGGTTTCGAGCCCGATGCAGCCCGCCAGGCCGTGCGCTCCCCGGAGCACGATGTAGTCCGACAGGTTTGCGTCGAGGTCCGGCACGGCCAGGCCCACCTCTTCGAGCATGTGATCCAGGTGCTCCAGATCGGCGGGCTCGGCCGGCATTACCGCGTCGCCGATACATTCCAGCAGACGGCGGTGCAGGTTTCCGAAGGCGCCGCTGCTCATGACGACCACGCAGTCCCCGGGCCGCACGCGGTTGGCCAGGTACCGGACCATCTCCTCGACCTCGGTAATCTGGCAGGTGATGACGCCTCGGGCGCGGATGTCGGTCACGAGCTGGTCGATGTCCAGCCGCTCCTCCTCCGGGATTCGAGTCTGGTCGTAAGGCTTCCCGATGAGGACCTCGTCGGCTTCGGTGAAGGCCTCGGCATACTCGCGTTGAAACACGGCCCGGCGACTCGTGGCGCTTCGGGGCTCGAAGGCCGCGAACAGGCGCCCCTGGGTGTACATCGTGCGCAGCCCCCGCAGGGTTTCCCGCACGGCGGTGGGGTGGTGTGCAAAGTCGTCGATGACCGTGACCCCCATGGCAACGCCGCGGACCTGCTGTCGCCGCAGGATCCCCTGAAAGGTCTGCGCGCCCCGCTCGAGCAGCTCCGCCTGTACGCCCAGGCCCCCTGCGACCGCAATGCAGCCCAGCAGGTTGCGAAGGTTGTGTTCCCCGGTCAGGGTCGTCCAGAATCGTCCGAACCGCTCCTTTCCGCGGTGGACCTCGAGCTCCACGCCGTGGAGATCGCGGTTGACGATCCGGCCGTGCCAGGTGGGCCAGTCCGTCTCCGGGTCTGTGCCGAGGGCATAGGCTTCCACGGTCGCGTGCGCCTCCCCGGCCAGCCGGCACGCGTCTTCTGAACCGCTCCAGACGACGATCCGGCCGTGATCCGGCACCAGACCCAGGAACTTCGCAAAGGTGGACCGAACCGCTTCCAGGTCGTCAAAGATGTCGGCGTGGTCGAATTCGACCCCTGTGAGCAGGACCGTGCGGGGGAGGTAGTGCAGGAATTTGGAACCCTTGTCGAAGAAGGCGGTGTCGTACTCGTCGCCCTCCACCACGAAGTAGTTCCCGCTCCCCAACCGAAAGCTGCGTTCGAAGTTGCGGGGGATGCCGCCGATGAAGAAGGACGGATTCAGACCGGCGTCGTAGAGCAGCCAGGAGAGCAAGGATGAGCAGGTGGTCTTCCCGTGGGTTCCGGCCACCACCACCGGGTGTCGGTCGCACAGGAACTGCTCCTCCAGCACCGCCGGGAAGGAGGTAAGCTCGATGGAGCGCTCCTGGGCCGCGACCGCCTCCACGTGGTCTTTGCGGCAGACGTTGCCCACCACGACGCGGTCAGGACCCCAATCGAGATTCTCGGCGCGGTAGCCCTCCATGATCTCGACTCCCAGGCTCAGGAGCTGCGTGGACATGGGAGGGTAGACATTCGCGTCCGAGCCGGCGACGTCGTGACCGGCCAGGTGGAGCAGGCCCGCCAGTGAGCCCATGCCTGTGCCACAGATTCCGATGAGATGGAATTTCAATACATCAGCCCGTAGCGCGGCGTAAATTGGCGCTTTCTCGTAATATCAGCAGGTGTTGTGACTGTCAACGAAGCCGACCCGGGTGCCGCGTACGATCGTCACCGCGGGTTGTGCTCAAGGTGGGGATCTGATATAGAAGGACCGCTGAACGCCGCCTTGAGCCGGTGGACGGCGGGCCTACGTGGCCGAGATTGAACACAAACTCCAATGGGAGGTCCTCAGATGCGCAGATCTATTGTGACGGTTACTGGCCTGGTGGTCGTGTTCGGGCTGTCGGCGATCCTCTCGGGCTGCAGCAGCAAGCCCAGCTGCAAGCTGCTGTACCAGCGCTACAAGGAGTGCGAGAAGATGCCGCTCACCGAGGAGGCCTTCACCTCCCTATGCGACAAGATGAAGGACAAGGCTCGGACCAAGGAGGAGATCAAGTGCTCCGCCAAGTCGGACTGCGACGCCTTCAAGAAGTGCCTCAAGGCCGCGCGAAAGAAGGGCCGCGCCGAACGCATGAAGAAGCGCTGGAAAGAGGCCATGGAGAAGGCCGCCCAGGGTGACTATGGTCGCGCCATGAGTTTCTGCGAGATCTGGAAGGAGGACATGGGCAAGGAGTTCAAGGAGAAGTGCAAGGGGCTCCCGGAAAAGGCCGCCGACCAGCTCATGAAGCAGATCGCGGCCAAACGCGACGCGGGTAAGGTGAGCTACAAGGAAATCAAGTGCTGGGACCTCAAGCGCTACGCCAAGAAAGCCGGCCCGGCCAAGCTCGAGGCTGCGAAGAAGCTGTGCGATGAGGTCGAGATGGCGCGCGATGTGCAAAAGGCCAAGGAGGCGGTGGCCAAGCAGCTCAAGAAGCCGTCACCGTACCTGCCCTTCTACTGCTCCGAGCGGCAGCTCGACAAGTATCGCAAGATCGGCAGCCCGTATGCGCAACAGCAGCTCAAGCTGCTCGTCGAGCAGTGCTACCGGACGCTCGGCATGGACATTCTCACCAAAAAGCTGCCGAAGCAGAAGTACTCTTGCTGGGTTCAGGATGTCTACAACGGCATCAAGAAGTACCAGATCAAGGGCGCTGAGATCGACAAGCTGATGGAGAAGGCCGCCGAGAAGTGCGAGAAGAAGAAGTAGCGTAACCGTTTACGTGGTAGGTGGCACAGCACCTGGCGGGCTACCCCTTGAGGGGACGGGAGGGGAGTCTTCCGCCGCGGAGCGGCGGATCTGTCGGTCTGGTTTCGGCACCGAGCAAGGCTGGGCCCCCTTCCGGAGATCGATCCGCCACTTCGTGGCTCACTTCGCCCCCTCCGCCCCCTCCGGGGTGCCTCGCTACGCTCGGAAGGTGCCGCAAATTGCACCCCCGTGAACACATACGAAGTAGCTCGCACACTCCGGTGACCTGACCTCGACCCTCCGCCGGGGGCATTCTGCCCCCTGCGCGCGCCATCATCGGATCGCTGCGATCTGCTCGGCAGGCCTTTGGAAACGGCTTGGCCGCCGGGGCGTGACAGTGATCTCAACCGGGCGGTTTTACAGATTTTGCCAGGATTTGTCGTCTGGTGTATCCTGTCATGTAGTTGGTCATGTGGAGCGGTCGATGTCTGATCCGACGGAACACGACGGTGAGGTAGATGCCATCGATGTGCTGGCGGGCATTCCCATCTTCTCGGGGCTTCCCATGTCGCATCTTCGCCGGATCGCCGATCTGGGGACTCACGAGGAGCACCGCACCAACACCCTGGTCTTCGCCGAAGGAGACACAGGGGACAAGTTCTACATGATCCTGTCGGGCGCGGTGCGCATCAGCCGGACCGTGCCCGGCATGGGCGAGGAGGCCCTGGCCATCCTCCGCAGCGGCAGCTACTTCGGTGAGATGTCCCTCATCGATGAGTTTCCCCGCTCCGCCGACGCGCGCTGCCACGAAACCTGTAAGCTGTTCGTGCTCCGCAAGGAGGATCTTGAGGATCTGCTCTTCGTGGACCGGGATCTTGCCTACGAAATCCTCTGGAATTTCGTGCGCACCCTGAGCAGCCGCCTCCGCGAAACCAACGACAAGATGACCTTTCTCGCCATCTCCGGGAAATTCTGACCGCTCGGGAGGTTTCGAGGGCTCAGGTCAGTTCAGCTGCCGGCTTGCGAGGATCGGATGACCGACCTCCCTACTCTCCCGGCAGGCCGGCTTTCACCGCGCGGGAGTCGGCCCAGCGCTTGATGGTCTTGATGCGCTCGATCATGGTACGGGACAGGGGCACGGTGCGGCCGAGGCTGGTGTAGAGGTCGGTGTCCATCACCGGGCGATCCCACTCGAAGGCGAAATACATGGCCGACACCACGAGCTGCTCCAGCTCGGCACCGGTGAACCCCTCGGTGGCCTTGGACACCCCGAGGAGGTCGAGGGCCTCGGGGTCCTGGTTTCGCTTCCGCAGGTGCACCGTGAGGATTTCTGCGCGCTCCGCCCGGGTCGGCAGGTCCACGAAGAAGATCTCGTCGAACCGACCCTTGCGGAGCATCTCCGGGGGCAGCTTGTCGATTTCGTTCGCCGTGGCGGCCACGAAGACCATCTGCTCCTTCTCCTGCATCCAGGTCAGAAAGGACGAGAAGATCCGGGTTGCCTGACCCCCGCCGTCGCCGTGGGTGCCCACGATGGCGGTTTCGATCTCATCGATCCACAACACGCAGGGCGCAATGGCCTCTGCGGTGCGGATGGCCGCCTCGAGGGTCTGTTCCGGGCTGCCCGCCAGACCGGCGTAGATCCGGTTCATGTCGAGCCGCAGCAGGGGGAGCCGCCAGTGGTGGGCGACGGCCTTGGCCGCGAAGCTCTTGCCGCAGCCGCTGATGCCGGTGAGGAGCACCCCTTTGGGTTTGTCGAGGCCGAACGCCTCTGCCTCCGGGGAGAAGAGCTGCTCCCGCTGCCGCAGCCACTCCTTGAGCGCGGCCAGGCCGCCGATGTCGTCGAGGGTCACGCGGGGTTGGATGAAGTCGAGGATGCCGTCCCTGCGCACGATCTGGTGCTTCTCCTCGTACATGCCGCTGACGAGCTCCGGCCCGGCGAGCGGCCGCAGAAACAGCTTGAGGAACGCCGTCCGGACCTCGTCTTCGGTGAGCCCCAGGGCGCCGCGGAGCAAGGCG
>JBDRSE010000353.1:0-9844 GCA_043825095.1 bacterium
GAGCAACCCGAACCAGGCGGACACGGACGGGGATGGTTACGGCGATGCCTGCGACACCGACGACGACAACGACGGCGTGACCGACGCTGCGGACAATTGCGCTCTGGTGGCCAACCCGGAGCAGACCGACAGCGACGGGGACGGCGTCGGCGACGCCTGCGACGACGACGATGACGACGACGGGCTCCTCGACCCGGACGACAACTGCCCCACCGTGGCCAATCCGGGCCAGGAGGATCAGGACGGGGACGGCGTCGGGGACGCCTGTGACGACGATCGGGACGGCGACGACGTCGACAACGACGACGACAACTGCCCGGTCACCTGGAATCCGACCCAGAGCGACAGCGACGGAAACGGCGTGGGCGACGCCTGTGAGGCTTACGCCTACGCCCCCAACACCGGCTGCGGCTGCCGCAGCCAACCGGCCCCGGAAAGTCGGACGCCGCTGGTGCCCCTCCTGGTGCTGGCCTGGATCCTGCTCGGTGCAGCGGTCGCGCGACGGCGCCGTCGTGACGAGTGAGTCGCGAGACGGGCGCGGTTCCCTACGATCGGGGCTGCCGGCAGCTCAACCTCCGGGCGCAGCGCGGCGCCCCGGCGGGGGCGAGCTGAGTCGCGAAACCCTCCCCCTTGACGGTACGTGAGATTCCTGGATTAATCACGGGGCGTTAGAGTCGTGGCAAATAGCGGCTACTGTGCAGGTATCAGCGGGCGGTGAGGGGCCGGCCGATGACCGGGATTGCACCCCGCGCCTTGTCCAGGAGGAATTTGTGAGTCTGTTTCGAGAGCTCCGCCCCGTTGCCTGCCGCATCTCGGATCGCGAGTTCGTGCGGCGCCACGGGGGCCTGTACCTGCTCACGACCTTGCCCACCGAGGAGGAGGACTTCGACTTCCACACCAATGTGGCTACCAACCCCCTCGCCCTCGCCGACGAGCTGCTCGCGGGCGATGCCGAGCAGATCTTCGCCGGCAAGGAGCTGGTCCGGATCGAGAACTCCGGCCGCAACCACCTGAGCACCCAGGCCACCGTGGGCCGCGCGCTCAACAACGACGTCGTGCTCCGTCACCCGTCGGTTTCCAAGCTCCACGCCTACTTCGAGCTGCCCCGGGATTTTGCGCCGGAGACCGCCTCGAGCCTCCGGCTCGTCGACGCCGGCTCTGCGAACGGCACCGAAGTGAACGGCCGGGCCCTCCCTGCGGATGCGCCGGTGGTCGTGCAGACGGGGGCCCGCCTGGTCTTCGGAGACGTGGACGGCGAGCTGCTGGACGCGGCCGAGCTCTACCAGCTCATCCGGGACGTCTACCCCACCCCGGAGCTCTTCCGCCGCCGTTAGAATCGAGCTGATGGACGCCAACCCCAACGACCCTCCTTTCCCAGCGCGCCCGTGGAACCCCCACGTTGCCCGCACACATGGAAAAAACGAGCTACCTGGGGTACTCTACGATATTGGCAAAGGGGAGGCCTTCCCCGTTGGATTGACACTCGGGAGCTCGTTGCGATTCCCTGATTCAATATCCCCCCCCGTGAGCGACCTTTTGAGGTCGTTGCTCGTCGTGGGGGCGGCCGTGCTGTTGACCGGCTGTGTCTACGACTGGCCCACGGACCGGATCGAGCCCCAGGAATGCGGGAACGGCGTGCTCGATCTGGGCGAGGAGTGCGACGGGGAGGAGCTCGATGGGCAGACGTGCGCGAGCCGAGGCTTTGTCACCGGCACGCTCAGCTGCAGCGCGAGCTGCGCCTTCGACACCGCGAGTTGCTCTGGTGCTCCGGTCTGTGGGGACGGCGTCCTGTCCGGCGAAGAGGTGTGTGACGACGGGAATGCCGATGACAACGACGGCTGTGACCACACCTGCGACGTTGAGCCCGGCTGGGCCTGCGAGGGCGAGCCATCGGACTGCGAGTCCGGCTGTGGGAACGGAGTCTGTTACCTGGCCGGCGGGGAGAGCGCGGCGGCTTGTCCCGAGGACTGCGGCTGGGCGCAGCTCTCGGCCGGAGCGGCGCACACGTGCGGCGTGAAACGCGACGGCACGGTGTGGTGCTGGGGGGCAAACGAGGCGGGTCAGCTCGGGGACGGCGCCCTCGAAGGACGGCTCGAGCCGTCCCTCGTCCCGGACCTGGAGGACGTCGTCGAGGTGGCCGCCGGGGAGGCGCACACCTGCGCCGTTGACAGCGATGGGCGGGGCTGGTGTTGGGGAAGCAACGACCAGGGCCAGCTCGGGGACGGGTCGATCATCGACCGCAGCATCCCGGTGCGGGTGCTGGGGCTGTCGGGGGCGGCCTCGGTCAGCGCCGGCGGTCGTCACACCTGCGCCGTCACGACCGAGCTGGAGGCCTACTGCTGGGGGGCCAACGCTGACGGCCAGCTGGGCGACGGCGCCCAGACCGGCCGGCAGGCCGCGACCCGGGTCGTGGTCGGCGCCGGGCTCACCAGCGCCCGGGCCGTCAGCGCGGGCAGCGCCCACACCTGCGCCATCCGTGAGGACGATACGCTCTGGTGCTGGGGGAGCAACACGGCCGGCCAGCTCGGCACCGGAGACGGCGCACCGAGCCTGCTCCCCCTGGCTGTTCTCGAGGGGGAGGGATTCCTCAGCGCAGCAGTGGTGGCGACCGGTGCGGAACACACCTGTGCCGTGGACGCGACTGGCGCGGTGTGGTGCTGGGGGGACGGCGGCGATCGGCGGCTCGGAGACGGCGCCATGTTTGATCGGTTGTCCCCGGTGCTGGTCATAAACTTCGACTCCGCGAGGGCGGTCGCGGCCGGTGGGGAGCACAGCTGCGCCGTGACAGAGGCCGGGGCCTACTGGTGCTGGGGGCGCGGCACGAGCGGTCAGCTCGGCACCGGCTCGACCGTCGTGCGTTCCGACCCGGTGGCTCTGGCGGGACTGCCGTCCGGAGCGAGCGTCACCACCGGCGGCCTGCACTCCTGCGCGCTGCGCGTTGATGCCACGGCCTGGTGCTGGGGGAGCAACACGGCCGGTCAGCTGGGCGACGCCACGACCACCCTGAGCAGCACACCGGTGGCGGTGAGCGAGCCCTATTGAGGTCGATCCAGCATGGTGGAACCCGAAACCGCAGGTCACGAGCGTCTGGGCCGCTACGAGCTGCTCATGAAGATGGCCAGCGGCGGCATGGCCTCGCTCTACCTGGCGCGGCTGTCGGGGCCGGAGCAGTTCGAGAAGGTCCTGTGCATCAAGCGGGTCCACGAGCACCTCAGCGAGGAGCGGCGGTTCGTCCAGATGTTCCTCGACGAGAGCCGGATCGCCGCCATGATCCAGCACCCGAACGTCGCGGCGGTGTTCGACATGGGGCAGATCGGCGGTCACTACTTCATGGCCCTGGAGTATGTGCATGGCCACAACCTGCACGACGTGCTTCGCGCGGCGCGGCGACTGCCGGACCCGCTGGACTGGGCCTATGCGGTGCGCATCGTGGCCGACGCCGCGGCCGGCCTGCACGCGGCCCACGAGCTGCGGCGGCCGGGCGGCCACAGCCTCGGCGTCGTGCACCGCGACGTGTCTCACCAGAACATCCTGCTCAGCTACGACGGCCACGTGAAGGTCGTGGATTTCGGCATCGCCTACGCGCGGGAGCGCATCTCGTCCACCCAGGCCACGGTCCTCAAGGGAAAGGCGGCGTACATGTCGCCGGAGCAGACCGAGCAGAAGCCGCTGGATCGCCGGTCCGACGTCTTTTCCCTGGGGATCGTGCTGTACGAGGCGATGTGCCTCGTGCGGCTGTTCAAGACGTCCACCGAGCTGGAAACCATCCTTCGCGTCCGCAAGGCGAAGGTCCCCCGCCCCATCTCATTCCGCGCGGATCTGCCCGTCGAGCTGGAGAAGATCGCGCTCAAGGCCCTGAAGAGAAACCCGGAGGATCGCTACCAGACCGCGGCCGCGCTCCAGGAGGCCCTGGAAGAGCTGTTGGTCAAGGAGGGGCGGGTGCAGGGGCAGCACCAGCTGGCCTCGCTGATGGATCGTCTCTTTCACGGGCAGCGGGTGGAGAAGGACCGCCGAATCGAGCTGGCCCTCGCCGGAAAGCCGCACCCTCAGCTCGGGGAGATGGTGTTCGGCGGTCCCATGGACGAGAGCCTCACGCGGGCGTCGGCCAGCGCGGCGGCGAAGAGCGCGTTGTTGCCGGGGTGGCTCTGGGTCGTGATGGGGGGCGCCCTGGGCGCCGTGGTGGTCACGGTCATCGCCCTGTTGGTCCTCGGTCGCAAGCCGGAGCCGCCGCCGCCCAAGCTGGAGCTCGACGCCCGGGCGATCGTGCCCGCGCTCCCGCAGCGCCGGGACGCCGGAGCCCCGGGGGACGCCCGACCGGCCGCGCCTCCGAAGCCGGCCACGGTAACGTTCACCATCGACGTGCGGCCGCGCCGGGCCCAGTCGAAGATCGTGTTCCGCGGCAAGACCCATCCGGGACCGACGTTCCAGGCCACGGTGAAGCGCTCCGAAGCGGCCGTGGAGGTACGCGTGGAGGCCAAGGGGTATCAGACGCAGTCGCTGTCCCTGGTGCCCCTGGAGAGCCGCACCGTGCAGGTCGCCCTGGAGAAAGAGCAGCGGCGTCCACATCGACGCCGCAGACGTCGGAGACTGCAATGGAAGCCGCTGCCCAGATGAGGCGATCATGACGACGATACTCATCGCGCTGCTGTCGTCCGGGTTTGTCGGGCAGCCCCCTCGGGCCGCCCCGGCGAAGTCGACGCCCGCGGTCCGGCGGACTGTGGCGGAGCGGAAGTCCGCGGCCGGACGCGCCTACGCCAAAGGGCAGAAGCTGTACGAGAAGCGCCGTTATCGCGCGGCGATTCAGGCGCTGCGGCAGGCGCTGGACCACTGGCCGTACCGGGAGATCCACTTCAACATCGCCCTGTGCTACTACGAGCTCCGGGAGCCGGTGGGGGCCGTGCGGCACCTGCGGCTGTTTCTCGAGGGCGCCTCGCCCAAGGAGCGGCGCTCGGTGCCGGGGGCGCTGCGCCGGATGCAGCGCCGGGTCGGAGTCCTGGTGGTGCGCGCCAGCGACACGCAGACAGAGATTTGGGTCCAGGGCCGGCTCCGCGGTCGGGGGCGGGTGGAGCAGATCGTCCGGCCGGGGGAGATCGCGGTGGAGCTCAAGCAGGGCAAGGAAACCCTGGCGCACAAGCTGCTGAGGGTGCCCCGGGGCGGCACCGCGACCTGGGATTACAGCCTGGGCCGCGTCATCACCAAGTTGGAAACGAAGCCGCCCCGCCGCCGCGTGCGGCTCCACTGGGGGTATTTCGTCGGCGCCGCAGGGACCGCCGTGGCGGCTGCGGCGGCGGCCGTCGGGCTGGGGTACAAGACGCGTGCCCTGCACCGCGAGTTCGACCTGAACCCGTCCTGGCCCACCCGGGACGAAGGGCTGCGCTATCAGACCCTGACCAACGTCATGTGGGGAGTCGCCGGCGCGGCGTTCGTCTCCGCGGCCGTGATTGCCATCTTCACCCGCTGGCGGCGCAAGGAGCGACCCGATCGCGTCCAGGTCCTGCCGGTGCTCACCCCGGGTGGGGTCGGCGTGACGGGCACCTTCTGATTTTTTTAAGGCGCCGTGTACTTCCACCACGACCTCTTCCTCGACGACGACTCCGGCCTCCGCGAGGGCCACACCATCACCGGCGTGGGCTTCGATATCCTCTTGACCCGAAGGAGATCGCCATGGTGATCGTCGCCATCCATCGCGTGCAGGGTCCGCCGGACCAAAGGACCCGGGACCTCGCGGCCGCTCTGGACATCACGCCCTATGAAGCGCGCTCGCGGATCATGGGCTCCGGCGACGGCCCGTGCGTAGTGGCCAGCTTCGCGGCGGCCGAGCCCGCGGCGGCCTGCGCCTCCCGACTCGAGCAGGCCGGCTTCGCCGCGCTGGTCCTGGACTCTGCCGAGGCCGAAACCGACGCCGAGCGGTTTGTCGTCCAGCAGCTGCACCTCGAGGAGCACGAGCTCCAGGTGATCAACCGGGCCGGCGAGGTCATGACCCTGCCGTACGGGGACGTCGTCCTGCTGCTCCGCGGCGTCGAGAGCCACAGCACCACTGAAACCAAGACGACCACGAAGAAGAAGCTCGATGCCGGTCGGGCGCTGCTCTCGGGGGGGTTGGTCATGCGCAAGAAGGTGCAGATCAAGACCGAAACCACCAGACAGGACCGGCGGCCCTTCTGTTACGTCTATGCGGCGGGACAGCGGCCCCTGGCCGTGGTCCAGGATCGGATCGACTACGCCTGCCTCGGCCCCGACCTGCAGCTGAGTCGGGAGGCGAACTTCGGCTGGATCTGCGCCGAGCTGCGCCGTCGCTGTGGGGCCGCGGTCTGGGACGACCGGCTGCAGACCCGCGCCGGTCAGTCCCAGCTCCTCGGCCCGGCCCTGTCCCCGGAGCGCTACCTCGAGCTGGGGGTCGCCCTGACGAGGATGGCGCACTCGCGGCGTCTGTAGAACCCCGAGATCGGAGCCCAGCGGGTTCGAATCACGCCCGGTCAAAGCCTAGCCAGCGGGCCGGTGGCGAGCTCCCCCAAAAAAAGAGGAAACCACTCCTTCTGTCTATCGATAACTGGGGTATCGGCATCGAAATTCGTGATGGAGTGCTCCCATGACCGATCCGCCTGCGCGGGGACAACGTTGCATCGAAGGATGCACCAGAACGCGATCGCCCTGGCAACGTCGGCGCCCCACGGTTGCCAAGGGTGCTCAGAAGCATTAGATCTGGGGGGCCGCGCGCGGCGGACTGCGCGCGGCGGACCGAACGCGGAATACACATGGACGCCAACGGATCGACACCCAGCACCCGCCAGAAGGCCTGGCAGCTCAACACCACTCCGCTCATCTTCGGCACCATCGCCGAGATCGGCGCCGGCCAGGAGGTGGCCCGGCAGTTCTTCCGCGCGGGCAAGGCCTCCGCCACCGTGGCCAAGACGGTCTCCGCCTACGACATGCAGATGAGCGACGCCATGTACGGTGTCGAGCAGTCGGGGCGGTACGTGACCCGATCCCGGCTGGAGAACATCCTCGACACCGAGTACGCGGAGATCGTCCTGCGCGTGGCCGGCAGTCGGAGCTCCGATTCCACCTTCTTCGCCTTCGGGGACACGGTGGCCGCCAAGTCCTACAAGTCAGACAAGGACTGCCACGGCTGGATGGGGATCCGTTTCCAGCACGCCTCCGGTGCGGAGCCGAGCCAGATTGTGCTCCACGTGCGGATGCTGGACCAGACAAACCGCGACCAGCAGGAGTCCCTGGGGATCCTGGGGGTGAACCTGATCCACGGCGCCTTCACCCACAGCGCCCAGCCTGAGGCCCTCGTCGACGGCCTGGTGGACAACCTGGTGTGGGGCCGGATCGAGGTGGACTTCATCCACTTCGAGGGCCCCGCCTTCCGCGACGTGGACAACCGCCTGCTGAACCTGCGACTGGTCACCTCCAGCCTCAGCCCGGTGGTGATGTTCTCCCCCGAGGGGTGCGCGGTGATGCCCGCGGACCTGCTCTTCAAGCGACACGTGCTGGTGCTGCGTGGGACGTTCCGGCCCTTCACTCCGGTGCAGGCGGACATGATTCGTTGCGGCCTGGAGGTGTTCGCTCGGGACCTGGCCACGTCGCCTCGCAACGTGGTCTGTTTCTGCGAGATGAACGTGGCCCGCTACCTGTCGCACGGGGTGGACGAGGTGTACGACCTGGAGGAGCGGGTCGTTCGGCTCGCCGAGCTGGGCTACCACGTGATGGTCACCTCGCACCTGCGCTACTTCCGCCTCAGCGAGTACTTCACCCTGCACGACAAGCGGCGCATCGGGCTCGTGCTGTCGGTGGACAACGTACGGACCATCCTGGACGACAAGTACTACGACTCCATGCACGGGGGCATCCTGGAGGCCATGGGCAAGCTCTTCACGTCTGACACGAAGCTGCTCGTGTACCCCAACCTGGTGCCGGGGCGCGCCGAGATCATCACCGCCGAGAACCTGGAGGTCCCCGAGCACCAGCGCTATCTGTACCAGCACCTCGTGCACAACGGGCGCATCCTGTCTCTGGAACCGGACGCGGCGGCCCTCGTCCCCTTTGATCCCCGCGTGGCCACCAACGACTGAAGGGACACCGCGCAAACAAAAAACGTGGCAATCGGCGCCAATTATGGCAACACTCACTCCTCGGGCGGCGAACACGCGCCCGCCAACATCAACCACAAGGACAAACATCATGGCCGAGAAAAAGAAAGAAATGCCGAACTTCCTCACCAAGAGCGCCTGCAAAGAAGCAATCAAGGCCGCAGACTGCAATATGTCCGGCGACGCCCTCGACGGTCTCAACGAACTCGTCGCCTGGTACCTCCAGCAGGCCACCAAGCGCGCCGTGGCCAACGGCCGCAAGACCGTTCGCGCCCACGACTTCGCCATCATGTGAAGTCCGTGACCGGGGCACTGATCCTCGAGCGCCCTGCCACCTCAAGATCCTCCGCAACGCCGACGAGACCCCGTCGAGTGAACAGACTCGATCTATGCGGACGCGAGCCGCGTTCGATCGCAGACCATAGGGTTGTATGAATCGGTCCCCTCAACCCCGGCCGCGAATCCGGTTGCGGAGCCGCTGCACGGGCCGGTCGACACCCCACACGAGCAGCACAGACAGCGCCAGCGCCCCCAGCGCGGAGAGCAGCAGGTTCGCGACACCCTGGGAGGAGAGACCGTGCACGTGTCGGCGAAACACCAGGGGAGCGCCCACGAGGAAATACGAGACGATCGCCCCCGCTTGCCAGTGAACCAGATACAGCGGGTAGCTCAGCTCACCCAACCGCTTGTCCCACGTCGCGTTGAGGAGCGGCAGGCCGCGTCCGTGCACGGCCAGGCTGAACACCACCAGCACCATGAGCGCCAGATTGAGATAGAAGCCTTGCTCGACGACCTTCGGGTTGCTCAACAGCGCCCCGAAGAGTGCTGCCGCGCCCAGATTGCCGAAGGCGAGGGCCAGCCACAAGCTCGGGGGGGGAACCCGAGCCGTCCAGAACTCGTTGGGTGCGCTGCGAGCGATGAAGTACAGTAGGCTGCCGAGGGAGAAGGGGAGGGAGGCCGCGGCGACGGGATAGTAGCGGCTCTCGAAGCCGAGTCCCAAATAGAAGGTGCCTGCGTAGTAGCCCAGGGATGCCACGACCCAGGCCCACACACGCCGAGACGTTTTGGAGAGGCCCAACGCGATCAACGCGTAGAAGAAAAGCTCTACGGTGAGGGCCCACGTGGGCGGCACCAACCGCGGCCTTTCGCCCACGGGAGACCACAGGGAGAAGAACATGAAGAAGTTCTGCCCGACGGCCTGCCACGAGTCGGGCACGAACATCACGGCGTGGTACGCTTTGATCGCCTTGGCCCCGAAGACGACGATCAACAGCAGCGTGATCCCGGAGGCGATCCAATACTGGGGATACAGGCGCAGGCAGCGATTGACGGCGAAGCGGAGCCGGCCGTCGCGGGTGTAGCCGTAGCTCTCGTGCATCACCAAGGTCATCAGGTAGCCGCTGATGATGTAGAAGCCGAAGACTGCGTACGTCCCGGGGAGATAGCCCACGTACAGGTGTCCAAGCAGCACGATCAATGCGAGAAGGGTACGCAGGGCTCCGAACATGCACAGGTCCTCAGAAGCGAATCGGGTCGCTCATTTCCCCACCCCGTGTGATTTCTGTCAACCACGCTCTGCGCGGTCCTCAGAGGTAACCGTTCACGTGGTAGACGGCACAGCGCCCCCCGCGCCGCGCGGGCTCCCCCTTGAGGGGGCGGGAGGGGTGTCTCGAGCCGCGGAGCGGCGGATCTGTCGGGCTGGTTTCGGCGCTGTGCGAATGCTGGCACCCGCCGGAGATCGATCCGCC
>JBDRSE010000354.1:0-26460 GCA_043825095.1 bacterium
GCACCGTGATTTCGGGCACCGTGATTTCGGGCACCGTGATTTCGGGCGGCGGGGGACGGCGGGGGACGGCGGGGGGCAGCGGTATTAGAGCCGTGCGACGCCGAGGAATACGGCGTGGAGGCCGGCGACGAGGGCGATGAACACGGCCCGGGACGCCGTGGGCGAGAGACCGAGGAGGCGGTAGCCGATGGCGCTCTGCTTGCAGACGCCGACGCAGTCGCCGCAGAGGGTGCAGGAGAGCGCCGGGCGTCTGCGCTCGATATCCGCCTCAGAGAGAGCGTCGTACCGGCAGACCCGGGAGCAGCTTCCGCAGGACGTGCACGTGTTGTCGAGTCGGAGCCGATGCGGAGACAAGCGACCGAACACGCCGGCGAGCAGGCCAAGGGGGCAGTACCAGCTGCAGTGCGCCATGGTTCCGGTGCGCCGGGACCACAGGAACATCAGCAGCACACCCACGAACCCAAACGCAATGCCGCAAGCCGCCGCCACAGTTGTCGACGCGCCGAGTGCCCAGAGCAGGAACGCCACGCCCGCCACGACGACCAACGTGAAGACGCGCAGCCAGGGGTGCCAGCGCCCTGTGCGCTGGATCGGCGGTTTCGACCGGGAGAGCGCGCTGTCCCAAGCGCCGATGTAGCAGAGGTAGCTACACCAGGCGGGCCCGACGAGCAGGACGGTGACCCCGAACAGGATCGGCATGAAAAACCCCTCGCCCCGGTAGATGGGCCCACCGATGATCACCGCCGGCACCGGCAGGTGAAGGGCGCCAGACATCAGGAGCCGTTCGAGCCCTGAGATCCCCAGCAGGAGCTGCAGGAAGAAGACCGCCGAGAAGAGCCCCCAGAGGCGGCGACGCCAGCGGGCCTGCTGTCCGGGGCGCAGGAGCTGCTCCGCGATCCAAGCGGCGTAGGTCGACAACGCCAGGATCGTCAGCCAGCCGCCTCCCTGCCAGAACCTCTCCGCAAGCAGCATCGGCGGCGATACCACGCGCTGGACAACGGTGAGCCCAACCGCCGTGATCCAGAAGGCCGCCACCGAAGCTGCGGCGCCCACGTCGGTGTCCCGGTACAGCTCCCGAAGTCGCTGCCGTTCGAACACCAACGCCGCCCCGGCCGCGGTGAGCGACACAGCGATCAAGATCGCCGCGAGGCGTCCCCATGCCAAACCCATTTCCTGGCGCATTCCCGCGAGCCGACTCAGCAGCACCAGCCAGAACACGGCGGCGGCCACCAGCAGGCCTTGGACGATGCGGGCCGACCACCGCCTGCGGATGAGCAGGAGCAGCGGGACGGCCCAGGACGCCGCCATGAGCCCGGGATCGCCGGCACGCAGAAAGTGGGCGCCGACCACTCCCGCGGAAAGGAGAACCGGTAGCAGCCAGAGGATGGTCACTGGATTGGTGGTGAACGGGTTTGGGTTAAGCGGCTTGAATCTCACCGCGGATACCGACGCGAGTCAGGCTCGGCTGCAGGTCCTTGCCGCTCGCTTCGAGCGCCTGCTGCACCAGCCGCACGAGGCCGTGGCAGCAGGGCACCTCCATGAAGGCGACCTCCACGCTCTGGATGTCGTTGAACTTGAAGATAGCGGTCAGCTTGTCGAGGTAGGCGGACACGTCGTCCAGCTTGGGGCAACCGATGATGAGGGTCCGTCCCTGCAGCATGTTCTGGTGGAAACCGGGTTGGGCAAAGGGTACGCAGTCTGCTGCAATGAGCACCTTCGCCCGATCAAAGTACGGCGCCTGCACCGGAACGAGATGGAGCTGAACCGGCCAGTTGGTCAGGGCCGACGGCCCGGCATCGGCGGCCGGTCCGCCCGGTTCGGACTGCACCGCCGGGGTGAGCTGCCGCATGGCGGCACCAGGGCACCCACCCACGTGCGGGTGGTGCACGGCCGGGGCCATGGCGAGCTTCTTGACGTCCCGCTGCCTGGCCAGGTGCGTGGCCACGGCTTTTTCGTCGAAGGGCTTCGCCTCCCGCTCATCGATCGTAATGGCGCCCTGGGGACACTCACCAAGGCAGTCTCCGAGACCATCGCAGTAGATTTCGCTCACGAGCTTGGCCACACCGCCCACGATCTGGATGGCGCCTTCGTGACATGCGTCTACGCACAGCGCGCAGCCATCACATTTCTCTTCGTCGATTTCGATGATCTTCCGTAGAGGCATCTGTGGGTCTCCCAGGGCTGTGACGTCCCGCAGCGCAGGGCGTCGAGTGTCCGAGTTGTCTCGGCTGTCAATCAGCTGCCAACCGAGTCGCTCACAGCAGGGTATTAAAAGCAAAGCACATGCCAAAGATAATGTTAAATAATTCCTTCGTTTTATGAAAATCATCAGTCAGTGTCACCTATATTTGGGTGGCAGCCACAACGAAATATGGTTATGTACCTAAATATGGTTGCGCACTGCCAAGGTTTGAGAAATCGAGAGAGCCTCATCGAAGAGGCGGTCGAGAGCCTACTGACGACCCTCGACATGCCGGAAATCCTCCGGCGCACGGCCGCGCTGCTCCGCAAGCACTTCGGAGGCACGCGGGTGGGAGTCAACCGCTGGAGACCGGAGCGGCCTGACGAAGCCGAGGTGCTCCTGGTGGACGACAGCCGCCACCCGACCCCTCGACCCGGCACGGTGTTTCAGCTCATCGGGACGGCGAGTGAGCGCGTCATCCGCACCCGCGAATCGGTTTCAGTCAATCACCTCGCGGCCGGGCGGACCGGCTATCTTGAGGAGCAGACGCTCTCAGCCTACGGCTACGGCGCGCTGGCGTGCTTTCCGCTGGTTGCGGACGGCAAGGTGCTCGGCACGCTGGACATCGCTCACAAGCCCCAGGAGGAGCTGCTCTGCCAGTGCTTCCAACCAGCCGAGCAGATCTCGAAGCTGATCGCCATCGCGCTCCACAACAGCCTCATGGTGGCCGAGATCAAGCGACTCAACGAGCTGCTCGACCGCGAGAACACCCTGCTCAAGTCTCAAATCCAGCAGACCGACATGCAGTGGCGTTACGTCGCGGAGAGCCCGGCCATGCAGGCCGTGCTCGAGAAGGTCCGCATGGTGGCGCCCTCGGAGACCACGGTCCTGATCCGCGGGGAGACGGGCACCGGCAAGGAGGGCATCGCCCGTCTGGTCCATCAGGAGAGCGAGCGCAGCCAAGGTCCCTTCGTGCCCGTCAACCTCGCCGCAATCCCGGAAACCCTCATCGAGAGCGAGCTGTTCGGTCACGAGAAGGGCGCCTTCAGCGGCGCCGTCAAACGCAAGCTGGGCCGCTTCGAGCAGGCGAGCGGCGGCACGCTGTTCCTCGACGAGGTGGGCGATGCGCCGGCCTCGGTGCAGGTCAAGCTCCTCCGGGCGCTCCAAGAGCGGGAGATTCAGCGGGTCGGGGGTGACGACGCGGTCCCCGTGGACATCCGGCTGGTGGCGGCCACCAACAAGCCCTTGGAGCAGCTCGTGGACGTCGGGGAGTTCCGCTCCGACCTGTACTACCGGCTCAATATTTTTCCGGTGGAGCTGCCGCCCTTGCGGGAACGGAGTCAGGACCTGCGTCCGCTGGCGAGGCACCTGCTGGAGCGACACGCGACGCGCATGCACCGCCGCCCCCCAGCGGTGCCGGACCAGGTGTGGCAGGAGCTGGAGGCCCATGACTGGCCCGGCAACGTGCGCGAGCTGGAGAACACCCTCGAGCGAGCGCTCATCCTCAGCCCCGGAGATCAGCTCGAGCTGACGCGCCCCAGCGGGGCGATGAGCGTCGCGCCCCGGGGAGCCGAGCCGGCCGCCGAGCCGGCGACGGTTCCAACCTTTGACGACGGAGTCCGCTCCCTGCTGACGCGAGCGCTCGAGCAGACCGGGGGCCGCATCTACGGCCCCAAGGGTGCGGCTGCGCTGCTCGACTTGAAGCCCACGACGTTGCAGGGAAAGCTGCGAAAACACCGGATCACGGACCGCGGGTCCCGGTCCGAGTAGCGTCGGCCCGGGATATTGCCCGGGTGTTGACGTGGCAGGTTGGGCACGCTCCTACACGTTGACATTGCTGCCCTAATTACGATCAGCATTCTCACTTATAAATATTTTACTTCTCCGGTAGGAATTTATCGCTATATTGATTGGTGTCACCGGTGAGCGGCCCGGGAAACCGCCGAGCCCGGCACGACGAGGCACCAAATGACCACGACTCTGAATCTCAGAAAGTTGGAAGACGCAGAGCGCCGGGCGCGTCTGCTGGACCGATTCCACGAGCTCGAGCACGGCTGCGAGCTGCTGCTCCACACGGACGGTAGGTCCCCCGAGCTCCTGGAGCTCCTGCAACGTGAGTCCCCGGGGGGATTCGATTGGCACCCGCTCGACACCAGCGACACCGGGTGGGAGATCCTGCTCATCAAGCGCCGCAAAGGTGCCCCGGAGCTCCGGCAGGTCCTGGAGTTCATGGAGAACGACCACCGGCGGATCCACAACCTGCAGCTCTCCATCCTGGCGGCGGTGCAGCAGGGCGAGTGGGATCGTTGCCGCAGTGTATTCACGACGCTCTCCACATCCCTACGGCGACACATCGCCCTGGAGGAGGAGTTCCTCTTCCCGGTGCTCGCCAGCCGCTTCGGCTCCCCTCGCGGACCCGCCGTGGTCCTGGCGGAGGAGCACGTGGAGATCCTCGCCCTCCTGGACCGGCTCGGCGAGCAGTGCGGGGATCCCGAGCGCACCGCGGAGCTGATCACCTCGGTGTCCGACCTGGTGGAGCTGCTCACCCACCACTCCGGCAAGGAAGATCGCATCCTCTATGCGCTCACCGATCTCGTCCTGGATCCCGAAGAGCGCGACGCGCTGGTAAAGAGTTTCCAGGGATATTAGGATCTGCAGCCCCAGAGGCCGCGCCCAGAGGTGAACGCGAGTGGACCGAATCTACCTCGACCACAACGCCACCACGCCGCTGCATCCCGACGTGCTGGAGTCCATGCTGCCGTACCTGCGCGATCAGTTCGGCAACCCGTCCAGCATCCACTGGTACGGCCAGAAGGCACGGCGCGCCCTGGACACGGCGCGCCAGCAGGTCGCCCGGTTGATCAACGCCGAGCCGGAGGAGATCGTGTTTCTGAGCGGTGGCACCGAATCCACGAACCTGGCCATCCGGGGCGTGCTGGACGCCGCCGGCCTGGCCGCGCCGCGGAGGCGGCCCGCGATCGTCACCTCCGCGGTGGAGCACCAGGCGGTGCTCAACTGCTGCCGGGACCGGGAGCGGCACGGCGCGCTCGTCACGTACCTGGACGTGGATTCCCACGGTCGCGTGGATTTGGAGCGGGCGGCAGACGCCATCACCAGTGACACGACCCTGGTCACCGTGATGCTCGCCAACAACGACGTGGGCACGCTCCAGCCCGTGCGGGAGCTCACGGCGCTGGCGCAGGCGAGCGCGGCGCTGACCCACACCGATGCTGTCCAAGCGCTCGGCAAGATCCCGGTGAGCGTCGGGCAGCTCGGCGTGGACCTGCTCTCGTTGTCCGGCCACAAGATCTACGGCCCCAAGGGGATCGGCGCGCTGTACGTGCGCAAATCCACCCGGATCCACGCGCTGCTCCACGGTGGACACCAGGAGCGTCGCCGGCGCGCCGGCACGGAGAACGTGCCGGCCATCGTCGGGCTCGGCCGAGCGTGCGACCTCGCCTCGACCGGCCTCGGCGTTGAGGCGGACAGGCAGGCGGCGCTGCGCGACCGGCTGGAGCGCACCCTCCGGGAACGGCTCCCGGGTGTGACCGTGAACGGTCACCCTGCCCTTCGGCTCCCCAACACCCTCCACGTCAGCTTCGACGGAGTGCAGGGCGAGGCGCTGCTGATCAACCTCGACCTGATGGGGGTCGCCGTGTCCACGGGCGCGGCCTGCTCCTCGGGCAGCGAAGACCCGTCCCACGTGCTGACGGCCATGGGTCTCGACGAACGCCAGGCGCGGGGGTCCATTCGACTGTCCCTGGGGCGCGACACCACGGGGGCCCAGATCGACCGGACGGTGGAGCTGGTCACCAACGCCGTCACGGCCCTTCGCCAAGCTGAGCACCATGACGGGTGATCCGGGAAGCCGCTACAGCAGACAGACCATCCTGCCGGAGTTCGGCGAGGATGGGCAGGAACGGCTCGCCCGGAGCACGGTGCTGGTGGTGGGCTGCGGCGCCCTCGGCTCGGTGCTGGCCGACACCCTGACCCGTGGCGGCGTCGGGCACCTCGTGATCCTGGACCGCGACGTGCTCGAGCTGTCCAACCTCCAGCGACAGAGCCTGTTCAACGAACAAGACGTGACCGACGGCCTGCCCAAGGCCGAAGCCGCCGCCCGCACCCTCGCGCGGGTCAACGCGGACATCCGCATCGAAGGCCGGGTGACCGACCTCACGCCGCGCAACGCAGAGGCCTTGATCAGGGACGTGGACCTCGTGCTCGACGGCACCGACAACTTCGAGGCGCGCTACCTGATCAACGACGTCTGCTGCAAGCTCGGCAAGCCGTGGGTGTACGGCGGCGTCATCGGCACCACGGGCATGACCATGAGCGTGGTACCCGGCAGCGGCCCCTGCCTGCGCTGCGTCTTCCCCGAGCCTCCCGCGCCCGGAACCGCGCCCACCTGCGACACCGCCGGCGTGCTCAACACCGTGCCCGCCATCATCGCCTCGCTCCAGGCCACCGCGGCCTATCGCATCCTGCTCGGCCACCCCCCGGAGAGCGGCAGGCTCCTGTCCCTGGACGCCTGGACCCGTCGCTGGCACGAGCTCACGGCTCCCGCCTCCGAGTCCTGCCCTGCCTGCGTCCACGGGCGCTACGAGTTCCTGGACGCCGGGCAGACCTCCTGGACCACCGCCTTCTGCGGCCGCAACGCCGTGCAGGTCAGCCCCGCCTCGGAGCTCGAGCTCGACCTCGCGGCCCTGAAGGAGCGCCTCGACCCCGTCGCCACGGCCACGTTCAATGGGCTCGTGCTCTCCCTCACCGTGGAAGGCCACGAGCTTGTCGTCTTCCCCGACGGACGCGCTCTCATCAAGGACACCCAGGACGAATCCCGCGCCCGCGCCCTGTACGCCCGCTACGTCGGGATGTGAGCGGGCGCTACAGCGCTGGGGCTCCATTCCCCGATCTCAGCGGTGGCAGGAACACGGTGAATGTGACGCCGAGGCCGGTGTTGGCGACGTCGAGGAAGCCGCCGTGCTGGTGCACGATGCGGGAGGAGATGGACAGGCCGAGCCCGGTCCCGGTTTCGTCGCCGCTGGCAAAGGGATCGAAGATGTGCTCGAGCAGCTCGTCGGGAATGGAGGGGCCGTCGTTCTCGATGCGGAGGAACCGGTGAGGCTTGCCCTCGTAAAGCTCGCTGCCCACGCTGATGCGCATGTTGCCCCCCCCGCCCATGGCCTTGAAGCCGTTGACCACGATGTTCATGCCCACCTGGGCGAGCTGATCGCGGTCCCCGCTGACCCGCACCGGCTCGTCCGGGAGCTGCTTTTCGAGGGTGACCGCCTTCTGGCGGGCGTCGGCGCCCACCAGGGAGAAGAGGCGCTCGGCCACCTCCCGCAGGTCGATGGCGCCGGTCTTGAGTGGGGTCGGACTGGAGAACGAGAGGAACCGGTCAGCGACCCGCCGGAGCCGCTCGATCTCCGCCATGTGCAGCTCCCACAGGCGTCGCTCCTCGGCGTCCCGGGGGATGAGGTGGTCCACCACCTCCGCGGTGCCCGCCAGGGCGTGGAGTGGGTTCTTGATCTCGTGGGCCATGCCCGCCACCACCTCACCCAGGGCGCTGAGGCGCCCGGCGCGCACGAGCTGCTTGGTTAGCCGCTGCTGCTCGTCCACCGCCCGCTGGAGCTCTTCGCGCCCACGCCTCTCCAACCCGGCGAGGTATCCGGCCACACCCCCCACCACATGGTACAGGACCAGCTCCAGCGCCTTCTCGAGGCCGTGGGCCGGATCGTGGTGCACCGGGTGGAGGAACGCGTGCGGCAGGTAGGAGACCGAAACCACGGCCGCGGCGATCAGCCCCCCCCGGAGCCCGAGCAGGAACGCAGCGAGCACGATGGGCAGATAGTACAGGCGGCGCAGGATGTCGTGGGCCCAGTGGTGCTCCGACCCGGTGCCGTAGTGGAGTGCGCCGATGACGGCGATGGGGAGCCAAACCAGCAGCACCACCCGCCGGGAGAAGAACTCACGTGGGCCGGCGGATCCCATACTTCTCCATTCGGTAGGTGAGGATGTGGCGGGGCACGCCCAGGTAGCGCGCCGCCTGGGTGACGTTGCCCTCCTTGAGCTCGAGCACGCGCTCGATCACGCGCCGCTCCAGCTCGATGAGCGAGAGCCCCTCCGGAGGCAGGGTCGGCCAGTGGTCGAGCACCCCTCCCTCGGCGACCGGTCCCCCCGGCCCAGCCCGCAGCACCCGTGGGGGGAGGTCGGCCGCCGAGAGCTCGTCTCCCCGGGCCAGGATTACCAGCCGCTCGCACACGTTCTGCAGCTCCCGCACGTTGCCGCGCCAGTCCATCCCCTGGAGCGCCTCGAGCAGGTCGGGCGGCACGGACAGCTCCCGCCCGGCCGCGAGCTGGGTGACGAAGTGCTCGAGCAACGGCTCGAGGTCGTCCGGGCGATCGCGCAGCGGGGGGGCCCGCAGCTCCACCACGTTCAACCGGTAGTAGAGGTCCTCGCGGAACTGCACGGCCTCGATGCGCTGTCCCAGATCCTGGTTCGTGGCGGCGATGACCCGCACATCCACGGACACGGGGTTGTCCGAGCCCACCACATCCACCACGCGCTCCTGCAGCACCCGCAGCAGCTTGCCCTGCAGCGGCTGGGGCAGCTCGGCGATCTCGTCGAGGAAGATCGTGCCGCCCGACGCGCGACGAAACTTGCCCTCCCGGGACCGCGTGGCTCCGGTGAAGGCGCCCTTCTCGTGGCCGAACAGCTCCGACTCGAGCAGCTCCGCCGGCACTGCCGCACAGTTCAGCTCCACGAAGGGTTTTTCGGCCCGCGCGCTTCGCACGTGGATCCGCCTGGCGATCAGCTCCTTGCCGGTGCCGCTCTCCCCGGTGATGAGCACCGTGGCCTCCGAGGCAGCGACGCGATCCACGGTTTCCAGGAGCTGCCCCATGACCGCGGAGCGATAGATGATCGGCCGCTCCACGCCGGAGGTCTGGATGCGCAGCGCCCGCACCTCCCGCCGGAGATTGTGGCTCTCGAGGGCCTTGCCCACCGTGAGCAGAAGGTGATCACGGTTGAAGGGCTTGCCGATGAAGTCGAAGGCGCCGGCCTTCATGGCGTCCACGGCGACGTCCACATTCCCGTACGCCGTGATCACGAGGACCGGGACATCCGGCGCGCGCTCCTTGATGCGCCGGAGCACGTCCAGGCCCGACAGCCCGGGCATCTTGACGTCGGTGATCACCAGGTCGTGTCGCGCCGGATCGAACTGCTCGAGCCCCTGCACGCCGTCCACCGCACCCTCCACCTGGTAGCCGGCCTTCTTCAGGTTGAACAGCCCGAGCTCCCTGCCCGATGGATCGTCCTCGATGAATAGGATGCTTGCTTTTTTCACGACCTGCTCCATGGCCCGCCTGGTGCTTGCAAGCATAGTGCCGCAGCAGAACCGATGCAATTTCCCAGGCTCCCTGGTCACGCCGCGCGGCGACCGGAGACTATTCTGCAGCACAGTGTCGACTATTCAGCACTCTGCTAGCCCTTCGTGGCCGCCAACAGTTGAGAATCGCAAACGCGCGACGCTGGTCCGGTTCTTGCTTTTCACTGAAACCAACTCAATGATTAAAAGGAGCCAAAGTCATGAAGAAAACCATCGCAGTCCTGTCCATCGTCGCCGCGAGCCTCTGGGCCTATCCTGCTCTGGCAGCCCCGCAAAAGGGCACGCCGCAGTGCGGTTGCGGATCCCATCAGAAAGGTGTGTCCAGCTCGTTCAAGAGCCGCCCGAAGGTCGGAACCAGGGCCAAGTGCCCGGTCATGAAAAACGTCTTCACCGTCGGTCCCCAGCACAAGTGGTCCAAATACAAAGGCCGCTACTACGTCTTCTGCTGCCCCGGCTGTAAGCCCAAATTCGACAAGAGCCCCCAAAAATACGCCGGCCGCTAGCCTATCCCCTCACCGATGGCCCCCCATCGACGATAGTCAGCAGTCCTGCGACTTCGCACACTATTGTCCATCCGGATTGCAGAATAGTATAAAGTAATTCTTCGAGACTCAGCTCATCCGACTGAAAAAATAAGCTGTTTGTCGTGTGGCATGGTTGCTGCATGCCCTAGGGTATCGCTGCGGAGTTACCGCACCCAACAGACTCTGCGTGCACAGGTGAGAAGAATGAGGACACTGTCTATCGTAACGCTGGCCGCCGTCCTGGGGATGCCGATGCCGACCTCGGCCCAGCCTCGGGCACGCAAAGATACCACGCCGACGAAATCCAAAACGAGCACAGACGTGCTGGCGTCTCTGTCCAGGGAGGCGTTGAAGAACAATCCCACGCTCCGGCAGATCGAGGCCCGCATCCGGGTGGCCAAGTCCAAGGTTGCTCAAGCCAAGGCGTTTCCGGATCCGCTGCTGTCCGTCGGGCTGGTCAACATGCCCTTCTCACCGGCAAAGTTCAACGCGACGCCGATGACCGGGTTGCAGTTCACGGCCACGCAGGTGATCCCATGGCCAACCAAGCTGCTCCACGCCGGGAAGGTCGCGGGCAGTCGGGTCAAGGTCGTCGCCGAGAGCCTCAAGGAGGCCCGACTGAGGCTTGACACCATGGTGCGCGCCACGGCCCTTGCCCTGGCGTTCATCGACGCCCAGGAGTTGATCACCAGGCAGCACGGCAAGATCCTGGACGGGCTGATCCAGGTCACCGACGTGCGCTATCGCGTCAGCCAAGGGCTTCTGCAGGACCTGCTGAAGGCCCGGCTGGCGCGGAGCAGGATCGCCGACCGCCTCCAGACGATCGCGAGGCAGCGCGACGCGGTGGAGGCGCGGCTGAACGCGCTCCTGGGACGTAAAATCACCGCCACGGTGCCGACAATCAGGCTGCCACCCCCATCGAAGCTACGGCACACCGTGGATCAGCTGATCGATCTGGCAGCCGTGAACCGTCCCCTCCTGGCCAAGTGGCGCAAGCGCATCCGTGTGGAGCAGCTTCGACGGAAGCTGGCCAAGACGGGCTACCTGCCCGACTTCGGAGTGAGCTTCACCTATCAGTACCGGCAAGATACGGGCGCGGATCCGGTGAAGGGCATGGACTTCTGGTCCGTCGGTTTGGCGATCCGCATCCCGCTGTGGTCCCTGTCGGCGACCAAGGCCCGGGTCCGCGAAGCAGAGGCAGGGGTTACCCGAGAGCGGCAGGGGCTACGTTCGGCCTTGTTGGAGGTCGCCCGCGATGTCAGGACCGCGCGCGATGCCATCCGCCGCCTCGAGGCCAGGCTGCGCATCTACAACAAACGTATCCTGCCTGAGGCACGCCAGGTGCTGCAGGCGTCGCTCATGGCCTATACTACGGGCAAGGTGACATTCCTCACCGTGCTCGACCACGAGCGCACGCTGTACGAGCACGAAACAGGATTCTGGCGAGTCAGCGTTTCGATGGCGCAACAGTGGGAGGTGCTTCGCGCCGCGGTCGGCACCCTGCCGTAGCTTGCCGCACGGACGGACGAACGAGAGTGAGCGTAGAGATGACCAAGCAAACCGATTCGGACTCCAAGCCGGCCCACGACGAACCCAAAGGCGAATCGGCTGCGCCGGCCGCCGAGAGCCCAGCGGTGGGAACGGAGGCGGCCGGCAGCGGCGCCGTGGGACGACCGAGCGCCGCGGAGCTCGCCAAGCGCCTTGTCAGGCGCGTCGGGAAAAGCGGAGTGATCTTCGTCGTGGTGGCGCTCGCCTTTGTCGTGGGCTATTGGGCCAGCAGCGGTCCCACGCCGAACAAGCGCCACAGCCACGATGAGAAAACGGGCAAGGGATCCAAGAAGAAGCAGATGTACACCTGCTCCATGCACCCGCAGATCCAGCTGCCCGACAAGAATGCCAAGTGCCCCATCTGCGGCATGGACCTGATCCCGGTCGACAGCGGCGACGCGGCACAGTCCTCCAACCCCCGGGAGCTGCGCATGAGCGCCCGAGCGCGGAAGCTGGCCGAAATCCAGGTGACCCCCGTGGTGCGCAAAAAGGCCGCAGTCGCGGTCCGCGTCCTGGGGAAGGTGGTCTACGACGAGCGCCGGGTGGGATACATCACGTCCTGGGTCTCCGGACGCATCGACCGGCTCTTCGTGAAGTTCACCGGCGCGAAGGTGCGGCGGTGGCAGCCCATGGTCTACATCTACAGCCCGGAGCTGGTGACAACGCAGATGGAGCTCATCCAGGCGGTGAAGCTCGCGCGCGCGCTCAAGGGCACCGGTGTTTCGGGGATCGGCATCACCTCCACGGCCACGCTGGAGGCCGCCCGGTACAAGCTGAGGCTGCTGGGGCTGTCGACCAAGCAGATCGCCCACATCGAGCTGCGCGGCAAGCCCGTGGATCACCTGACCATCCACGCGCCGGTGGGCGGAGTGGTCATTCAAAAGAGCGCCCAGGAGCAGATGTACGTCAAGCCGGGCACGCGGCTGTACACCATCGCCGACCTGAGTCGCGTGTGGGTCAAGCTCGACGTATACGAGTCGGAGCTCGGCCGGGTGCGCGTGGGGCAGACGATCTCGTTCACCGCGGAGCCCTACCCGGGAGAGACCTTCACGGGCAAGGTCGAGTTCATCGACCCGTTCGTCGACAATCGGACCCGTACGGTCAAGGTGCGGCTGACGGCGCAGAACAAGGACCAGCGGCTCAAGCCCGACATGTTCGTGCGCGCCGTGCTCAGCAGCCCCATCGACGCGGCCGGCAAGACCCAGGTGGCCAACGCGAAAAAGCCCACCGAGGCGCCGCTGGTCATCCCGGTGTCCGCGCCGCTGATCACGGGCAAGCGCGCCGTGGTCTACGTGGAGGTGAAGGCCGGGACCTATCGGGGACGCGAGGTGGTGCTGGGTCCGCGGGTGGGCCGCTACTACGTGGTCCGGGAGGGGCTCAAAGAGGGCGAAAAGGTGGTCACCCACGGCAACTTCAAGATCGACAGCGCCCTCCAGATCATGGCCAGACCGTCGATGATGAACCCCCAGGGCGGCGGCCCCGCGCCGGGTCACCACCACGGCGGCAAACGCGCCGGCACAGGCTCGGTCGCCGCCAAAACCCCGGTTACCCGCCGCCAAGCGCCGGCAACCTTCAAAGCCCAGCTCGCCGCGGTGACCAAGGCCTACTACGAGGTGCACCACGGCTTGAGCCGGGACAAGCTCGACGCCGCGAAGCAGGGCGCCCAGAAAGTCCTGACCGCCCTGAAGGCCGTGCAGATGGGGCTCCTCAAGGGCCCAGCGCACAACGAGTGGATGGCCGATCTGAAAGGGCTGCGAAGCGCGACCAAGTCCCTGACCGGGAGCGGCGACATCAAGTTGGCCCGGCGATATTTCGACGCGCTGTCGACGCACCTCATCCTCGCCATCCGGCGCTTCGGGCTGGCCAAGGACACGGAGGCCATCCGCTTCCGCTGCACCATGGCCTTCGACAACCGGGGCGCCGACTGGATCCAGGCGCAGGCGGGCGTTGAGAACCCGTACTTCGGCTCCCAGATGTTCCGCTGTGGCGACCAGCACGAGTCCCTGACCAAACCGGAGGTCAAGCGGCTCGCGATCCCGGCCATGCCCCAGAAGCAGCATCGTCATCGCCGGCCCAAGTGACGGGCGTGGAGTGACAAACCATGAGCACGTCCGAAGAGACCGGCGCCACCGCCCCGAAGCGTGACAAGCCCCCCTCGTTGATCGACAAGGTCATCCGCTTCTCGCTGGAACAGAAGCTGATTGTCTTCCTCGTCCTGCTGATGATCACCGGCTGGGGCATCATGGTGGCGCCCTTCGACTGGAACATCCAGGGTCTGACCCGGGATCCCGTGCCCGTGGATGCGATCCCGGACATCGGAGAAAACCAGCAGATCGTCTTCACGAAGTGGCCCGGTCGCTCGCCGCAGGACGTGGAGGACCAGATTGGCTACCCGCTGACCACGCAGCTGTTGGGCATCCCCGGGATCAAGACCATCCGCTCCTACTCGATGTTCGGCTTCTCCACCATCTACGTCATCTTCAAGGAAAAGGTCGAGTTCTACTGGTCCCGGACGCGGGTGCTCGAGAAGCTCAACAGCTTGCCTTCCGGGACACTTCCGGCGGGTGTGCGGCCAATGCTGGGGCCCGACGCCACCGCCTTGGGCCAAGTCTTCTGGTACACCCTCGAGGGGCGCGAGAAGACGGGCCCGCCGGCGTGGGCAGTTGGACGCCCGTCAGTGCTCTTTTTTTGGGAGGTGCTCGAGGGACACGACAAGCTGGGCAAGCCCGCCGGAGGATGGGATCTGCAGGAGCTGCGATCCGCCCAGGACTGGTACGTCCGATACGCCCTCATGGGCGCGGAGGGGGTCGCCGAGGTGGCCTCCATCGGCGGCTTCGTCAAGGAGTACCAGATCGATGTGGACCCGGACGCCATGCGTGCCCACCGCGTGACGCTGCATCACATCGTGCAGGCCATCAAGCAGACGAACCGGGACGTCGGCGCGCGGACCATCGAAGTGAACAAGGTCGAGTACGTGATCCGGGGCATCGGCTTCATCAAGTCCGTCAGTGACATCGAGCACGCGGTCATCCGCGTCGAGAACAACGTGCCCATCTACGTCAAGGACGTGGCCAAGGTGGCCATGGGGCCGTCCACGCGCCGGGGCGCGCTGGACAAAGAGGGCGCAGAGGCCGTGGGCGGGGTCGTCGTCGCGCGCTTCGGCGCCAACCCCCTGGAGGTCATCAAGAACCTCAAGAAGAAGATCCGGGAAATCGCTCCCGGGCTCCCGAAAAAGACCCTGGCCGACGGCACCGTGAGCCAGGTCACGGTGGTCCCGTTCTATGATCGTTCCGGGCTCATCAAAGAGACGTTGAACACGCTGAAGATCGCCCTGACGGACGAGATCCTGGTGACGATCATCGTGGTGCTGATCATGCTCATGCACCTCAAGAGCTCGCTCCTCATCTCGGGGTTGCTACCGGTCGCGGTGCTGATGACGTTCATCGCCATGAAGGTCTTCGGTGTGGACGCCAACGTCGTGGCGCTGTCAGGGATCGCGATCGCCATCGGCACCATGGTGGACATGGGGATCGTGGTGACCGAGAACATCGTCGAGAGCCTCGAGCGCGCGCCACCGGGCGCGAACCGGCGCGAGGTCATCTACGAAGCCACGAGCGAGGTCGGCAGCGCCGTGCTCACCGCCGTCTCGACGACGGTGGTCAGCTTCCTGCCGGTTTTCGCCATGGAAGCCGCAGAGGGCAAGCTGTTCAAGCCGCTGGCCTTCACCAAGACCTTCGCGCTCATCGCCTCGGTGATCGTGGCCTTGACGCTGATTCCCCCCATCGCGCACCTGCTGTTCACCGACCGACGACGCTCGGAAGTCTACCGGTACATCGTGTACGGCGGCCTCATCGGCGTGGGCGTCCTCGCCGCGGTGCTGCTCCCCTGGTGGTGGGTCGGCGGGCTGATCATCATGATGGGGGTCTGGTCACTGATCAAGACCTGGGTGCCCGAGCGGGCTCGCGTGTGGGTGGTGCGAGGCGCCAACGGCCTGGCGGTGCTCATCGTCACGCTACTGCTGGCGAGCCACTGGATGCCGCTCGGTCCGGAGAAAGGCCCCGTGCGAAACGTCGCCTTGGTGGTCATCCTGCTCGGCGGCCTGCTCCTGTTTCTTCAGCTGTTCCTGAAGGGATACCCGTACATCCTACGGTGGTGCCTCGAGCACAAGCTCGCCTTCCTGTCCATTCCCGCCTTCGTCCTCGTCTTCGGCGCGCTGGCCTGGCTCGGCTTCAACACCGTCTTCGGCTGGCTGCCGAAATCGGTAAAGAACACCGGTCTGGTCAGCAGAATTGCGAAGAAGTTCCCAGGGCTGGGCAAGGAGTTCATGCCGCCCCTGGACGAGGGCTCCTTCCTGCTGATGCCGACCACGATGCCCCACGCCTCCATCGGCGAAGCGATGGACATCATGCGCAAGATGGACATGGCGATTTCGGCCATTCCAGAGGTGGAGCTGGCCGTGGGCAAGCTGGGGCGCGCGGAGTCTCCCCTGGATCCGGCGCCCATCTCGATGATCGAAACCATCATCAACTACAAGCCCGAGTACATCCTGAACGACGCCGGACGGAGGCGGACGTTCAAGTACGAGCCGGACACCGTAGACTACTTCCGCGATGCCTCTGGAAAACAGGTGCCGGCGCCCGATGGCAAGCCCTACAAGGCGAGGGGACGCTTCCCCAGAGACAAACACGGCAAGCTCATCCCCGACGAGGACGGCCAGCCCTTCCGCAACTGGCGTCCGGCGCTCTCACCGAAGCTCAATCCCGGTCGCAAGGCGTGGCCCGGCATCAACAAGCCCAAGGACATCTGGGCCCGAATCGTGCGCGCGGCCAAGGTCCCGGGGGCGACCTCCGCGCCGCACCTGCAGCCCATCGCCGCGCGCATCGTCATGCTGCAGAGCGGGATGCGCGCCGCCATGGGCGTCAAGATCCGCGGCCCCGACCTCCGAACCATCGAGCAGGTCGGCATGCAGATCGAGCGGCTGCTCAAGCAGGTGGACGTCATCGAGCCGACGTCGGTGGTCGCGGATCGTATCGTAGGCAAACCGTACCTCGAGATTCACATCGACCGCCAGGCCATCGCCCGCTACGGCATCCAGCTCGACGCGGTCCAACAGGTCATCGAGATGGCCATCGGGGGCATGGCGATCACCACCACGGTGGAGGGACGCGAGCGCTATCCCGTTCGTGTGCGCTACCTGCGCGAGCTCCGAGACACCATCGAGAGCCTGGGGGGGATCATGGTTGCGGCTCCGGGGGGCGCCCAGATTCCGATTCGGCAGCTCGCGCGGATCACGTTCGTCCGCGGCCCGCAGGTGATCAAGAGCGAGGACACCTTCCTCACCGGCTACGTCACCTTCGACAAGAAGGAGGGAGTCGCCGAGGTCGATGCCGTCGAGCAGGCGCAGGCCTATCTGGAGAAGATGAAGAAGTCCGGAGAGCTGAAGATTCCGAACGGCGTCTCCTACGTGTTCGCCGGCGCCTACGAGAACCAGGTGCGCTCCGAGAAGCGGCTGATGATCGTCTTGCCCGTGGCGCTCGCCGTGATCTTCCTGATTCTCTATCTGCAATTCCGCACGACCTGGGCGACGGGCCTGGTGTTCTCCGGCATCCTGGTGGCCTGGTCGGGCGGATTCATCATGATCTGGCTCTACCACCAGCCGTGGTTCCTGGACTTCGCCATGTTCGGCAGGAACCTGCGCGACCTGTTCCAGGTGCACCCCATCAACCTGAGCGTGGCGATCTGGGTGGGCTTCCTGGCGCTGTTCGGAATCGCCACCGACGACGGCGTCATCATGGGAACCTACCTGAAGGACCGGTTCGCAAAGACGCCGCCTACGAGCGTCGCCGAAGTCCGAGAGGCGACCCTCGACGCCGGGATGAAGCGCGTCCGCCCCTGCCTGATGACCGCGGGAACGACGCTTCTGGCGCTCCTTCCCGTGCTCACCTCCAGCGGGAGGGGCGCGGACATCATGGTCCCCATGGCCATTCCCTCCTTTGGCGGGATGCTCATCCAGATCATGACCATGTTGATCGTTCCCGTGCTCTACAGCGCAGTCCAGGAGTTCCACTTCAAGAACAAACTCGGCCAGTTCCGCCAACCTGAGGGAGCGCCGCCCGATCAGAGCGCAGCGGTTCCCCGAGACTAATCCCCCGTACCCATGGGATAAGGGTGATTTCCACGGATTGACACGCAGTCCATAATAATTATCCTACTTAAATGATGGTTATATAAACAACAACCCTTACGAAAGCGAAACAACCATGGGCACAATCGCCGAGAACATCACCAGCCTGGTGGGCAACACCCCGCTGGTACGACTCAACAAGCTCACGGCCGGCATCGACGCCGAGGTCGTGTTGAAGCTGGAGTCCTTCAACCCCTGCTCCAGCGTCAAGGACCGCATCGGCCTGGCAATGATCGAAGCGGCCGAGAAGGACGGCAAGATCGGCGCAGATACAGTGGTCGTGGAGCCCACGAGCGGCAACACGGGGATCGCGCTCGCCTTCGTCTGCGCGGCCAAGGGCTATCCCATCGTGCTCACGATGCCCGACACCATGAGCGTCGAGCGGCGCAAGCTGCTGACCGCCTTCGGCGCCGAGCTCGTGCTCACCCCCGGCTCCGAAGGAATGCCCGGGGCCATCCGCAAGGCCAAGGAGCTCGCCGACTCGGACCCCAAGTACTTCATGCCCCAGCAGTTCAACAACCCGGCAAACCCCGCGGTCCATCGGCGCACCACCGCGGAGGAGATCTGGAGCGCCACCGACGGCAAGGTGGACATCTTCGTGGCCGGCGTGGGCACCGGCGGCACGATCACCGGCGTCTCGGAGATCATCAAGGGGCGCAAGCCGGAGCTCCTTGCCATCGCCGTGGAGCCCACGGGCTCGCCCGTCCTGTCCGGCGGCA
Source organism: bacterium (assembly GCA_043825095.1). Taxonomy (GTDB): domain Bacteria; phylum Myxococcota_A; class Polyangia; order HGW-17; family JAJRWW01; genus JBDRSE01. Next base: position 18,542 of record JBDRSE010000354.1, read on the forward strand.
AGCCCGGCCCACACAAGATCCAGGGCATTGGCGCGGGCTTCGTCCCGGACGTGCTGAACATGGAGCTGGTCGACGAGGTCGTCCAGGTGACCCACGAAGACGCCGGCATCACGGCGCGACGCCTGGCCAAGGAGGAGGGCATCCTGGTGGGCATCTCCTCCGGAGCAAACGTGCACGCCGCCCTCGAGGTGGCCCGGCGCCCGGAGCACAAGGGCAAGCTCATCGTCGTCGTGGCGCCGGACACCGGGGAGCGCTATCTTAGCACCTGGCTGTTCGAGGAGAACGATGTCTGAAACCCCGCTCAACGACCGACCGAGGCAGCACGCCATCACGTCGCCGTCCGCGGCGAGCGCCGTGAGCTCGGGCTTCGGGGCCCTGGTGGACAACCTGTCCGCACCGGTCCCGAATATGCCGCTACAGGTGCTCAAGGGCCCCCGCCGGGAGCCTCTGCCCTCCCGGGACATGATCATCCAGATCGTAACCGAGCTGCGGTCAGTGCTCTTTCCGGGCTACTTCGGCAACGCCGAGCTGAGCGCGGATTCGACGCGTTTTCACATCGGCTCCACCCTGGACCGTGTGCAGCGGCTCCTGCACGAGCAGGTGCGACGGGGGCTGTGCTTCAACTGCGCCCAGGACGACGCGGGGAGCTGCGCCAGCTGCGAGGACCAGGCGCGCCAGATAACCCGCGATTTCCTGCACCGGCTTCCAATGGTCAAGGCCGTGCTCACCAAGGACGTGGCCGCGACCTTTGACGGAGATCCGGCCGCCAACAGCGCCGACGAGGCGGTCTTCTGCTATCCAGGCCTGTTGGCCATCACCAATTTCCGGCTCGCTCACGAGCTGCACACCCTCGGGGTCCCGCTCATCCCCCGCATGATCACCGAGCACGCCCACTCCATCACCGGCATCGACATCCACCCCGGCGCCACCATCGGGGACCGCTTCTTCATCGACCACGGCACCGGCGTCGTCATCGGCGAAACAGCGATCATCGGCGAGAACGTGAAGATCTACCAGGGCGTGACCCTCGGCGCCAAGCGCATCCCGGTGGACGAGCACGGCAAGCCGGTCAAGGGCGTCGCCCGCCACCCCATCGTGGAAGACGACGTGGTCATCTACAGCGGCGCGACGATCCTGGGCCGCGTCACCATCGGGCGCGGCGCGGTCATCGGCGGCAACGTCTGGCTCACCACCGACGTGCGCCCCGGCAGCCACGTCACCCAGGCCCAGTTCCAATACGACCGCTACGAGCAGGGCGCCGGGATCTGACTAAAACTCCCCTGCCTGGATTGACAATGTCCGGGACCGTACCCAGGATCTAACCAGCGATGCAACACTTCACGGGAATACTGACCGAGTCCTGGATCCTGCTGGCGAAGATGGGGCCCTACCTGCTGTTGGGCATCGTCGTGGCCGGGGCCATGCACGCGATCCTGCCCGCGGGGCTCATCGCCCGCTACCTCGGCCGACCGGGAATGGGATCCGTGGTCAGGGCCACTGCCCTGGGCGTTCCCCTGCCCCTGTGCTCCTGCGGAGTGGTCCCGGTGGCCGCGTCCCTCAAAAAGGACGGCGCGTCCAACGGCGCCGTGGTCGGCTTCCTGACGGCCACCCCCACCACCGGGGTCGACTCCATCCTGGCGACCTACGCGCTGCTCGGCGGTGCCCTCGCCGTGATCCGCGTGGTGCTGGCCTTTGCGCTGGGCATCACCGCCGGCATCGCCGCCACCCTGGTCAGCGGCGAGAAGGCCGCCGGCGCCGGCGAAGAGCTCGAACGCAAGCCCCTTGGCTCCCGGCCCGCCGGGAACCCCCTGGCCGTCGGCCTCGGGTACGGCTTCGGGGAGATGCTCGGCGCCATCGCCCGCCCCCTCGCCCTGGGCATCCTGCTCGGAGGGGTGATCACCTACGTGGTGCCGCCGGGCGTCATCCAGCAGTACATCGGCACCGGCATCGTTGCCTACCTGGTCATGCTGGGCATCGGGCTCCCGCTCTACGTCTGCGCCAGCGGCTCCATTCCCCTGGCCGCGGCGCTCATCGCCAAGGGCATCAGCCCCGGCGCGGCCCTGGTGTTCCTGATCGTCGGCCCGGCCACCAACGCGGCCACCTTCACCGTGGTCCTCGAGCTGCTCGGCAGGCGTGTGCTCATCAGCTACCTCGCCGTGCTCTCCCTGGGCGCCCTGGCCGCCGGGTTCGCCACCGACGCCTTCTTCCACGCCTTCCCGGGCCTCGTGCCGAGCATCGCCGCCGGGGGACACCACCACGCCGCGGCGCTCTCCTGGCTCGAGCTCTCCAGCGCCGCGATCCTGGGCGCCGCCACGGCGTATCACCTCGCCCTGCAGGTCCGCTCCCTGATCAAACGTTGGCGCGCCCCGGACCAGGACGCCTTCGTGCTCCGGATCCCCGACATGAACTGCGCCCACTGCGCCGGCTCGATCCGGTCCGCCATCTGCGACCTGCCCGGCGTGCAGTCCATCGACGCCGATCCCGGAACCAAGCTCCTCCAGCTCAGGCTCGACGACTCCGCCGACAGCGAGGGCCTCGTGAAGGCCATCGAGAGCGCCGGCTTCCACCCCGAAAGAGTCTGAGCCTCGAAAAGATTCCTCCGTTTCCTCTCGGGACTGGAGTTACACTGTAGACCGATACCCAGTGAGGGAGGCGACGATGCGATTCGTTTCGATTGGTGCGATGACGGCCGTGACGCTGCTGGCCTGTGGGCCGGTGGATCCGGGCACGAACTACAACGACAACACGGACGGCCACGTCCCGCTGACCTGCGGAAACGGCGTGCTGGACGACGGCGAGGAGTGTGACAGTGTCATCCTCAGCGGGGCCACGTGCTCAGGCCTCACCGGGCTGCCCCATGGCATGGTTACGTGCTCCGCGGCGACCTGCACCTACGACATCTCCGACTGCCACAACTGTGGGAACGGCCAGCTCGAGGGCAGTGAGCCCTGTGACGGGGCGAACCTGGGGGGCCTGACCTGCGAGTCCCTCGGGCGGGAGGGTGGCACGCTGGCCTGCGACCCGAGCTGCAGCGAGTACGACACCTCGGCGTGCTCGCCCTGCTTCGTGAGCGGGCGGAGCTGCAGCGCCGACCTGCAGCACATCGTGGACTGCAACGGGCTCGAGGTGGACACCTGCCCCGGGGACGAGGCCTGCTTGAACGGCCAGTGCGGCGCCGACCCCTGTGAGGCGGCCGACGCCGCCCGGAGCTCCTACGGCTGCAATTACTACGTGCCCAAACCGGACTTCATCCAGCCGGAGGGCTACGGCGCCTGCTACGCCGTGTTCATCGCGAACACGTGGAATTCGCCGGTGTTCATCACGGTGGAGAAGGACAACCAGCCGCTCGGAACGAGCTTCATCCAGATCCCCCAGGGACAGGGGCAGTCCATCACGTACACGCCCTACGACGCCGCCAACGGGCTGCCGCAGGGCTCCGTGGCCATCGTGTTCCTGTCCCACCAGACGCCGCAGATGTCGATCCCGAACTGCCCGGTCCCGGCCGCGGTGAACGGAGAGCCCGGTGTGAGCGGAACGGGGATCGGCACGGCCTTCAAGATCACCACGGACCGGCCGGTGGTGGCCTACTCGATCCTGCCCTACGGCGGCGGCTCCGCGGCGGCCACCGCGGCGAGCCTGCTGCTGCCCACCAGCGCCTGGGACACCAACTACATCGCGGTGAACGCCTACGAAAAGTCCATCGCCGTGTCGACGGCCTTCCCGTCCCTGGACATCGTGGCCTTCGAGGACAACACCCAGGTGACGATCCTGCCCAAGGTAGCCATCGAGGGCGGCGGCGGCGTTCTGGGGTCTCCCGCGAACCAGCCCGTGGTGTACAGCCTCAACGCGGGCCAGTACATTCAGATCTCGCAGACGGCCGAGCTCACCGGCAGCCCCATCCAGGCGGACAAGCCCATCGGCGTGTGGGGCGCGGCCTCGTGCCTCAACGTGCCCGCCTCGGCCTACGCCTGCGACAGCGCCCACCAGCAGATCCCGCCGGTGCGCGCCCTCGGGCACCGTTACGCCGGCGTGCGCTACCGAAACCGCCAGGCCGCCATGGGTGAAGAGACGCCCCCGTGGCGCCTGGTGGGCGCGGTGGACGGCACCGTGCTCACCTGGGCACCCTCCAATCCGGCCGGCGCCCCGACCGCCCTCAACCAGGGCGATCTGGTGGAGTTCAACGCGGCAGGCCCCTTCGTGGTGGAGAGCCAGGACGCGTCCCACCCCTTCTACGTGGCCCAGTACATGACCGGCGGCGACCAGTTCAATGGCGAGGGAGACCCTGAGTTCGTCAACGTCGTGCCCATGGATCAGTACCTGAACCGCTACATCTTCTTCACCGATCCGACTTACTCGGAGACCAGCCTCGTGGTGGTGCGCACCCGCTCCCCGGCGACCAACGACTTCGTGGACGTCACCCTCGACTGCGCCGGCCCCCTCATCGGCTGGCAACCCCTCGGCGAGCTGGAGTACACCCGCATCGATCTCGTGACCGGCGACTTCATGAATGTGGGCAACTGCAGTAACGGCCGCCAGGAGATGCACAGCGAGGCCCCCTTCGGCGTCACCGTCTGGGGCTGGGGCGGCTACTCCAGCTTCTTCACCCAGTACGTCTCGTATGCCTACCCCGCCGGCGCCAGCGTCAAGCCCATCAACGAGGTCGTCGTCGACCCGGTGCAGTAGCACCGACGTAGCCGTTCACGCGGGAGACGGCACAGCGTCCCCCGCGCCGCGCGGGCTTCCCCTTGAGGGGACGGCAGGGGTGTCTTCCGCCGCGGAGCGGCGGAGCTGTCGGGCTGGTTTCGGCGCGGTGCGAATGCTGGCACCTGCCGGAAATCGATCCGCCGCTTCGCGGCTCAGCGCTCCCCCTCCGCCCCCTCCGGGGGAACCTCGCTGCGCTCGGGAGGTGCTGCAAATAGCACACCCGTGAACAAATGCGCACCGACGAGCTACTCCGCGATCTGCACCGCGATCTTGCCGAAGTGCTTGCCGGCGGCCATGTGCTCGAAGCCATGGCGCACGTCGGCGAGGGGGAAGGTCTGGTCGATGACCGGGCGCAGGTCCGGGCCGGCTGTGGTGAGGGCGCGGACGAGGGCCTCGAAGGATTCGCGGTGGCCGACCATGATGCCCTGGAGGCGCACGCAGGCCATGAGCACCGAGGTGAGCACGAGGCTGGTCTGTACGCCGGAGAGCACGCCGATGATGCTGATGCGACCGCCGATTCTCACGGCCTTTAGTGACTGCTCCAGGGTGCCGGCGCCGCCGAGCTCCACCACGTGGTCTACCCCTCGGCCATTGGTGAGCTCCCGTACGGCCTTGCCCCAGGCGGGTGTCTTCACGTAGTTGACCCCATGGGCCGCACCCAGCTCCGCGGCGCGGGCGAGCTTGTCGTCGGAGGAGGAGGTAATGATGACCCGGGCGCCGTGCAGACGGGCGATTTGCAGGGCAAAGAGCGCGACGCCGCCCGTGCCCTGGACGAGCACCGTGTCCCCGGCCTTGGTCAGCCCCTCGGTGACCAGAGCGGTCCACGCTGTCACAGCTGCGCAGGGCAGCGCGGCGGCCTCGAAGTCGGTGAGGTGGTGCGGGACGTGCACAACGCTCTCGGCGTCCACCACCATCTGCTCGGCCAGGGTGCCGTCCAGGGGACCGCCGAGGGTCGAGCGGACCTTGTCGTGGGCGGGCTCGCCGGAGAGCCAGCGTTGCGAGAAGATGGGGCACACCCGGTCACCGACCTTCACGCGGGTGACGCCCTCCCCGAGCTCCAACACCTCACCCACGCCGTCAGAGCACGGAACGAGCGGGAGCGGCTGTCGCGGATTGTACAGCCCCTGCACCGTGAGCAGGTCGCGATAGTTCAGAGACGCGGCCTTCATCTTGAGACGCACCTGGCCCGGGCCCGGCTCGGGCTCTGGACGGTCCGTGAGCGTGAGGTTGTCGAGGCCGAACCCGCCGTCGATGCATACAGCTTTCATGGTGGCTCACCGTTTCGTGGCAAGAGGTGAGGCGCAGGCCTCAGTCGTCGAAGTCGAATGTATCCCAGGCCAGGACCTGCTTCAACGGCTTGCGCTGACGGGCCATGACCTCCATCTTCTGCAGCTCCTCGTCGGGGAGCTGGCCCGGGTCGCCGGCGCGCCCGATGACGATCAGGCAGATCAGGAGGTAGTCGTCCGGGATGTTCAGGGAGGCGCGCACCTTCGCTGAGTCGAAGCCGGCGATGGGGTGGGCGATGAGCCCCTGCTGGGTGGCCTGGAGCATCAGGTTCTCTGCGGCCATGCCGCTGTCGAACAGGTAGTACTCCCGGCCGTCCTTGAGCTGGCAGTCCAGGTCGGCCCGGGACACTACGGCCACGATGGCCGGCGCCGGGTCGGCCCAACGGTTGCCGCCCTTGAGCCCGGCTTTCACGGACGCGAGGGCCTGCTCGCCCCGGGCGACGATGAACCGCCAGGGCTGCATGTTGAAGCAGGACGGGGCCAAGCTCGCCGCCTCGACGAGGCGCTCGAGCTCCGCCTTGGCGATCCGGCCGCCCACCGCGCGCCTGGAGCGGCGGGCCCGGATCACCGGGTTCAGTCACGTGTCCGCGTCGTGCAGGTCCCGCAGCACGTCGAGCACCTCGTCCACGTGCCCATCCACTTTCACCCCCTTCCACTGCCAACGCAGCACGCCGGCGCGGTCAATGAGGAAGGTGGACCGCAGGATGCCGCCCGTGTCGTTCAGCGCTCCGCAAGCCTTGGCAAACTTCTTGTCGGGATCCGACAGCAGCGGGATCCCGAGCTCCCTGGACTCGATGAACTTGCACAGCGCAGCCGGCTTGTCCGGCGACACGCCGACCACCTGGGCTCCCAGCTTGTTCCAGTCCTTGAGCCGGCGCGTAAAGTCCTGCGCCTCCAGGGTGCAGCCGGGAGTGTTGGCCTTGGGATAGAAGTACAGCACGAGGTGCTTGCCCGCGAGGGAGTCGCGGCTGACCGGGTTGCCGTCCTGATCCGACAGCTCGAAGTCCGGTATCTGATGAAAGAGTCTCATGACGTTCTCCTTGAACAAAAGGAAGGTCCCCGTGGGGGAGTCGAAGGTTCTCCGTAGGTGAGTCTAGGTTCCGCCGTAACCTAAAGCAATGGCCGTGCCAACGATTCGGAGCGCAACACCCTGACTCCGACACGCGCGGCTCAGCAATCGCGGCCCGCGATCCTGTCGATTCGTGCCCGCAAAGTCTGTCTCAGCGCAGCGCTTGTGATACAGGTCCATGAGACAAAGTCCATGCAGTTGAGACAGGTCGCGGTACAAAGGACCGGCAGGCCGGGTCGGATGGGCGTCTCCGGAGCCGCTCGCAGCGCCTCCGGCAATCGGTACCGCAATTGCAGGAAACGACCGCTGTAATCATTCGTGGGTTGGGACGACAAACGATCAGCCGCGACCGCAGCAAGCGAACATACAGGGTACGACCGGTGCGAATCCGTCCCGCGTTTACTCAGGGCGGGAAGGTTGATATGCTTGGGACTTACCTACCGGGCAGAGGGTTTAGATGAAAAGCGTAACATACCGAAACATCGCGGGAATGACTTTGGTCGGGGCGGCGCTCGGGCTGCTGGGGGGCTGCGCGGCCAAGCCGACGGAGACGCAGCCGGTGTGCGGGGACCGGATCGTGGAGGGGGACGAGGAGTGTGACAACGGCACGGATTGGAACAACGACTTCCTGGCGGATGCGTGTCGCACGAACTGCCGGAGGCCGCACTGCGGGGACAGCACGGTGGACACCGGGGAGGAGTGCGACGACGGCAACACGACGAGCAACGACGGCTGCAGCGCGACCTGCGTGCACGAGCGGATCTGCGGCGACGGCGTGATGGAGGGGACGGAGGAGTGCGACGACGGGAACAACGAGCCCGGCGACGGCTGCAGCCCGGGGTGCTTTCTGACCTACACGT
>JBDRSE010000355.1:0-18094 GCA_043825095.1 bacterium
GAATATTCGACCGCCTGGCAACAAAGCGAGCCGGGATGGATCGGCGGCCTGAACGATCGAGTTGTCCATTCGCGACCCCTTAGGACTCCTGGGTTCGCGAGCTCGGCCGTTCGCAGTAGAACAAAGTGCGAAAGTCGCGTCTAGGTCCACAGGATCACTCGGCGCTGCCCCAGCTCGAGGGCTCGGCGCCCAGGGTGAAGCTCAGGGTGCCGCCGTTCACGATGTCTGAGTGGGTGAACCACGGCTCTTCGAGCGGCACGCCGTTGAGCTCTACCGACTGGACGTAGTAGCCCTGATCGCGGCCGGTGGCCTCGACGACCAGGTCGCCTCCGGGGAGGTGCACCACTGCGCGGTCGAAGGCCGGGGTGCCCACGTAGTACAGGTCGCTGCCCGCCCAGGGATAGAAGCCGAGGGCGCTCCACACGTACCAGGCGCTGAGGGTTCCGGCGTCGTCGTTGCCCGACAGGCCCTGCGGGCCGAGGTCGTAGTGGATGTCCATGATCCATCGCACCCACTCCTGGGCCTTGTGGGGGCGGCCGCCGGCCGCGAAGATGTACGCGGCGTGGAGGTCCGGCTCGTTGCCGTGCCAGTAGTAGGGGAGGGGCGCCCAGTAGCCGAGGTCGCTGTGCTCCCAGTCGTACCTGGAGAGCTCGAAGAACTCCTCGAGCCGGTCCAGCATCGCGGTCCGGCCGCCCATGATCGATGAGAGCAGCTCCATGTCAGGCGTGAGCCACAGGTGCTGCCAAGCGTCTCCTTCCGTGTAGTACTCTTCCCAGCGGGTGGGCTCGAAGTGCTCGTCCCAGGAGCCGTCGGCGTTGCGGCCGCGGAAGAACTCGGTGTCCGGATCCCACAGGTTGGCGATGTTCTGCACCTGGGCGAGCAGCGTGGCCGCCTCGGTGTCGTATCCCAGCGCGGTCGCGAGGTTGGCCAGGGCCCAGTCGTCCCAGCCGTACTCCTGGGTTCTGGACACTGCGCCGCCGGTCACATCGGTGGCTACGTAGCCAAGGGTCAGGTACTGCTCGATGCCGGCGCGGCCGGCGCAGCAGACCGGGCCCTGGGCGTGCGCCCACATGTACTGCCAGGCGGTCTGCACATCGAAGTCGGTCACGCCCTTCAAGTAGCTGCCCGCGAGCACCACGTCCGCGCTGGTGCCGATCATGGAGCCGGAGTCACTGGTGGCCAGGGGCCAGCGCGGCAGGCCGCCCCACTGCTCGGCCATGCGCACCAGGGACTGCGCCATGTCCGCCGACTCGGTCGGAGCGAGCAGGATGAGCAGCGGATGCAGGGTCCGGTAGGTGTCCCAGAGCGAGAAGTCGGTGTAGAAGGGCCGGCCGTCGTTCTGGATCACGTGATCGAAGCCGTGGTAGCTGCCGTCATGGTCCGTGAACAGGGTCGGGTGCTGGTAGACGTGGTAGAGCGCGCTGTAGAAGATGCGCTGCTCCTTGGCGGTGCCGCCCTCCACATCGATGACGGAGAGCTGGGCGGCCCAGGCGTCCGCGGCCCGGGTGTGGGCCGCGTCGAAGGAGCCCACCGCGTCGTCCTCCCGGTTCCCCTGGGCGCCGTTGGGGCCGGTGTAGGAGATCCCCACTTCGGCCTCCACCGTGGAGCCGCCGGACAGGTCGAACACCAGCCACGCCCCCACCGCGCTGGCCTCGGCCGTGGCCACGCCGTCAGACACCACGCCGTCGGCCCAGGTGCCGTAGCCGGAGAAGTCCGCGTCGAACACCGCGTCGAAGTACACGCGGAAGTCTCCGCCGTGGTCGCTGTCGGTGTGGGTCCAGCCCCGCATGCGTCGCTCGGTGGGCAGGATCTCCACCGCTCCGGCGAGGCCGGAGCCGCCGCCGATGGCGTAGGAGAGGTCCACGGTGAGTAGCGCGTCGCCGGCCGCTGTGTCCGCGGGCCAGGTCCACCGGTGATACCCGGTTCGAGCGCCTGCGGTGAGCTCCACCCGGATGTCGGTGTCGCCCAGGGTCACCGCGTAGTAGCCGGGCGCGGCCTCTTCGGTCTCCTTGGCGTAGCTTTGTCGGCCCTCGTTGTCCCAGAGCGTCGTGTCGTCGAAGCCCACCGTGGGCACGAACAGCACGCTCCCGTAGCCCGGGACACCAATGCCGTGCATGTGTGTGTGGCTGAAGCCGACAATCTTGGGGTCATCGTAGGCGTAGCCGCCGCAGTGGCTCCACTGCATCTGGGCGCCGTTCACCGACGAGGTGTCCGGGCTCAGCTTGACCATGCCGTAGGGCATGGTGGCGCCGGGCAGGGCGCTGCCCACGCCGAAGCCGTCCCCGCCGGTTCCCACGAAGATGTCCACCGCGTCGTAGGGATTCTCCGGGTAGTCCACCTCGCCATCCGGTGCTCCGGCGTCTCCGTCGCTCGGAGACGAGTCGCCGCAGCCACAGGCGAGCGTGAGCGCAAGCGCAAGCGCGAGCGCAAACGCAAGCGGAAGCGGAAGCGGAAGCGGAAGCGAGAAAGCCAGCAGGGTTCGTTTCATGACTGCCTCGAGGGGAATGAGCGCGCGGCGCCGCTGGGCGTCGCGAAGATCATCTTACCGGGGCTGTCGGATGTCGTCCAGTGTGGGCGGCGTCACGGGCGCAGCGGAAGCCTGCGACCTTCAGGCGCCAGCGGCGGGGATGGTGCACGCGGTTCGACGCGCGGAGCCCTTCGGCCGGATAGTTGTAGGCGCCCCCGCGCAGCACCCGCTCGCACACCGTGGGCAGCGGATTGGAGCCGGTGAACCCTTGCTTCCTCTCGCCCCGGAGCTTTTGCAGTGTCGCGAGGATCTCCGGACAGCTTCCAGGCACGCCCCGGGACGCGCCGGCCCGGCGGTAGGCAATGGGATCGTACTCGTCCTGGACCCACTCCCACACGTTTCCGGCCAGGTCGTCGTGTCCGTAGGGGCCGCGTCCCTTGGGTCGGCTGCCCACGGGCGACGGACGTCGCTGACCCAGCGCGATGGTGAGCGCCGGGGTGGGAGCACGGTTTCCCCACGGGTACCGTCGGCCGTCGGTGGAGCGCACCGCCTTTTCGAACTCCGCCTCGGTGGGCAGGCGCCTGCCTCGCCACCGGCAGTAGTCGCGCGCGTCGTCCCAGCTCACCCCGGTCACCGGCAGGCGGGCGCCCCGGTGCCAGGCGCGCCGGCGGGGGCTTCGGCATTGCCCTGCCTTCACGCAGGCGCCGTACGCGCGATTCGTGACCTCGGTCCGGTCGAGCCAGAAGGCCGCCAGGGTCACGCGGTGCGCCGGGTGTTCGTCCTGCTCGCCCCCCTGGTCCGCGCCCATCACGAAGGGTCCCGCCGGGACGAGAAGCATGTCCGACGGCGGAGGCGTCGGGGTCATCGGTCGCGGTTGCGGTTGCAGTCGCGGTCGTTGTTGCGTGTTCGGCGGTCGCGGTTGCGGTCGTTGTTGCGGCGTCGGCGTTGGTGCCGGTGCTGGCGCTGGTGCCGGTGCCGGTGCGGCGTTGACGCTGCCGTCCGCGCGCGTCGGCGAGGAACGACGCTGGCAGCCCACCGCGATGCCGGCCACCCAAACCACGGCCGTCAGTGCGAGGCCGACTGCGACGGTCGCGCGCACTACTGAAACTGTCCGGTGCCTTGCACCAGGTCCCCCGGGCACGGGATCAGGCACGCCTGCACCTCCCCGGCACAGGAGTGGGTGATGTACTCCGCCATGGTGCTCACCTCTTCTCCCAACTCCCGACCCCCGGGCTGGAACACTCCTCCGTCGTCACCGCAGGCGGTGAGCAGGACCGTGAACAAGACCAAGCCGTACACGCAGCGCATCTCGCGACCTCCTGGCCTGTCGGCGAGTATACCCGGTTCCACTGTTGCGCGGCGGATTCAGATGGTCCTTGAGTCGCAGGTCGCGCCAAAGACCTTGGGTTAATGGTACAGTCCCGACATGGGTAGGCACGGAATCTCGGCCCCGAGGGGCACACTGTGGTTGCTGCTGCTTTCCTGCGCGGTGATCGCCTGCGGAGACGATGGCATGACGGATCAGGACGGGGCGACGGCCGACGCCTCGGCCGACGGATCGATCCCGGCCGACGTCGCGTTGACTGACGGCGTCGTTCCGGCCGATGCGGCGGTGGACGCAGGGCCGGACGGGTCTGCGACGCCGGTTCTCGACGCGCTGCTGGCGGCGCTACGCAGTGACCTGCAGGGCGCGATGCAGGCGCAGTCAGATGCCGACGGCTGGCCGGCCGCGGTGGAGGGGGGGTATCTGTTCGTTTCGACGGATCCCGCCTTGACCCAGCTCGCCGGGGATCACGACACCTGGCAGGGGCAGGCGATGACGCCGGATCAGGGGTTTCACTGGCTGGTGTTGAGCGTGCCCGGCGGGAACCGGTACAAGTTCACGGACCAGACCACCTGGGAGGCGGATCCCTGGTCCCGCGCCTATGAGTGGGATTCTTTCGGTCTCATGAGCATGGTCCCGCCTGCCGCGGCGCACCTCGAGCGCTTCTTCGGCGTCGGCGCCGGCAACATTGCGCCGCGCACCGTGCGCGTTTGGGTGCCCTCGGGGGCGGCCACGCATGTGCTGTATGTCCAGGACGGGCAGAACCTGTTCAACCCGAACGCCATGTGGGGCGGCTGGCAGCTTCAAGACAGCGTGCCGGCTGCCATGATGCTGGTGGGCATCGACAACACTGCCGGCCGCATGGACGAGTACACCCATGTGGCGGACGATCTCGGGAGCGGTCCCGTTGGTGGCCAGGGCGACGCCTACGCAGACTTTGTGCACGTCACGGTGCGGGCGCTCGTGACGGCGCACTACACCGAGCCCCCCAAGGTGGGCGTGATGGGCTCCTCCCTCGGCGGGCTGATCACGTTCCACATCGCGGCGCGGTTCCCCGGCGCCTACGATTTCGCGGCGAGCCTTTCGGGCACCATGGGCTGGGGCTCCATCGGCGTCGGCGTGCACAACGAGACCATGATCGAGCGCTACGCCGCGGCGGGACACGGCGCCACGGCGCTGTATCTGGACTCCGGCGGCAGCGGCACCTGCGTGGACTCAGACGCCGACGGCATCGAGGACGACGACCCGTCCAGCAGCGACAACTACTGCGAGAACAAGCAGCTCGAGAGCGTGCTCTACTCCACCGGCTACGTCACCGGGGTGGACGTCTGGCACCACCATGAGCCCGGTGCCCAGCACAACGAGGCGGCGTGGGCGGCCCGGGTCTGGCGGCCGCTGGACCTGTTCGCGGCGTTGTAGGGCGGCGGGGAAAATCGCGCCGCGCGGTGACAAATCCATGACAACGATCGTCGAAGGTGGGTCGCGGTGAGCCCGTGAGTGTCGCTGAATCAAAAACCGCCCCGTCCGAACCGTCTGCCCCGTCGGCGACTGTTCGGCTGAAACGGGAGGAGCTGTTCTCCTGCTACTCCCACCTGCTCGGCGCGCTCGGCGCGGTGGTCGGGACCGTGGTGCTGGCCGTGCTGAGCCGCTCGACCGCTGGAGTCGTCGTCTCCCTGGTGTACGGCGTCTCGATGGTGTTCATGTTCGGCGCCAGCGCGGCGTACCACGCCCTCAAGGACACCGAGAACGGCGAGTCCTTCTGGCGTCGTGTGGATCACCTCGCGATCTTCTTCATGATCGCCGGGAGCTACACCCCCATCTGCTGGTTTCATCTCTCCGGGACGTGGCGCTGGTCCATCTTGGGAACGCAGTGGGGCCTGGTGCTGCTCGGCGCGGTCTTCAAGCTCCTGTTCCTCGGCGCGCCCCGTTGGGTCACGGCCGCCATCTACGTCATCATGGGGTGGGTCGTCGTGGTCCCACTCCACCGGCTGCTGGCGAGCTGGGACACGGCGACCACGGCGCTGCTGGTGACCGGCGGTGTTGCCTACACGGTCGGCGCGGTGATCTACGCCCTCAAGCGGCCGGATCCCATCCCGGGCTTCCTCGGTTTCCACGAGGTCTTTCACCTCGCCGTGGTCGTCGGCGCCGCGATCCACTACATTGCGATCTTTCGGATCGTGACCTAGATTCCCGAGCGGTTCCGCGAAGCTGCCTGCTCGCGGCCACGTTCGTACTTGCCCCCGGTGCGGGGTTTCGGCCGGACGTGACGCATAACAAAAGTCACTGACCGCTGCCAGAGGGTGCTACACTAGCGGCATTCGGGTCGGCGTTCGTCTCCGCCGAAATCACGCTTGGGTGCAGGCAGTGGGACAGAAAAGCATGGTCGAAGAAGAGGCCACGGTCGACGAGGAGGAGCTGGAGGAAGTCCCTTCCCGCCACAAGAAGCCGCCGCCTCACCCGACCCGGTCCGGCATGGTTTCCTGCCTCCGATGTGAAACCCGCTTCGTGTCCTGGGACAAGACCCGCAACCGCCTGTGCCCCTCCTGCGCCAGCCGCAGCTGGTAGCCGACCGATCTGTCCGAGCGCCGTGCCTAGTTCCCGAGAGCTCTGCTCGAGGTCCGCCGGTGTCGGCGTGACTGCGCCCATCAGAAGCAATGATCGAGGATCCCCGGCCTGGCTCGCAGCTGTTTGACGACCGCCTCCAGCTCCTCGCGCGAGCGGAGAAATCCGCCGGCGGAAGCCGACAGCCTCGGGGAGCTGACCAGGGCGCTGCTTGCTTTCCGAAACAGAAGATCCGCGGCGCAGCTGCGCAGCACATCTCCCAGCTCCGGAGGCGTGGCACGCGTGTTTGAGCGGGCACCGACGGGGCGGCGATCCCGCGCCACGAGCTCCGCCCCCAGGGCGACGGTGGCCAGGGCGGCCTCGGCGGCCTCGGCTGGGCGGACCCTCCGCCCCCCCACCTCCGCGCCGGCCGCGAGCACGTTGGCGAGATACACGAGCTCCTCCATGCGCTCGTCGAAGCGCTGCGGCTGCTGATCACTCAGCAGGCCCATCGCCTCCTGGAACGTCGTGGCGGTGTCTGAGCGCCGGTGCTCGTCAGGGGGACCGGCGGGGAGTGTCGCCTGCCCAGAGGCGAGCGCGCCGGCGTCGGCGAGCTGCCTCAAGATCCGCGCCGTGCTCGCCGTGGCCGTGTCCGGGGGGGGTGTGCGAAGCGGCACGGGAGGGCGCTCTCGATCGCGAAAGTAGGCGTGGGTGATGGGATCTCGTCGTTCCCCTTCGACCTCCTCCGTCAGGGGCGATCGTGCCAGCGAAAGGAAGCTGCGGGCGCTGCGCGGCTCCACGTACCCCTGCCGAGCGCGCCGGTCTTCGCGTTCTGCCTCTACGTCTTCGGCCAGGGAATCCCCTTCGGAGAGCGCGGTGACGAGGGCGTCCAGATCGTCGACGTACCCGCTCGCGATGCTCGCGCAGCGGTCGAGGAGGCGCACCAACAACGGCCGGTGATCCCGATCGAGTGCGAGCACGAGGGCGAGCGCCGCGTCCCAGCCGTCGTGTTTTCGGGAGACGAGGAGATAGCCGTCGAGCTCCTCGGAGAGCGCGCTCTCGAGCGCCTTGTCCGCCCAGCGGGCGTCTTCGCCGAGCTCGCTCATGCGGGCGAGGAGCTCGTCGTGATCCAGCACCAGGACAATGGTGGACAGGGCCTGCACCACGAAGTCTTCCGACAGCTCTGCCACACGATTCGCCGCAGCTTCTTCGCCCGCTTCGAGGAGGACCTCGAGCCAGGCAACGAAGCGTCGGCCGTCGAACACCTCCCGCTCCCCGGCCTGCGGGTTGGCGAAGAGGTCTTCGTCAAAGGCGGCGACGAGCTGCTCCGTGGTGGCCAGCGCGACGATCTCGGCCGCATCCTCCACGCCGATGTTGCGCACGAGCGCGGAAAACGTCTGCTCCGGCAGCGCGCGGATGGTACGCACCAGGTCGGGCGCTTCCAGGAGCCGGGCGAGGATCGTACCCGGCGCGACCGGCCGAGTGAGCTGGGTCTTCCCCTGCGGCCCGTCGTCTTTGCTTTGGGGCGTCATCTCAGTCGCCGAGGGTGGCGCCGTCGGGGAGGACGGTGGAGCTGGAGATGGGGCCGCCGCTGGGTCGGTGCTCCAGGGGGGATCCCTGGCCTCCTCCGAGAAGGACTGTGAGTGTGGTATCCGGCATGACGGCCTCTGGTGTCTGCGATGAGGTGCTCGACCGTTCTTCAGATGTACCACAGAGTTGGGGCTTGGCACACATGCTCCGTGTATCAGGACTGGTGCGCTGGTAACGATCAGCGCGGCGATGGAGTGCGGCGGCGGGCTACTGCACGTTGGGTTGGGCGGGCTGGTTGTGTCTCCAGCTCCAGAAACGACGGTCGCAGTCGAGGCACCGGTAGGGGCGTCGACAGCTGAGGAACGACAGGACCCGGTCGAGTCCCCGGCGGCGAGATCGCGAGATGCTCTCGCTCTGGCAGGCTGGGCAGCGCATTCCGGGATGTATGACAAACAGGCCGGATCTATGCAATTGGAATTCTTCGACAGTCGCTGCCAGGGACCATTGGGAATATGACAATAATTATCATTGATTGAGGGCCGGAACCTGCGGCCGTCACCCACGCATCGAAAATCCACGGAAGAGGGTTGTAGATCGCGTCCCTGCGGTCTATATATGCCCTTGGTCAAACAGGTTTTAGCATCGCCCCAGAGCTCAGGTGACTGAGAATCTTCGGCGATTGCAGGTGGCTACGAGAGAATTTGCCGTCTCCATGGACCAGGGCGCACTCGATACCGTTTCCAAGCGCGTGATCATCTTCACGGGCAACTACGGATCGGGTAAGACCGAGGTGTCCGTGAATTTCACCCTGGCCCTTGCCAAGGTGGAGTCGCAGCTCTCCATCGTCGACCTCGATATCGTCAACCCCTACTTCCGCTGTCGGGAGGCCATTGCGCCCCTCGAGGAGGCGGGGGTCGAGGTGATTGTGCCCCGCGGGGAGCACTTCGCCTCGGAGCTGCCGATCATCCTGCCCGAGGTCAAGGGCTCCATCACCCGGGAGCAGGGGCGGGTGGTGCTCGACGTGGGTGGTGACAACGTGGGCGCGCGGGTGCTGTCCAGCTTCGGCGGATTGCTGCTCCCGGCGCGCGCCGAGCTGTTGATGGTGTGTAACGCCCGGCGACCCTTCACCGACACGCGGGAGGGCGCGGTGCGGATCATCCGGGAGATCGAGGCGGCGTCACGGCTGCGGGTGAGTGGGCTGGTGTCCAATACACACCTGATGGAGGAGACGTCGGTGGACATGATCCTGGAGGGCGTGGCGCTGGCGGAGGAGGTGGGGGCCGAGCTGGACGTGCCGCTGCGGTTCGTGGCGGCGATGCAGTCCCTGGTGGAGCCCCTCGCCGCGGCGGGGCTCACGGTCCCGGTGCTGCCCATGGTGCGGCGCATGCTGCCGCCCTGGATCAGCCCGCTCCGGCAGGGGCGGGATCGGTTTCGACAGATTGGCCTGGAGTAGCGCCGAGGGCGCCTGACTGCCGGGTAGAAAGAGTGAGGCTGAGATGCCCAAGGTGCTGATAGATCCGGATCGGTGCAAAGGCTGCGAGCTCTGCAACGCGGCCTGCCCGCAGCAGATCCTCGGCATGTCGAAGGAGATCAACACGAAGGGCTATTTCTTCGCCCTCGTGTCTGACGGCACCCGCTGTATCGGGTGTCGTCTGTGCGCGATCTCCTGTCCGGACGTGGCCATCGCTGTGCGTGTGCACGGGGTTCGCTACAACCTGTTCGAGTACTGAAACCCACGGCTCCGCGACGCGGACGCCCGGCGCGGGTGAACGGCGGAGCCGGCAGAGGGAATTGACATGGCCAAGAAACTGATGAAAGGCAACGAGGCCATCGGCGAGGCGGCGATTCAGGCCGGGTGCCTGAACTACTTCTGCTATCCGATCACGCCCCAGACCGAGGTGGCCGAATACCTCGCCCGGCGCATGCCCGAGGTGGGCGGGGTCTTCGTGCAGGCCGAGAGCGAGGTGGCGGCCACCAACATGCTGTTCGGGGCGTCCGCCACGGGCGTCAGGTGCTTCACCTCGTCGTCCAGCCCAGGCATCAGCCTGATGGCGGAGTCGATCTCGTACATCGCCGGCGCCCAGCTTCCCGTGGTCTACGTCAACATCGTGCGCGGCGGTCCGGGGCTGGGGGGGATCCTGCCGGCCCAGTCCGACTACTTCCAGGCGACCAAGGGGGGCGGGCACGGCGACTACCGGCTGCTGGTGCTCGCGCCCTCCACGGTGCAGGAGGCGGTGGACTTCACGATCCTCGCCTTCGAGCTGGCGGACAAGTATCGCAATCCGGTGATGGTCCTCGGGGACGGCATGATCGGGCAGATGATGGAGCCGGTGGAGTTCCCCAACGGACCGCCGTCTCCGCCCCCGGCGAAGCCCTGGGCCACCACCGGCATGAAGCACCGGCCCCAGAGCCTGATCCGTTCGTTGTTTCTGAACCCGGACGAGCTCGAGGCCAACAACCTCCAGCTGCGCGCCAAGTACGACGCCATGGAGTCCGACGAGGTGCGCTTCGAGTCCTACCATGCCGACGAGGAGCTGGACGTGCTGTTGGTGGCCTACGGCACCATGGCCCGCATCGCCAAGACCTCGGTGGATCGGCTGCGCGAGCAGGGCAGGCGGGTCGGCATGCTCCGGCCCATCTCCCTGTTCCCGTTCCCCAAGCGGCCGGTGAAGGAGGCCACGCGGCGCGCTCGCGCGACGCTGGTGATCGAGCTCTCCATGGGCCAGATGGTGGAGGACGTGCAGTGGGCGGCCGCGGAGGACCACCCGGTGCATTTCTTTGGCAAGGTCGGAGGCAACATCCCGACGCCCGAGGACATCGTCGGCGAGATCGAAAAGGTCTTGGACAAAGTGACTTCCACTCCCTGAGAAGCGACGCCTGAGGAGACGCCATGCAAGGCTCCATCATCTTCCAGAAGCCCGAGTCCCTGACCGACCGGATCACCCACTACTGCCCGGGTTGCACCCACGGCGTGATCCACCGGTTGGTGGCCGAGTCCTTAGACGAGCTCGGCCTCCGGGACTCCACCGTGGGCATCGCGCCGGTGGGGTGCGCGGTGCTGGCCTACCACTACTTTGCCTGCGACTTCCAGGAGGCGCCGCACGGGCGCGCGCCCGCCCTGGCCACGGGGTGCAAGCGCGTGCGCCCGGACCTCACGGTCTTCACCTACCAGGGCGACGGGGACCTGGCCTCCATCGGCACCGCGGAGCTGATCCATGCCGCCAACCGCGGCGAGAAGTTCACCATCATCTTCGTGAACAACGCCATCTACGGCATGACCGGCGGGCAGATGGCGCCCACCACCATGCCCGGGCAGATCACCTCCACCTGCCCGGCCGGGCGCGATGTGGAGCAGACGGGCTATCCCCTCCGGGTGGCCGAGCTGCTCGCCACGCTCCGGACCCCCGGGTACGTGGAACGGGTGGCGGTGCACACGCCGAAGCAGATCATCAACGCGAAGCGGGCCATCCGCCAGGCGTTCCAGTATCAGAAAGAGGGCCGCTGCTTTTCCCTGGTGGAGTGCCTGTCCACCTGTCCCACCAACTGGGGCCTCACCCCCCTCGAGTCCCTCGAGTGGGTCGAGGAGAACATGGTGCCCTACTACCCGCTGGGGCTGAAGAAGTCGCCTGACGACGAGGTGTAACCGATGCTGCAGGACGTGATGTTTGCCGGTTTCGGCGGTCAGGGAATCATGCTCATCGGCCAGATGATTGCCTACGCGGGCATGGCCGAGGGGCGGCAGGTGTCGTGGCTGCCCTCCTACGGTCCCGAGATGCGGGGCGGCACGGCGTACTGCACCGTGGTGGTCTCGGATAGTCCCATCGGCTCGCCGGTGATGGGGCACCCGAGCTGCGTGGTGGTGATGAACCGCCCCTCCCTGGAGAAGTTCGCGCCCCGGGTGAAGCCGGGGGGGCTGCTGGTGGTCAACTCCTCGCTCATCCCCATCACCGCGCAGCGGGACGACATCGACGAGCTGCTGGTGCCCTGCAACGAGCTGGCCATCGAGCTGGGCAGCGGCAAGGCGGCCAACATGGTGGTGCTCGGGGCCTTCGTGGGGCGCACCGACGTGGTCACGCTGGAGAGCCTCGACGCCCTGGTGGAGAAGCAGTTCGCCAAGAAGCAGCGGTTCATTCCCCTGAACAAGGAGGCCCTCCGGGTCGGCTACGAGCGAGGAAAGGCGGCGCAATGAACCTCGACCTGAACCAGGTGGACACGATCCTGGAGCGGTATCCGCGGGATCGGGAGCAGCTCATCCAGGTCCTCCAGGACGTCAACCACGCCTTGAACTACCTGCCCGCCGAGGCGCTGCGCAAGGTGGCGCTGGGGCTGGAGGTGTCTCTGGCGGACGTCTACGCCGTAGCGCGGTACTATGCGGCCTTCAGCCTCGAGCCACGGGGGCGCAACATCGTGCAGGTCTGCGAGGGCACGGCCTGCCACGTGCGCGGCGCCACCAGCGTGGGAGAGGAGCTGCGCCGCGCGCTGGAGCTGCCCCCGGACGTCGAAACCACGCCGGACATGGAGTTCACCGTCTTCGGCGTCAACTGCGTGGGCGCCTGCGCCCTGGGCCCGGTGGTGATCGCCAACGGGGAGTACCACGGCCACTTCCGAGCCAACCAGGTGGGCAAGCTCGTTCGGAAACTGCGGAAAAAGGATTGAGCCCATGCCAGCGATTCGCAGCTTGAAGGAACTGACAGAGTACCGGGACGGCCTGCTGGCCCAGCGCAATCCCGACCGCAAGATCGTCTCGGTGTGTACCGGCACCGGGTGTCAGGCCTACGGCTGCGGCGCCCTCGCCGCGGCGCTGCAGCAGGAGGTGGAGCGCGCCGGTCTGACCGAGACCGTGGAGATCGTGGACACGGGCTGCCACGGCTTCTGCGAGCGGGGCTCGCTGCTGGTGATCTACCCCGACGACATCTTCTACCAGAAGGTGGCGCCGGAGCGGGCCGCGGAGATCGTGGCCAAGACGCTCCAGCGGGGAGAGATCCTCGAGGACCTGCTGTACGTGGATCCGGCCTCCGGCGAGCGGGTGGCCAAGGAGAGCGACATTGGTTTCTACAAGCACCAGCAGCAGGTGCTGCTGGCGCCCGGGCGGAAGATCCGGCCCACGTCCATCGACGACTACCTCGCCATCGGCGGCTACCAGGCCCTGGCCAAGGTGCTGGGCGGCGCCACCCCCGACGAGATCATCGAGACGATCCTGAAGAGCGGGCTGCGGGGCCGCGGCGGGGGCGGGTTCCCGGCGGGGGTGAAGTGGCGGAGCTGCCGCGACGCGCCGGGGGATCCCAAGTACGTCATCTGCAACGCCGACGAAGGGGACCCCGGCGCCTACATGGACCGGTCGCTGCTGGAGGGCAACCCCCACGCGGTGCTCGAGGGCATGCTCATCGGCGCCTACGCCATCGGCTCGAGCCAAGGTTACATCTACGTGCGAAACGAGTACCCGCTGGCGGTGGCCAACGTGGGCGTGGCCTTGGAGCAGGCCCGGGAGAAGGGGCTGCTCGGGGACGACATCCTGGGGACGGGGTTCGACTTCGACATCCGAGTGTCCCGGGGCGGCGGCGCCTTCGTGTGCGGCGAGTCCACGGCGCTGATGGCGTCGCTGGAGGGCTACGTGGGCGAGCCCCGGGCCAAGTACGTGCACACCGTGGAATCGGGCCTGTACGGCAAGCCCACCAACTTGAACAACGTGGAGACTTGGGCCAACGTGCCGGTGATCATCAACCGGGGCGTCGAGTGGTACACCGCCATCGGCACCGGCGACGTGAGCGAGAACCCCTGGGGCGGGTCCAAGGGCACGAAGATCTTCTCCCTGGTGGGCAAGGTGAAGAACACCGGCCTGGTGGAGGTGCCCATGGGCATCACCCTCCGGCGGATCATCTTCGACATCGGCGGTGGGGTCCCGGAGGGGCGTACCTTCAAGGCGGTGCAGACGGGCGGCCCTTCGGGCGGTTGCCTGCCCGCGTCGATGCTGGACAAGCCCGTGGACTTCGACGTGCTCACCGAGGTGGGCTCCATGATGGGCTCGGGCGGCATGATCGTCATGGACGATCGCACCTGCATGGTGGACGTGGCCCGGTACTTCGTGCGGTTCCTGGTGGACGAGTCCTGCGGCAAGTGCGTGCCCTGCCGGGAGGGGAACCGGCGGCTGCTGGAGATCCTCACCCGCATCTGCGACGGCGAGGGCGCGGCGTCTGACATCGAGCTGCTCGAGCGGCTCAGCCGCTCCATGATGCGCGGATCCCTGTGCGCCTTGGGTCAGACGGCGCCGAACCCGGTGCTGTCCACGCTGCGCTATTTCCGGGACGAGTACGAGGCGCACATCCAGGAGCGGAAGTGCCCGGGGGCGGCCTGTCGGGCGCTGATCACCTACACGATCAATGCCGAGTGCAATGGGTGCACGCTCTGTCGAAGGGCGTGCCCTCAGAAGGCGATCGCCGGAGAGAAAAAGCAACCCCACGTCATCGATCAGGACCTGTGCGACCGCTGCGGAGTGTGCTTTCAGTCCTGCAAGTTCGACGCGATCGACGTGGCATAGGAGCGCGAAGTGGGAATGCTGAACCTGGACATCAACGGCCGTCGGGTCACCGCCCGGCGGGGAACCATGCTGCTGCAGGCCATCCGCGAGGCCGGCTTCGAGGTGCCCACCCTGTGTCACCACGCGGCGCTCGAGCCCTACGCCTCGTGTCGCCTGTGTGTGGTGGAGGTGCGCAAGCCGGGTCGGTCCGCGTCCCGGATTGTGACGGCCTGCAAGTATCCGGTGGAGGCCGGGCTCGTCGTGGAAACCGAAACCGATCCGGTGCTCGAGACGCGGCGGGAGGTGCTCGACCTGCTGTTGGCGCGCTGCCCCGGCTCGGCGGTGATCCGGCAGCTCGCGGCCGAGGCGGGGCTCCGGCGGAGCAGCTATCCGCCGGATCTGAACCGGGACAACTGCATCCTGTGCGGGCTGTGCGTCCGGGTGTGCGCGAAGCTGGGGTACACCGCCATCGCCATGGCGGGGCGGGGTCCGGCACGGGAGGTTGCGTCGCCCCTCAAGGAGCCCCCCCCCGACTGTGTTGGCTGCGGCTCCTGCGCGCGGATCTGTCCGACGGACAACATCCCGCTGGTGGATCGGAACGGCCAGCGGCGCATCTGGGATCGCGACTTCGAGCTGGTGCGGTGCACCGCCTGCGGTCGGTCGTACATCACCCGGGAGTACATGCAGAGCCGGGTGGCTGAGAGCGGCCTGCCGGCGTCGCATTTCGAGACCTGCGACGAGTGCAGCCGCGGCCGGATCGCCCATACCATGTACCAACACATGGTCGTCAGCGAAAAGGAGCAGACCCATGAATAAGATCCTGCACGTGATCCCCGGGCGCTGCATCGGCTGCCGGACCTGCGAGGTGGCCTGCGCCTTCCGGCATGCCAACGCCGGGATTCCGGGTCGCTCGCGGGTGCAGGTGCGCACCGTGGACCGGGACGTCTACGTGCCCATCCTCTGTCTGCAGTGCGACGAGGCGGCCTGTGTCAAGGCGTGCCCGGTCTTCGCGCTGTGGCGCAACGCCGAGACGGGTGCCATCGAGGTGCAATCCGATCGATGTGTGCGCTGCAACGCCTGTGTGCCGGCGTGCCCCTTCGGCAACCTCGCCGTGGAAGCCGCGGCCCGCGCGGTGATCAAGTGTGACGTGTGCGGTGGTGAGCCGGCCTGCGCGCAGTTCTGCCCGACGCGCGCGCTGGAGTATCTCGAGGTCTGAAACGGCGACCGGTTTGGGCGCGCCCGACGCGCAACCGAAGGAGTGATTGCAGAGATGGAACCCCAAGGCAAAATGACGTTTACCTGCCCCCACTGCGGGCAGAAGCTCTCGTTTCTGGACGGCAGTCTGATCAAGATGGTCGGTCGGCTGCATTCAACCACCTTTTCCTGCAAGACGATGTTCTACTTCTCGGCGACCCTCGGCCAGCACGGCTGCATCGTGGGCGAGGGGGTGCGCGTGTACGACGGCGCCAAGGTGGAGTACGAGTGCATCAACCACAAGTGCGGCGCCAACCTGACGGCGCCCTACAACGACGAGCTGGCCGAGATCGCCTGCGAGGACGAGGCGGGCAACTGGTTCAAGGTGGTGTTCAACAAGATCTTCGGCAAGGACTCCACCTTCGTGCTCGACATGCAGCAGCAGAAGGTGACCGCCTCCTACGGCGGGGCCAAGGACGCCATCTTCACCGACATCCACGAGCGCCGCCGCAACTTTTTTGGTGAGGGGGAGTAAGGAAGCGGAATGTCCTTCACAGCTGAGTCAGGGACTGGGGAAGAGCGGCGGCTCTGCACCTTGTGCGCCGAGGCGTACCCGGGAGAGTTCTGTCCCCAGCACCCCGACGAGCCGCTTCTGGATCCTGCCGATGACGACGTTGGGCACATGTTGGTCGGGCTCGACGACCGGCGCCGGCGGCTGATCCAGGGCGGGATCGCCTTCGCCGGCGGCCTGGTGGCCGGAATCCTGGGCCTCGTGATCTCCTCCGCGGCGGGCTCCCTGCCAGTGAGCCCCCTCATCCTCATCGCCCTGTCTGCAGCCGGCGGCGCCCTGGTGGGCGGAGTCATCGGCAGGCGGGTGTTCAAGCCGCGCTTCGCGCGCTGGACCAGCGACCACGGGGACGACAGGGCAGCAGAGCAGACCTCTGGCCCGCCGTTGTGGGGGCTCGTGCTCGGCGGCGCCTTGGGGGCGGCCCTGGGTTACTGGATCGGACCCACCGTCGGCAGCCTCTTCCCCTCCTTCTCCCCGAAGCTGGTGCTCGGAATCGCGGCCATCGCCGGCGGCGCGGCCGGCGTCGCCCTGGCCCGGTTCGGCCACTCCACGGTGCACACCCTGCGCCACCTGGCCCCCGTAGACTCCCCCGACCCAGCACCCGAGGGCGCCCGCCTGTGCATGATCTGCGGCCGGCTCTACGGGACCGAGCGCTGTCCGGTGCACGAATTCGAGCCGCTTCTCGACCCCGCCGACGACGGCGTTCGGCACGAGCTGGTGGCCGAGGAGGACCGCCAGCGCCGTCGCCTCTCGGGCATGTTCGCCGTGGTCCTCGGCGCGTCCCTGGCCGCGCTCGCGGGCGCCATCGCCGCGGCTGTGGGCATGGCAGCGACCAAGCTCCTGCTCGCCTGCGGTGTGGCCGCCGCCTTTGGCGCGGCCCTCGGCAACCTCGTCGCCCGCAAGCTCTATCGCCCCCGCTTCGCCGCCTGGACAAGGGGCATAGACGTGGAGGACGAGGTGGATCTCAAGGGTGAAACCAAGGCCTTCGTGCAGGGCTTCCTGGGCAGCGGAAAAGGCCCCTCCTGGAAGCTCACGCTGGGCAGCCTCGCGGCAGGCGCCGCCCTCGGCGCCGTCACCGGCGCGCTTCTCGCCCACACCTCCGTGCTCGCCTTCCTCGGCACCTCCTTTTCGATCGTCCTGTTCGGCTTTCTCGGCGTGCTCTTCGGCTTCGAGCTCTCCGCTGCCCTCCACGCCGAGCACAAGCGCCTCAAACGGTTCGTCATCGCCCTGTCCGCCTCCGGCGCCGTCGGCGCCGGCCTCGGAATCGCCCTCGGCGTGGCCACCTCCTGGGGCAAGCTCGGCCTCCCCCTGCTCGCCCTCCTGGGCTGCGTCGTCAGCGTCCTCGTGGCCGTCGAGGCCTTTCGGATCCTCCGCAAAATCCGCAAGGGCATCCAGGTCATCACAGACTAGTGCCGTGTCTCATTCGTCGCAATCCATAGTCCATCCAGCTCGCCACACTTGAAAAAAGGACTGCGCCCCGCCTCGATCGCCCAGTGCGGTCCAACTCCCGAGGTTGGGGACCCCTCCCGAGTTGTGTCGCCTCAGGCAACCTAAGTCCCGAGGGTTGGGGACCCCTCCCGAGTTGTGTCGCCCTAGGCGACCTAAGTCCCGAGGGTTGCGGTCCCTTCCCGAGTTGTGTCGCATTACGACCAGAAGCACCTGATGATAACTCACCCAAACCCTGTCACCTCTACGACAAGTCGCCTTCCAGCGTTGCATGCTCGCTGTCACGGTGCTCGCAAGCTGCCCACGGCGGGGCGCGTCGACGTGCCTCCTTCAGGGGCTCGCCGCGCCCCGCCGTGGACAGCGGCGAGCCCCGCGCCAGCTGATTGGTCGGGCGGTGTGGTCGCTGGTCGCTCTTCGCGCGCCCAGGGAATCCTGTGACAAGCCCGAGCGTGGAGCTGGCGCGACACTGGCCGTTGTCCACGGTCCGCCGCGTCAGGGCCCCTGAAGAGG
>JBDRSE010000356.1:0-37676 GCA_043825095.1 bacterium
ACCGGCGGGTCGTCGGGCTTGCCGGGCAGCGACGCGTCCACCAGCTTGGGTTTGTCGAGCACCACCTTGCCCTGGGCGTCGACGACCTGGAGATCTGCCACCACCTTCAGCGTCGTCCCCGACAGTTGGAGCCCGTGGACCGCGATCCGGAAGCGGATCGTCTCTCCGACGCGGAACACGTTGTTCTTGGCGTTACCGACGGTGTCCACGAATTGGAAGCTACCGACCTCGAATTTGGAGAAGGCCTGGACCCGGACCTTCCTCATGGCGGCCTCGATGTCGTCGCCGCTGAACAGGAACGCCGTGAGCTTGCCCCGGACGAGGGTGAGCTCCAGGTTGGCCTTGCCTTTTTCGAACGTCAGGACGTAGCGGCCCTCGCGCACCTTGCCGGTCCTGGCGTGGATGCCCTTCATGGTGCGCTCCTTGTACTTGCCGAGCAGGTTCACGCTCTGGGACAGCAGCCCGAACTTGCTCTTGGGGAACTTGGCGACCAGCTTCTCGTGGGACATCTGCTCGAACGCCTTGTAATCATTCTGGACCAGGGCGGTCACGAGCTTGTCTACCGACTTGTCGAGTCGCTTCTTGCTCTTGCACGCCGGCACGGCCGCCAGGATCGATAGAACAACGAACAGAGCCGGGATTGTCTTTCGGGTCAGTTTCATGTCCTCCACCTTTCCTTCCTCGTCTCGCCCCCGTGGGCTCTCGTCGGGCTAGCGTTTGAGGGTGCGTCGCTGCTCCCGGCGCTGGGACGGTAGCAGCGGCTCGTCGCGGCCCTCCTGCGCTTCCTCTGCTGCGGCGAAGGCGCAGGTGCGGGCCGCGGTTTCCGTGCGGATCTCCCGGAGCAGGTCCTGGAAGAGCAGCCCCGCCTCTCGGCGGTACTCGACCAGGGGGTCCAGCTCCGCGTAGGAGCGCAGGCCGATCCCCTCGTCCACCCGCTCGAGGGTGGTCAGATGATCCGTCCACAGCTCGTCGATGGTCGACAGGAGCAGCTGACGCCCGGCCTCCGCGTACAGCTCGCGCCCCAGCAGGCCGATCACCGTCTGCTCCACCGCGCGCAGCGTGGCGACG
The DNA here is from genome assembly GCA_043825095.1 of bacterium. Lineage (GTDB taxonomy): Bacteria > Myxococcota_A > Polyangia > HGW-17 > JAJRWW01 > JBDRSE01. The sequence goes on from JBDRSE010000356.1 coordinate 1,069, forward strand.
ACCAGGGATCCCGCCGCCTCCGGGGTCCAGTCTTGCTGCGGTCCCAGGGTGTCCAGGTCGGGCACGAACCCGAAGCGCGCCTCCACCTCGGCGCTGAGCTCCTCGTAGTGCTCGGCGAGGATGGGATTCCTCCCGGCGAAGTGGCGGTAGACGAGGTCTTCGCCCACCTCGTCGGTCAGCTCGGTGAGCAGCGCCAGGGCCTCCTCCCCGTCGGTCCCCAGCAGGCGGTTGCGCCACCCGAAGATGGTCCGGCGCTGGGCCTCCACCACCTGGTCGTACTTGAGGACCTCCTTGCGGATGGCCTCGTTCTCAATCTCGACCTTCTTGCGGAGCTCCTCCAGCGCCCCCAAGACCGAGCGGTCGGTGATGGGCTCGTTGTCGGGGTGGTCGGCCAGGCGCTCGTGGAGCGCCTCCAGCACCTCGGGAAACCGGAGGCTGTGTCCGAACTTGCGATACACCGGATCGTCGAGGCTCAGGAAGTACTGCGAGCTGCCCGGGTCACCCTGCCGTCCGGCACGGCCGCTGAGCTGGTCGTCGATCCGCGCTGCCTCGTGCAGCCCGGTGCCCAGGACGGCGAGCCCGCCCGCGGCCACGACCCGCTCCCGGTCCTCGGCACACGCGCCCCGGCGGGCCTCCAGCGCCCCTGGATCCGGGTCGCCGCCCGCCACGAGGGGATCGGGGTTGCCGCCCAGCAGGATGTCCACGCCGCGGCCGGCCATGTTCGTGGAGATGGTGACCGCGCCCGAGCGCCCGGCCTGGGCGATGACCGCCGCCTCCCGGGCGTGGTTCTTGGCGTTGAGCACTTCGTGGGGAATGTCGTGCCCGAGCAGCCCGCTGAGCCGCTCGGATTCGCGGATGGACGTGGTGCCCACGAGCACCGGCCGGCCGGCCGCGCGCAGCTCGCGGATCTCCTGCACCACCGCGCTGAACTTCTCGTCGCCGGAGGTGTAGACCACGTCCGCGTAGTCCTGCCGGATCAGCGGCCTGTGCGTGGGCACCACCACCACCCGGAGGCCGTAGGTCGCGGCGAGCTCCTCCTTGGCCGACGCCGCCGTGCCGGTCATGCCGCAGAGCTTCGGATAGAGCTGGAAAAAGGTCTGGTAGCTGGTCTTGGCCAGGGTGCGGTCCTCGGGGCGCACCGGCAGGCCCTCCTTGGCCTCCAGCGCCTGGTGCAGGCCGTCGGCGAACCGCTTGTCCTCGGACACGCGGCCCGTGAACTCGTCCACGATGAAGGCCTTGTCGTCCCGCACGATGTAGTCCACGTCCCGCTCGTACACCGCGTGAGCCAGCAGCGCGTTGTGCAGCGCGTGCTGCCACTCCTGGTGCGCCGCGTCCGCCAGGTTCCGGATGCCGAGGGCGCGCTCCATGGCGCTCCACCCCGCCTCCAGCACCGACGCCTGGCGCGTGCGCTGGTCCACCTCGAAGTGCCGGCCCTTCTTGAGCGGGGCAACGATCTCGCGGGCGCGCAGGCAGTGGGTCGGGTCGTGCCCGGCCTCGCCGCTGATGATCAGCGGCGTGCGCGCCTCGTCCAGGAGCAGGAAGTCCACCTCGTCCACCACGGCGTACCGGAGCGGGCGGAGCACCACCTCCTCCGGGGTCAAGGCCAGGTTGTCCCGTAGGTAGTCGAACACCAGCTCGTGGTTGGTCACGTAGGTGATGTCCGCCGCGTAGGCGGCCCGGCGCCCGTCACGGTGCTGCTCGGGGTCGAGCTCCTCGGTGATCACGCCCACGGACAGCCCCAGGAGCTCGTAGACCGGACGCATCCAGGCCGCGTCCCGGGAGGCCAGGTAGTCGTTGACCGTCACCACGTGCACGCCGTGGCCGCCCAGGGCGTTGAGCGCCACCGGCAGCGTGGCGGCCAGGGTCTTGCCCTCGCCGGTCTTCATCTCCGCGATGTTGCCGTGGTGCAGGGCGATCGCTCCGATGATCTGCACGTCGTAGGGGCGGAGGCCGATGGTGCGGGCTGACGCCTCACGCACCAGGGCAAAGGTCTCCACCAGCAGCGCGTCCGGATCGAGGCCGTCCCGGGCGCGGGCCCGCAGGCGGGACGCCCGTTGGCGGAGCTCGTCGTCTGATCCCTTCGCGAGGCCGCGCCCTGCGTCCTCGATCTGCTCGAGCAACCCTTCGGCCCGGGCCAGCTCCTTTTGGGAGTGGGTCCCGAGTGCCTGTCTGAAGAACCGCGAGATCTTCATGGCCCTACTATTGATCCAATTCGAAACGTTTCAAGATCTCGCAGTCCGTATGCGAGCTCGGCGTCGCCGGGGCGCCTCGAGGGTGCCGTCTGCATTCCCCGCAAAGGTGGTATCGCGCGCCTGTCCACTGTAGCTGGAACGCAGGGCGAAGTCATGGCTTTCTCTCCGAGTCTGTGTTCACCGGGGGGGGCGGAGGCGGAGAGCTGAGCCGCGAAGCGGCGGATCGATCTCCGGCAGGTGCCGGCATTCGCACCGCGCCGAAACCAGCCCGACAGATCCGCCGCTCCGCGGCGAGGTACGCGCCTGTCGTCCCCTCAAGGGGTGGCCCGCGCTGCGCGCGGGGGCGCTGTGCCGTCTACCACGTGAACGGTTACCTAGCCGAATCCATTGGTGAAGATTGGATGTCAGGCTCATGTTGACTGGACGCGGCCCACTGGCTACCCTGGACACGGTCGTCCGGTGCGCCGTGGGCTGGGAATCACGACGCATTTGACCATCACCTGGGCGCGAGATGCGCCAGTGAGGAGCGTTCATGACTAGGTTTATCAGGCAGTGGATTCTACTGTCGCCGGCACTGTTCCTGCTGTGGGCCGCCTCTGCGTCATCCCCTGCCCAGGCGCGCAAGCCGTGGGAGGACAAGGGTCGCAGCGGATGGTCGTATCGCGTGTACCTGACCTCGGCTCCGGAGCAGGCCGCGGTGTACGTCAACGACAAGAGCCACGGCATCATGTGCTACACGCCGTGCAACAAGATCCGCTTGCCGCGGAAGAAGAACTTGACCCTGATCTTCGCCAAGGACGGCTACAAGGACCTCAAGCACCAGTTCTACGGGACCAGCCGGTGGCGCCGGTACCGCATCAACGTGGTGCTCGTGCGGGAGATCCAGCCGGGGATCATCGACGTGCAGAGCGACGTCTCGGGCAACGCCGCCGGGGCGATGATCTATGTGGACGGGGTGCAGAAGGGCACCGTGCCCATGAAGATCAAGGTTGCGCCCGGACGGCACCAGGTGATCGTCAGGAAGCCCGGCTTCAAATCACACTCGAAGTGGGTGACCGTGGCCGAGAAGCAGGTCTGGACCGTCTCGGCCATGCTCAAGCCCCTGGCCAAACCGAAGGGCACGCTGCTCATCAGCGCCGACGTGAACGGCGCCGAGGTGTACGTGGACGGCAAGCTCATCGGCACCGCGCCGGTGGTGGTGCCCGACCTGGCGGTCGGCCCGCACACTGTGGAGATCAAGGCGAAGGGCGCCACCCCGTGGAAGCAGGTGGTGGTGGTGGAGAGCGGCAAGACCGCGACCGTCAAGGCCGCCATCGGCGCGTCCATTCCCAAGAGCGGCACCCTGCGCGTGGTGTGCAACGTGCCGGGCGCCGACGTCTACGTGGACGGGGATCGCAAGGGGGTCTGTCCGGCCACGGTGCACAACCTGATCCCCGGGGATCACATCGTGCTCGTCAAGACCAAGGGCTACGAGCCCAAGCAGGTGCCCTTCAAGGTGGTGATCAACCAGCAGAGCCTGGTCACGGTGGACCTCGAGAAGCAGAAGGTGGACGTCCCCTCGGCCACGATCCGGATCCAGAGCGATCAGCCCGACGCGCAGATCATCCTGGACGGCAGGCGCATGGGCAAGGCGCCCATCGAGCTCAAGGAGGTGGGGATCGGGCTGCACATCGTCAAGGTGATGAAGCGGGGCTTCATGACCCACACCGAGAAGTTCACCCTCAAGAAGGGGGACGCCTACACGATCACCGCGCTGCTCAAGGCGGGGGGCATGATCAAGATCACCTCCAGCCCGCCCGGGGCCACGATCTTCATCGACACCAAGCCCGTCGGGCGCACGCCCCTGCTGGACTACACGCTGCAGGTCGGCACCTACGCCATCGACGTGGAGCTCAACGGCTTCCACCGCGAGAAGCGGTCCATCGCCATCGAGGGGGGGAAGCCAGCGTCCATCCACTTAGACCTCCGCGAGATCCGCACCGGCCCCACCAACGAGGAGGTGATCCGGGGCCTCAGCTCCTTCGGGGCCATGACAGTGGTCCCCGGGAAGTTCACCGCGGACATCACCCTGGGCTTTTTGCCCTACTTCGCCGTGGTCCGCCTGACGGTCGGCGCCTACAAGAAGGGGAACTTCGGCATCGACGCGGGCGTGATCGTGCGGGTCCAGGGCATGATCAACTCCTTTGCCGCGCACGTCCGCTCCCAGTTCCTCGCGGCCGGCCCCTTCTCTCTCGGGGCCTTCCTGGAGATCGGCGGCGGTCCCGGCTGGAAGTCCCGGAACACCGTCGAGTTCTCGGTCGGCGCGGTGGCGTCCCTGAGCTTCCGCAACCTGATCACGGTCTCGGTCCGGATGTGGGGCAAGGTGTATTCGGACGCGTACTGCCTGTCCGAACGGCCGAACATTAACGTCGACTACGAGCGGGAGAGTGAGGCTGCGTGGTGCCAGGAATTGGATATCGTCGATCCCGCCGACACGACAGCGCGGGACGCAGAGCTCGCTCGTGTGCCGCCGGCCTGGCGCGGTCACTTGAGGGAGAGCGCCGATGCCCACCGTGGCCGGCTCACGGGCGGGCGCTTCATGATGAGCCTCGACGTCGAGATCGCCGTGGCCAAGTGGGCGTCCATCCACTTAGAGCTCCGGGGCGCGCCCGGGTCCAAGCAGCGCTCCATGTGGCAGAACTACTTCAACGTGGCCATGTTCGGGGAGCAGTACGGGGACCCGCGGGTGTACGGCGGCGGCGGCATCACCTTCAAGTTCTAACAGCGGGCGATCGCCTCACGGCCCTGTCCGTCCCCCTACAGCGACTGTTTCTGGCTGCTACTTCGTGCGCATGAAGATGTGGAAGCCGGCCTTGGTCTCGACGATGGCCGAGACGCCGTTCTTCTTCAGGGGGAACACCGCCTTGGCGATGTAGGCGGGCACTTCCTTGGGGCCGAAGGGTCCCACCTTGCCGCCGCTCTCCTTGGCGGTGTCGCTGTACTTCTTCACCAGCTTGATGAAGTTCTTTTCCGAGGCGTCCCGCTTGGCGTCGGCCAGGGCGGCCTCGGCCAGCTTCCTGGCGTCGTCCTTGCTCCGCTTGACCTCCACCGGCACGCTGGAGTCCTTCCACCCGATGAGGATCATCCGTGCGGTGGCCTGTCCGGCCGTGGGGATGGTCGGGTCCGCGGCCATGTCGTCGGTGTCGTCGTTGGTGTCCATGGCCGCCATGTCCGCGGCCGCCATGTCCAGGGCGCCCATGCCGTCGGCCGCCATCTCCACCGGGGTGGCAGGGGGGTCGGTCTGGTCCATGGCAGCGGCCATGTCACCGGTCTTACCCTTGTTTTTCGGCTCCTTCTTGCACGCCGCGAACCCGAAGGCGGCCACGCTGAGCGCGAGGGCGACGAACCAAGCAACTGTGAGCTGTTTCCGGAGCATGCGAAACCTCCTGTTCGGGAATCTATACCACAGGCCACCCAACAAATCCCATTTCCTCGTAGAGATCAACCCTCGACTGCGGAACCCTTCGGAATCGGGGTAACCGTTCACGTGGGCGACGGCACTGCCCCCTGCGCGCAGCGCGGGCTCCCCCTTGAGAGGACGGGAGGGGAGTCTTCCGCCGCGGAGCGGCGGATTTGTCGGTCTGGTTTCGGCACCGAGCAAGGCTGGGCCCCCTTCCGGAGATCGATCCGCCGCTTCGCGGCTCAGCTCTCCCCCTCCGCCCCCTCCGGGGGTAGCCTCGCTGCGCTCGGGAGGGGCTGCAAATTGCACACCCGTGAACACATACCCTCAGAGCTCCACGATGAGCTGGTGCTGGCCTCCAGCCACCTTGACGTAGAGGGTGCCGTTGCCGGTGGGGTCGTGGAACCAGCCGGACTCGGCGGCCTCGAGGTCGGCCAGGCTGGGCTCCTCGGTGAGTGAGGAGCCGTTGTCCGTGACCGCGGCGGGCGGGGGGGCGCCGAAGGCCACGACGGAGAACAGGGCGCCGAGGGTGAACTCGTTGCCCTCGGCGTAGTAGAGCGAGAGGGATGTTCCGTCGTGGGCCTGGCGGAGCTCGGTCTGGTCGAACAGCGCGAAGGTGGAGGCCTCTCCCGCGGCGACCACGGGGTAGAGCACACCGGGGGTGGTGTCGTAGGAGTCCACCAGGGACGCGTCCGCGGTGGTGGGCGCCGTGGTGTCGATGGTGGGGCGGAGGAGTGGCACGATGCTGCCCTCGCGCTGGTACAGGGGCAGGATTCCCAGGGGGGCGTCCACGGTTTGGGTTTGGTCGCCGTCGTAGGCCTCCCCGGTCCACCAGTCGATCCAGCGCCCCGGGGGGAACAGGACTGTTCTGTCGCGGGCGCCGTGGACCATGACCGGCGCGACGAGGAGGTCGTCGCCGAACAGGTACTGATCCCACGGGTGGACGCCGAGCTCCGGGTACTGCAGGCCCAGCGGCCGCTGGATGGGACGTCCGTCTGTCAGGATGCGCTGGGCATAGGTCCACTCGTAGGGGAAGAGCCGGAGGTGGAGCCGGGTGTAGATCCGGTACCAGTCCAGCTGCTCCTGGTCGAACCCGCTCTCGGAGTCGAACTCCCAGGCCACGTCGTTGCAGCTCGTGCCCACCTGCATCACCGAGGACAGCGCGGTCTGCTGGAACCAGCGCGTGAAGGTCTCCTTGTCCGGCGGGCAGTGGCGGTAGCCCCCGGTGTCGGAGCCGTAGAACGGGAAGCCGGACGGCCCCAGGGTCAGTCCGTAGATCATGGACGCGGGCAGTCCCCCCACGGCGGTGTAGGGATTCCCGTCGTGGTCGGTGGTCTCCTCCCGGTGGTGCGCCATGTTGGAGTCCAGATCTCCGGGCCAGATCACCGAGACGTTCTGCTGGTCACCGTAGGTGCCGGCGCGGCACAGGAGGAAGCCGCCGGTCGTCGGCAGCGTCTCGGCGTACACCCGGTGGTAGAAGATCGGGTACTGGCTGTGCATGGTGCGCTCGTCCGAGCCGTCCCAGAACTCCCACACGTTCCGGGCGCCCCACACGCCGGTGACGATGTCCTCGGCGTAGTCGAGCTTGAAGCCTTCGATGCCCATGTCGGTGTAACGCCGGATGAGCCCCTGCCACCAGGCGTAGGCGTCCGGGTTGGTGAGGTCGATGGGATCCGACCAGTTGTTGAAGTTGATGCTGGTCCGGGGGGGGAAGTAGTCGTTCGCCAGCGCCTCGTCGTGGAGGGCCTGCACGTCGGGGTCGTCCTCGTCCAGGTACGGCGTGTGCCAGAGCGCCACCCGGAAGCCCAGGGCGTGCATTTCGTCGATCATCGCCTGGGGATCCGGGAACTGACTGGCGTCGAAGTCGAAGCTGTTCACGCCGCTGGCATAGGGCCGGTCGATCCAGTAGCCGGTGGTGGCCAGGTCGAGCTGCCGGATCGTGGCGATGTCGCTCTCCACCTGGGCCTGGTCGTCGTTCTCGTCGCGCCAGATCCAGGGGCCGAGGGCCCAGCGCGCCGGCAGCACCGGGTAGCCGGTGAGCTCGTAGTAGTGCCGGGTGAGGTCGAGGGGGTGTTCGGCCGCGAAGAGGTGAAACACGAACCCTTCCGAGGACGCCGGCCCGGTGCCGAAGGTCGCCTCCACCAGGTCGTCCGCCTGGGTGGCTACGTCAAAGGCGCCCGGGTAGGGGCTGTGGCAAAAGAGCCCCCAGCCCGTGGAGCCGAGGATCAGCGGCACCGGCACGTGCGCCTCGTTGTACGAGCTCTCGATCCCGCTGTCGAGCTCGAGCTGCATCGCCTTCCGTCGCCCCCGCAGGTTCACGTCGTCGAGCTGCGCGCCGAGGCCGTAGAATCCCTCGGCGCTGTCCACCCGGGGACGGAGGCGGAAATAGGCGACCTGATCCGCCCCGGCGTCGGGCACCAGCTCCAGCCGAAAGCTGCCTTCATCGTTGACCGTGACGGTGAGCGCCGCCGACGCCTCCTGTTCGAAGGTCAGCGCGAGCGCGAAGGTGTCGGTGCCCGTCGAGGACACCCGCGCCGAGACCACGTTCAGCCACCGCAGCCCGTCCGGCGGGTCGTACACCGGATCCTCGCTCACCAGGGGCCAGGGATCGTAGCTCACGTCGTCGCTCACCTCGTCCACCCGTCCGAGCTGCAGTCCATCCATGGGCAGAGTCAGCAGCACGTCCTCCCCCCGGGTCAGCGTGAGCGTGAGCAGGTCGGTGTCGTAGGACAACCTGAAAGGTCCCGTGTCCAGCCGGGCCACCTCCCCGGTCTTTTCGGCCGGGCAGGCCGCGAGCAGGGTCGCGAGCGCAACGGCGGTCAGGAAACGGGGAACCCGTGTGAGATCGTTTCGGCGGTGTCGCATGCTCCAGACGATGCGACAAGTCGGCCCGGGAAGCAACCGTGGTATGCGCTCAGTCCGTGATGGTGACGGGCACGACGGTGAGCTGCCAGCCGAAGCTCATGAGGTCGTCGTCGCCGTCGCCGTCGGCGTCGATGTCGGGGGTGGTGACGCTGTACATCAGGGAGTTGCACTTGACCTCGGTGCCGGAGAGGAAGGGGGGATCCTCGCCCGCGATGCACTCGCCCTGGCCCGACACGACGTCTTCGCAGCCCTCCACGTCTTCGAGCTGCACGCACTGGCCGTCCAGCAATTGGCGGGTGGCCTGAGAGAACTGGGAGTTGGGGTTGGCCGCGAGCTCCCGATTGAGGATGATCGCGATCTCCGGCAGCAGCTCCTGCCGGACCGTGTCCGTGGTGAGGCCCCCGGCCACGATGAGGGTGGAGGGCTCGCCGGACGGGACCGCGCCGGCCACGCGCATCCGGTGGAAGTCGAGCAGGCCGCCGCCCTCGGCCACGCCCATGGGGCTCGGCAGGGGCTGCACCTCGGCCGCGGGCCAGGTCTCCAGCGTTCCGTTCCGGATCGAGCCGCAGGTGAATCGATTCACCGGTGCCTCCGTGGACAGGGCCACCTCATCGTTGCCGTCGAAGATCGGCGTGGCGTCCGTCATTTCGGCCGGCTGGACCTGGACCAGCACCTCGTCGTCGTCCGCGAGGTCATCGGCGTAGATTCGCACCACCAGGAGTATCTCCCCGCGGGCGATCCGGTGGGCGATATAGTCGTTGATGAACGCGCCGTTTCCCTCGAAGAGGGAGACGATCTGGCCGCCCTTGTTGTCGGCGTCTTCGTCTCCATCGAGGTCCAGTCCGTACTCGGCCGCTTGGGAGGCGGAGCTGGGCCAGACCATGGCGCTCACGAGGAAGTCGTGGGGCTGCTGGGTGGTGAGGATCGCCGGGTCGCAGTCCGGGCAGCAGTCGGCCGGGCAGGTGAAGCAGCTCTCGGTGATGCTGCACTGGCCGTCCACGATGCAGGTCTGGGGCACGTGGTTCCAGTTGCCGTTCCCATTGCCGGCGTCTGTACCGGACCCGCAGCCGCTGACCGCGATCCCCATGATCACCAGGGCCCCCAGTTCGCACCGCTGAGAATGGGTCCATATCGACATCACAACACTCCTTGCGTTTGCTCACTCGACTCGAATGAAAAGCAAAAAGAGGGCCAGCATCGGTGCCCTACGCCCATCGTGACCACTATAGCACGTAGATCTCTGAAATCGCGAGTGAATGGAGGTCCTGCGCCGTCTCATGGTCGCAGGTGAGGCTCTCGGCGAAGGCGTGGATTCTGACGTTTGTGTCGCGGTTGGTCGCCTCGGGCGCTAGGATGTCGGCATGCGACTCGTGTCTTCTGTTCTCGTGGTTGTGCTCGTCTGGGCCAGTTGTTCGTCGGGGGCCTCCTCGCCTCCCCCACGGCGCGCGGCGCCCCAGGGCAACGCGTCCCTTCGGCGCGCACCGCCGGGCCCTTCCCAGCCAGTTGCGAAGGTACGCGCACGCCCGCGGACGGCCAGGGTCCGGCGCTGGGTTGCCCAGCAACTGGGTCGGGCGCAGGTGTATTTGCCGCGGCCCCACCAAGCCTCCGGTACGGTGCTCGAGCTCGTGTCTGCCAAGGGCCGGCTCGTCAGCGCCGAGCGTCTCCCCCGCAGAGCCACCCTGACCGGGTGGGATCCGGTGACCAGGAAGCGACTCTGGCGTTTCGCGGCCCCCGGCCCGGTGGGCGATCTGCTGCTCTCCGCGGACGGCGGGTCGCTGCTCGCTACCACGAGCAGTGGCACCAACTACGTGTATCGCGTGGACGTGAATCCACCCAGGCTCTACCGCACGTGGAAGCGCAAGCGGGGGCTCAAGGGGGATCCCAGCCAGGGGCTTTCCGCCGACGGCAAGCTGCTCGTGCGCAGCGACGTCCGGGGGCAGGTCCGCGGCTATGCGCTCGAGAAGTACAAGATGCGCTGGCTCGTCAAGGGGGAGCGGCTGGCGGTGAGCCGTGACGGCAGCGTGGCGGCGTGCGCTCAGTCCAGCCAGGTCCAGCTGCGGGACACCGGCACCGGGCGTGCCTTCGGCAGTCCCTGGACACCGGTCGGCGTGCTGCGGGCGTTGGCCGGTCACTCCAAGGGGCGCTGGGCCTGGCTTTCCGAGTGCGGTGCGGCGTGCCCGGTGGAGCCCCGCCCCCGCCTCAAACCCGGCGAGCCTGGCTGTGAGCTGAGGACGACCCTCGGTCGATCGGTGGCCCTGCCGTGTCCGCCCAGAGCCGGCCTGACCTGGTCACCGGGCGGCAAGCGACTGGCTGTGTTTGGACGGGGCTGGGCGCGGATCTACCGGGTCGACACCGAGCGGCTCCGATTGCTGCACACCCACCGCGCGCGGGACGACTTCGCGCACCTTCGGCTGGCCTTCTCACACGCCGACCGCTACGCGGTGGCGAACCTGATGGCCGGAGAGCTGACGTTCTTCCGCCTGATCAGGCGCTGATTCAGGGGCAGACGTCCGGTCCTACGGGCTCCTCCCGGAGCCAGGACTGGGCGCAGGTGGTGGGGTCGTAGCCGCTGGTGGCCTGGATCTCGTCGAGCAGGTCCTGCATGCCGGCGGCCTGGCCGACCCAGTCGCTGAAGAAGGCGGCCAGGGCGGCGTCGAGGGTGGCGCGGGTGATGCGCTGCTCCAGGGCGCGGAAGAAGAAGGCGCCCTTCATGTATGGGATCTGCGTGAAGAGCTGGTCTTCGAGGATGTCCACGTCTCCGCAGGAGTCGGGCCACGCGATCTTGGGCACGGCGGAGCCCATGAGCGAGTCGAGCTGGTTCTGATAGCTCTGCCAGACGCTGGAGGCGTCGGTGGTGCCCAACACCTCGCCGATTCCGCGCGCGGCCAGGTACGAGACGGTGCCCTCGGAGAGCACGAAGTCCTCCCAGCAGGCGATGCGGACGCCGTTGCCGAACCAGCCGTGGGCCGCCTCGTGGGCCTGCACCACCTCGTCGTGCATGGCGATGATCGCCACGTGCCAGTAGGGGTGGTGCTCCATGCCGCCGTAAGCGCCGGGGCCCCAGTTGGTGGCCACCGTGCCTGCCTCGGCGCCGAAGGGGTAGGGGCCGTAGGTGGCTTCGAACCAGTCGAAGATGGCCACCAGGTTCGCGGTGCCCTGGGTCGCGTCGTTTTCACCACCCGGCAGATACCAGGCGCGGAGGTGGGTGCCGCCGGAGGTGGTCCCGAGCTCGAGCTCGGCGTACTCGCCGGTGGCCCAGGCCGGCATGTAGGACGGGGCGTCGGCCGGGATCGAGCTGGGGTAGACGGCGAGCTCTCCCGCCGGCAGATCGATGACGCTCATGGTGAAGGTGAGCCCCTCCGTGGGATCGGACTTGCAGGGGAACAGGTTGCCGCAGTAGTAGGGCCAGGTCAGGGTGGAGCCGGTGGCCATCAGTCCGTTGAACTGCCCCTGGACGCTGAAGCCGTACTCCACGACGACCGTGGTGCTGCCCAGGGGCACCCCCACATCGAGGCGTCCGTCGACCACCTCGTAGTTGAGGGGCGCGTCGCCGTTGTGCACGCCCGTGATGGTCAGGCCCGCCGCCTCAAAGGAGGCGCCCTCGCTGGTGGTTGAAGGCGTGAGCTCGATGGTCGCCGTGCCGCGGAGGGCTTCCACCTCGAGGACGAGGTCAGTGGAGACGAGGTCCCGGGAGAAGTCCTGGGTGGGGTCCGGCAGGACCTGGGCGTCCGGTTGGGGCTCGGCGTCGTATAGGGCTGCGTCGGGCGGCGCCGCGTCCGGCGTGGCGTTGTCATCGTCCCCGCACCCGGCGACGCTGAGCAGGGGTACGATCACCGCAGTGATTGTCGAGGCCCACTTGCGGGCTCGGGTCATGGCTGAAGCTCCTTTCTGTCCACCGCCGCTGCCGGGCTCAGGGGTACGGAGAGTCGAGTAGGGTGGACAAAGTCCAGGCGAGGGCGTCCCGGCTCATCTTGGTGAATCGGATCCCCATACCCGGGTGAGCGTCCTGGGGGTCGGTGTCGGAGGGGGACGTGACGACCCGCTGGACCACGCCGCCGATGGACACGGCGGGGCCGCCGTCGGGCAGGACGCGCAGCGTGCAGCTCGTGCCGACGGCGTCCAGCAGTTCCGACGCGATGAACATCCCGGTGCGGCTCAGATTGCGGGCCACGGCGTCGAAGGTCAGGTCCGAGCTGTGATAGATGACCGGCACCTCCACCACCTGTCGGATGGCGGCGCGATGCTCCACCGTGCGGTCGAAGGTCTTTTGATCAATTCCCAGCTCCTCCAGGGTGCTGATGGCGATCTGCTGCGTCTTCGACAGTGGGCCCCGGAGCTGCCAGACATAGCCGCACTTGTGGCACTGCTCCTGGGGCACGGGCACCTGGGTCCGGCAGTCGGGGCAGGTTCGCACCATCCGGCTCGGGAGGGCGAGCTCCTGGGACTCCCGGACCAGCCTCACCTGCGACGACCCGGAGACCGGGACCGCGGACTGCGACACAAAGTAGGGTTGCGACCCTGTGGGCCGTGCGTTCTGCTGCTGCGCTGCGCGGGGCATCGGGTGGACCGTCGGGCTGGTCACCTTCTCCCGGGCCGCGTCTGGGCTCGTGACGATCTCGTTGAGGAAGTCCCCCGGCGTCACCAGGGAGATCCGCAGCTCCACGTTTCCGATCTTCAGCACGTCCTGGTTCGAGAGTGTCTTCGTTCCCGTCAGCGGCTCGTTGTTTACCTGGGTGCCGTTCCGGCTGCCCAGATCCGTGACCGTCACGTCCTGAGCCGTGACGCTCAGCCGGACGTGCCTTCTCGAGACCGTGTCGTCGTTGAACCGGATCGCGCACAATAGGCCGCGGCCGACGATGGTTTCCCCTTCGTACAGGTCCACGCTGCCGCCTTGATGTTCTAGTACCGCTTTGATCATCATCCCATCCAGTGGCCCAGAGCTAGGGTAGCATACCAAAAAAGGGGGTGTGAAGGGCAAACCTCTAGCGATTTGGCGAACCTTCGGAAAGAACTGGGCCACGTGTCGATCTGGTGGGCGGGTGGGCGTCGATCGCCGCTAGACCAACTCGTCCACTTATGTTAAATGTTTGCACCGCTGCTCGAATTCCACGGCTTTTCCGTGGGGGCAGGCTCACCCGGGAATCGCGGGCGACACGGAGACAGCATGGCCGAAGCCATGGCCGAGAACATCATCGACCTGACCTCGGGGCTCTATCGCTTCATGATCGCCAGCGAGGAGACGATCCTCGCGGGTCGGAAGGCAGCCGCAGAGGCCAAGGAGCATCTGCTGCTGCGGGCGCGGCAGCTGTCCCAGCGCTTCGGCGAGGCGGGTCGGGATGCGGGCACGAGGCTGTCGGACCGGATGGGTGAGATCTCGGTGAGCCTGCGGACGCTGGTGGCAGAGCTGGATCAACGGCGCACCCGTGAGCGGAACCTCACCCAGACCTGGCAGTCCCTCGGGCAGCAGTACGAGGCGCTGCTGGCGTCCATTCGTCAGCTGCGACTGACCTTGCCGGCGGGGACCCGGCTCGAGCACTTCAAGCCGCGCAACTACTGGCGCAACGTCTTTCACGTCGGCATGGGGATCTTCAGCATCGCCTTGTACGAGCTGATGCTCGGTCGGGCAGGGGTGCTCGCGGTGGGTGGCTCAATCCTGGGCCTCTTCATCTTCATGGACGTGCTGCGCCGGGTTTCTCCCACCTGGAACGAGCGGTTCGTGCTGCGGACCTTCGGAAAAATCTCCCGTCCCGGCGAGGCGTACCGCATCCCTTCTGCCACCTGGTATCTGGCGGCATTGCTGCTGGGGGTGATCTTCCTGCCGCAGCACGCCGTCGAGCTGGGCGCCGTGGCCTTGGCCGTGGGCGACCCTCTGGCCTCCCTGGCCGGCAAGCGCTGGGGGCGGGTCAAGCTGGTGGGAGACAAGAGCTACGCCGGAACGGGCGCCTTCCTCCTGGGGACCTTTGTCGCGGCCTCGCTGTTCCTGTGGCTCGTAGTGCCGGGGGTGGGGCTGCTCCGATCCTCCGGGATCGCGGCCGTCCTGGCCGGAGTGGGCGCCGCTGCAGAGCTGCTCAGCGGCAAGGTCCGGCTGGACGACAACTTCTCGATCCCCCTCGCTGTAGGCCTCGTCGCCGCGCTTCTGCTCTGAGCCTCTCACCCGCTCTGGTCAGCTGTGCCCGGTCATAACCTCTGTCAGGCGGTACGGGACCTTACATCTCCCACATCGGTGGTTTTTTTGCCCGCATTTTTGGGCCGTGTTACACCGGATCCAAGCACTCAGTAAACCGCGTGCGTTGGGAGGAGAGCCTTGCAACCGAATATCGTCAAGCAGAAGCGAATTCCCATCAAGCTCAATCAGCGGGTGCCGTTCATGGTGGAGGTGAGCTGCGCCACGGACGTGCCGGCCGGGACGCGACAGTACCTGGCCATGAACCTCGGCAAGGGCGGGATTTTCCTGAAGACGCTTCTGCCCCTGGAAACCGGGACCCTGCTGCGTTGCTCGTTCCGTATCCCGGACGGCGAGGGGCCCATCGTGGCCAATGCCAAGGTCGTCTGGACCCGGCGCGGCGCAGAGGCGCGCGACGCCCCGGCCGGGATGGGGATCCGCTTCATCAACCTCACCAAGCAAGAGCAGACCCGCCTCCGCGCCTACATCTCCGAGTGCGACTTCGAGTAGTCCCTCCGCGTCGTTCCGATAGTGCTCCAGTCCGCGGTTGCCGTGGTGCCGAGCCTCGCCTACACTAAGCACACTCAGCTTATCTCCAGGAGTGAGACATGATCCGAGCGAGCCTGGGCTGCGCGTTGGCGGTGGGCGTGTTGTGCGTTGCGGCGTGCGGACCGAGTGCGGCGTCCGACCAAGACGGAGCCGCCGGATCTGACGGAACGGCGTCGGGCCATGACGGGGGAGGCCCGGGGCCCGACGGCGGCTCCCCCGGGGTGGACGGGAGCGTGAGCAACCCCGACGGCGGCGGTGTGACACGATCCTACTGCTACCAGCGGTGCAATTCGGTGGCCGACTGCGGAACCGGGAGCGCCGCCTTCGACGTTGACAACTACTCCTGCAGCAGCAATCTGTGCATCTGGCAGGGCTGCAACAACTCCGCCGAGTGCGCCGATATGATGATGGACGCCAGCTATGTGTGTGGCTCATTGCCGGCACTTCCGACCCCGTCCTGCTACAAGGCCTGCAACACCGTTGCCGACTGCGATCTGGGGACCTCGCTCTACAGCGCGGACAACTTTCAGTGCACCACGGGCCTGTGCGAGTTCACCGGCTGCAACTCGAGCGCCGAGTGTGCCGACACAATCATGGACTCGAGCTACCTGTGCGGCTCTCTGCCCTTGCTCCCGACGCCGCAGTGCTACAAGGGGTGCTCCACGGTGAGCGACTGCGTGATGACGAACACGCTCTACGACGCGGACAACTATCAGTGCACCACGGGGCTGTGCGAGTGGATCGGCTGCAACTCGACCAGCGAATGCGTAGATGCGTACCAGGATGTCAACCTTGAGTGCAATGAGTAGCCGACTGCTTGTCGTGGTTGTGGCAGCGGTGCTCTGGTGCTGCGGCCCGGGCAAGCCATCGCGGTCCGGTGGCGCGAAGCGCGCAGTGTCCACGCAAGACCTGGAGCCGGTGTCTCTCAAGATGCTGCCCGGCACGGCCGATCCTGCTGTGCAGCAGGAACTGGACCGGCTCGCCCGCTGCTTCCATCGCGCCGTGACCGTGAACCAGGGCCAGCCCGCAGCGGGCAAGCTCGGGCCCTTCCTGCGGCGCGCCCTGGCCAAGGGCGGGCTCCCGGCGGAGTGCTCCTCCATTCCGCTCCCGCGAGCCGGCGAGGCGCTGAAGACCAAAGCCGGCAAACGGATCCGGTTCCGTCACGCGGCCCGGGGAGAGGACCACTACGGCGGCGGCAAGACCGTGCTCCACATCGTCTATCGGTTCACGTGTGACGGGTGCATCGAAAAGGCGAAGACGACGATCCAGCTCGCCATCGGCGGGAAGCCCTAACCCCAATACCGATCAGATAGGAAGATGTCAGCCAAAAAACGGCCGAAGCTTCGGATTTCCGAGTTCCGTGTTCAGACCTTCGATCTCCGATTTCATTGACGAGAAGCGGGAATCCGAAATCGGAGAGCGGAGAGCGGAGGTCGGAGATCCGAAAATATCCGGTCCAAGCCTGCACCAAGGGATCGACATCGGCCGGCAGTTTCTTCACTGACTGGCATTGGCCCTAACCCCTCTCTGGTCCTACTCCCCGTCCTTGCCTTCGGGCGCCGGCGCGTCTTCGGTGCTCTTTTCTTCGGCATTGAGGGTTTCGAGCACCTCCTTCATGTCCAGGGCCTGCACCTTGGTGAGGACCTCCTCGAGCATGTGCTCGGGGAAGGCGCCGGCCTCCTTGAACAAAAGGACCTGCTCCCGGAAGATCGCCAGGGTCGGGATGGAGCGCACATCGAAGGCTCCGGCAACCTCGCGCTCCTCCTCGGTGTCGCACTTGGCAAAGGTGATGTCCGGGTGCTTCTCGGACACCTTCTCGAAGATGGGGCCGAAGGCCTTGCAGGGGCCGCACCACGAGGCCCAGAAGTCGATCACGAGCATCTTGCTGTCGGCGATCAGCGCTTCGAGGTTGTCCTTGGTGACGGTTTCGTAGGCCATGTGCGCTCTCCTGAATCGTCCGTGGTGATGGCCCCTGTGGGCACCCCCACGGTCTTCGTGCTGGGGGCTCCGAAACGCATCGGTCAGGCCCGGGCGGTTTTTTCGAGGGGGCCGTCTCCAGGCTCGCGGACCCGGGCGGCCTTGCGTTTGGCGTGCCAGTG
The DNA here is from genome assembly GCA_043825095.1 of bacterium. Lineage (GTDB taxonomy): Bacteria > Myxococcota_A > Polyangia > HGW-17 > JAJRWW01 > JBDRSE01. Next base: position 18,376 of record JBDRSE010000356.1, read on the forward strand.
GAAGACGAGCCAGTAGGAGAAAAAGGCGACGCTCACGCCGGCGAAGGCGTCGACGAGGTAGTGCTGCTTGGTCGTGTGTACGGTGATCACCACGCCGAGCCAGAACAGCGAGCCGATCCACTTCAGCCAGTTGTCGTCGTCGATCCACAGGCCGATGGCGGCGAGGGTCATGATGCACACGTGCTTGGACGGGAAGGTGTTGTTCGGAGGGTCGATGGTCCAGAACCACCGCAGCGCCTCTCCGGTGATCCCCGGGCCCGCGTCGATGGGCCGGGGGAACGTGGAGGGCAGCAGGAAGAAGCCGATGGTGCAGATGGACTGCGCGATGACGATGGCGAGGGAGACCTTGTAGAATTTCTCGGTGTTTCGGAACGCGCACACACAGAAGACGAGCCCGCACAGATAGCCCGGGAAGTAGATCCACCAGGTCCAGCGCACGAAGGGGATGGCGTGGTCAATGGCCGTGGACAGATCGTAGTGCCGGTGGGCCGTGTATTTGGAGGCGTTGAAGTAGCAGATGGAGACGATGCCCACGATCCCCAGGCAGATGATCATCTTCCAGGTGTACCAGACCGCGCGGTTCGGGAAGCGAGCCTCTTCCATCCAGTCGCCGAGGCGGCGGAGCTTTGACGTCGTTTGCACCACCAAACTGTTATTTCATTTTTTATGCGTCGGACGCAAGAGAGAAGATAGAAGAGGCTTCTACCGTTGAGTGACCGGTTCTCCGGGCCCTCCGGAAACCCGACTGGCGCGGTTTTTCAGATGGCTTCTAGTCTGCGGCGAGGAGCATGGTCGCGGGATCGAGCCGGATGGGGAGCTGCTCCGACCCCGGGCCGCCTTGATCCTGGAGCAGCCGGAGCAGCACGCGGTTCCCTTCGGGCACCAGGCGTACCACCAGTCGGAGGAGCTCAGCGAAGCGATCCACCGGCTTGGGCAGACCTACCTCGGGGTCAATGGGCTCGTGCCGATGGGTGAGGGCCGTAAGCCAGATGGAGGTTTCCGACGACCGGGCCAGGTCCCGCAGCTCGTCCACCACCTCGGTGGAGGCCAGCTCGAAGGGAAAGCCGTCGATGAGCACGGTGTGGGGATGGAAGTCCATCACGTCGGCCAGGAACGCCAGCGCCTCGCTGAGCTTCTCGGCCGTGAACCCCTGGCGGAGGTAGCTGTGGATGTGCCGCCGGCGCTCGAGCTCCATGCGCTGGGCGTCGGTGGCCTCCAGCAGGCCGTGCCGAGCGGCCTCGGTGACCATCCGGTCATACCAGGCGCGGACCTCGGCCACCTGCTGGTCCAGGGCCACGTGCAGCACGGGCCGCTCCTGCAACAGCTGGGCCAGGGCGATGTTCACCAGCAGCGCGCTCTTGCCGACCCCCGCGCGGGCCGTGATCACGCCGAGGTCTCCCGGCCCGAGGCGGCCGCAGACGGAGTCGTCGAGCAGTCGCAAAGGGGCCTGTTTCTGGTGATCCGTGGATGTCATTGATCTCTCCCCCTTCACACCGCGGCGCGATGCCTGCGGGCGCGGTCGGCGTACTGCTTCTTCAGCTCGTCCAGGATCGCCGCGGGCACCGGCGCGTAGCGCGCGAACTCCATGGTGTACTCGGCCTTGCCCTGGGTCGCTGAGCGCAGGTCTGTGGCGTAGCCGAACATCTCTGCGAGCGGGACCTCGGCTTCGGCAACGCTGAAACCGTGGTCCTCGGTGGTGCCCACGATGAGCCCGCGGCGCTGCATGAGCGTCCGGATGATCGCCCCCTGGAACTCGTTCGGGCCCTCCACCGACACGCTCATCACCGGCTCCAGGATTTCGGGCTTCGCCCGGTGAAAAACCTCTCGGAAGGCGCCGCGGGCCGCGGCCTGGAACGCCATCTCGGAGGAGTCCACCGAGTGGGCCTTGCCGTCGTTGACCACCACGCGCACGCCCGTCACCGGGAAGCCGATCAGCGCCCCCTCGGCGAGCATGGACCGGAAGCCTTTCTCCACTGCGGGGATGAACTGGGTCGGGATGGTGCCGCCGCGCACCTCGTTGTCGAACACGAACTCTCCGCCGTCGCTGGTGGGCTCTACGTAGCCGATGATTCGAGCGAACTGGCCGGAGCCGCCGGTCTGCTTCTTGTGCAGATAGTCGAATTCGGCCCGCCGCGTGAAGGTCTCACGGTAGGCCACCTGGGGGGCGCCGGTGGATACGTCGGCGTTGTACTCACGCCTCATGCGCTCGATGTACACGTCCAGGTGGAGCTCGCCCATCCCGCTGATCACGGTTTCCCCGCTCTCCGGGTCAACCACGCAGCGGAAGGTGGGGTCCTCCCGGGTGAACCGCCCGATGGCCTTGGACATGTTCATCTGCGACTTGTTGTCTGCCGGCTTCACGGTCAGGCGGATCACCGGCTCCGGCACGTGCATGGACGTCAGCGTGGCGCGGAGCGTGCCGTCGGTGAAGGTGTCGCCGCTGGCGCAGTCCACGCCGAACAGGGCGACGATGTCCCCGGCCCCGGCGTGGGTGAGCTCCTCCATCTCGTCGGCGTGCATGCGTCCGATCCGGCCTACCTTGACCTTGTGCTGGGTGCGTTGGTTTACCAGGCTGTCGCCCTTGGTCAGGCGCCCCTGATAGATGCGCAGGTAGGTGAGCTGACCGTACCGGCCGTCCTCGATCTTGAAGGCCAGGGCGAGCAGGTGCGCGTCCTCGGACGGGTCCACGTCACGCTCCTCGACGGAGTCCAGATCCAGATAGCGGTTCGTCACGTCCGCCGGGGCGGGCAGCAGCGTCGTCACCGCGTCGAGCAGGGGCTGGACGCCTTTGTTCTTGTAGGCCGATCCCATGAGCACCGGCACCACGTCCAGGGCGAGCACTCCTCGGCGGAGACCGGCGACCACCGCCTCGGGTGTCACGCGGCCCTCGAGGATCGCCTCGGTGAGCTCGTCGGAGTGCAGCGAGGCGGCGTCGAGCAGGAGCTCCCGGAGGCGCTCCGCCTCGGCCTGCAGCTCCTCGGGCACGGGCCCGCTGCGGAGCTCCTCCCCGCTCGGACCGTCGAAGTACACGGCTTCCATGGCGATGAGATCCACCACTCCCTGGAACTCGGCCTCCAGGCCGATGGGGAGCTGAAGCACCACGGCATTCAACCCGAGCTTCTCCCGGATCTGGTCGGCCACGCGGACGGGGTTGGCGCCGGCGCGGTCGCACTTGTTCACAAAGGCGATGCGCGGCACGCCATAGCGGGTCATCTGCCGGTTCACGGTGATGGACTGGCTCTGCACGCCGGCCACGGCGCAGAGTACCAGGACCGCGCCGTCGAGCACCCGGAGCGCGCGCTCGACCTCCATGGTGAAGTCCACGTGCCCGGGCGTGTCGATGATGTTGATCGGCGTGGAGCGCCAGATGCACTGCGTGGCGGCGGACTGAATCGTGATGCCGCGCTCGCGCTCCAGCTCCATGGAGTCCATCTTGGCACCCACGCCGTCCTTGCCTCGCACCTCGTGGATTGTATGGATCCGTTTGGTGTAGAAGAGGACGCGCTCGGTCAGCGTGGTCTTGCCCGCGTCGATGTGGGCGCTGATGCCGATGTTGCGAATGTCTGCGCTGTCGATACTCATAACGAAGTCCTATCTACCTAGCCGGGGGCCCACTTTGTGCGGGCAACGCCGGCGGAGAGGCGCATTTAGTCCCCAAGTGCTGATCTGTCAATTGTTTTTTGGGGATCGCCCGCCCCGAGCTACTGCTCGGACAGGACTTTTTTCACGCAATCGCTGATTTCAGGACAACCCTTCGTTCCGCAACGTATCAGCGCGCGGAAAATGGGAACGCCCCCAGTCTTGCAGCGCAGCCGGCAGTCGGTTTCGTCCCCCTGGCAGGTGCCCAGGGTGATACACATGTCGGTGCATTCCTTGATCTTTGCCGGGATCTTGCGGTCGGCCACGATGCGCATCACCTCGGCCAGACAGGCCCGCAGCACGCTGCAGCGGTCGCGCTTGTAGCACGGTGACAGCGCGCTCGCCTCGTCGGAATGGTCCTTGATCCATCGCAGACAGCGCTCGCGACAGCTCTTCACTTCTTCCTGGAACAACTTGTCGGCCACCTTGCCCAGCCGGCACCGGATCTGCCAGGGGCAGGACTCACGACAAAAACCCGCCGGATTGTCCAACGGTGACGGAACCCTGGGACGATCGGTGGGCTCGGGTTTGGCCGGCTTGGGGTCCTGTTTACACGACAGGACCAACCCGAGGCAGAGGAGCAGTAGGACACGCTCGAACATACCGTGAAGATATATCACAGATCGGGCCGACCGCGACCGGTGGAACCCCACCTCCCCCTGACGGCAGCACAGGGGGCGGGCCGGGAGGGTGTGGGCCGGGAAGGGAGGAGAGCCCGAGCGCCTCAAATCCGGCCTCTTCGATCGACTCCGGGTCGATTTACAGCTTTGCAGCTTTGCAGCCTCGGTGAAACACGGTATGTATCGACTCTTAGAAAACCAGGATGGCAACGACCTTGCCATCCGACTACAGACGTAGAGTTATCTCCTCCATTGTGGGAATTTCGGTTTCGCGCCGCCTTCCTCAGCGGAGCGGAAGAACAGCGAAATCGTGGCCAATAAGCAAACCGACCCGTCCAATACCGCGACAGACCCGATCCGAAGCTATCTTCAGAACCTGGCGAGCCGTCCGCTACTGACCCGTGAGGGGGAGGTAGAGCTGGCCACCCGGCTGGAGCGGGGCCAGCGACTGGTGATGGATAGCGTGCTGCAGTCACCGCTGACCGTTCAGGAGGTGATCCGCCTGGGTGAAGGGCTGAAGACGGGGCAGCTCGAGGACGCGGAGGTTCTCCCCTACTTCGAGCGCCACGAAGGGGAGTCGAACGAGTACCGGGCCGCGCGGCTCCTCGACCAGATCCGCCGGGCCAAGCAGGTGGACCAGGGTCTGCGGGCGCAGCAGCGAAAGGCCGCCAAGCGCGGTTTGTCTGCGCAGGAGAGCCGTCGTCTCAAGGCCTGTGTCGAGCGCGCTCGGGCCAAGCTCCACGCGGAGCTGCTGGAGCTGCAGCTCAGCGGGCGCGGGATTTCCGTCGTCGTGACCAAGCTCAAGGGCCTTCAGGCCCGGGCCGAGCGTGCCTTGGACCAAACCCTCGGGTACGAGCGCCGGGTCGGCATGCCCGCCCGGGACGTGCGCCGCACGCTGGAGGAGATGAAAGCGTCGCCCCGCGTCGAGGCGCGGATCGCTCGGCGGCTGGGCGTCCGGCGCGACGAGCTCGCAGAGATCAACGACGGGTTTGCCCGGGCGCGCCGAGCGATTCGCGAGGTGGAGGCCGAAGCGGACCAGCCCCTGGAGGCGCTGCTGCAGCTCTGCCAGATCATCGGCCGCGGTCAGCGCATCGCCGACCAGGCCCGGCGAGAGCTGGTCGAAGCCAACCTACGCCTGGTGGTCAGTATCGCCAAACGGTACCGCAATCGCGGCCTGCAGTTCCTGGACCTGATTCAAGAAGGGAACATCGGGCTGATGCGCGCCGTGGAGAAGTTCGATCACCGGCGCGGCTACAAGTTCTCGACCTATGCCACATGGTGGATCCGGCAGTCCATCGCGCGGGCCGTGGCGGAGCAGTCGCGCACCATCCGGACCCCGGTGCACGTGTCTGAAACCCTGATGAAGCTGGGGCGCTACCGGACCGAGCTGCGGCACGAGCTGGGGCGAGAGCCCGATCACCTGGAGCTCGCCGAACGGTCGGAGCTGTCCGCCGAACGGGTCCACCTCCTCCTGGAGCTAAACCGCGAACCGCTCTCCCTCGACACCCCGGTGGGGGAGCAGCAGGAGCGGAGCCTGGGCGACCTGCTGGAGGATCCCACGTCAGAGTCACCGGACGGCAGCCTGCTGGAGCGGTGCCTGTCGGACGAGGTCCGCAAGGCCCTCACCGGCCTGACGCTCCGCGAGGAGCGGGTGCTCCGGATGCGGTTCGGCATCGGGGAGGACTCCTCCCACACCTTGGAGGAGGTGGGACAGGTCTACGGCGTCACCCGGGAGCGGATCCGTCAGATCGAGGCCAAGGCCCTCGACAAGCTGCGCAGCCATCGGTGCCGGAGCACCTTGGAAGGCTACGTGGAGTAGCGCCAGCCCTCGAAGTAGAGGGTGTGCTCGCAGGAGCCTTCGAGGATGTGGTAGTGGCCCTCGAGCAGATTTTCGGTCACCGCGCCCGAGACGCTGTAGTCGCAGTCGAGGCAGTCGATGGGGAGCGACGTGGTGAACGGCCCTCCGTCGACGTCGTCAAAGCCGCCGGAGAAGTTGGCCTCGCAGTGGAAGTCGGGCGCTGCGACTCTGATCTGCGGGCCGGACCGGGCGAGAAACACGTCCACCGGATCGCCGACGGTCCACGGGGGCGGGACGCAGGTCGGGTCGCTGGCGTTGCTTTCGATGGCGGTGATAACCCCCTCGTAACGCCCGCCCAGGTCCTCGGGCTCGACGATGCGCGACGCGGTGACCTCGAGCCAGGGAGCTCGCCACGGGTCGGGGGGTTCATGAACAATCCCCTCTAGCTCGTACCAGCCGCCGGCCTGGACCCCGTAGCTGGTGAGGTTGGCGCGGCATTCGTCTCCGACGAGGTCGACCGTGAGCTCGCACAGGTAGCCGTCCAGGCGCACGACGCCGTTGAGCATCGAATCGTAGGAGGCGGAGCAGCCCTCTCCGTCGCAGGAGCCTTCGCCGGGGATCACCGCCCCCCGGATCAAGCGAAGCTCCCCTTCGTGCGCTGCGGCGTTCTGCACGAGCTGGAGCGTGGTGACGGTCGGTGGTGGGGGGGCGGAGAAGGTGGGACAGCCCAGGTCTGTCGGAACACACTGGCCTGCGTCGCATCGCGCGCCGAGGGGAACGGGGTTGCAGTCTTCACAGTAGAAGCAGTCCATCTCGCACTCGACGGGAATGGTGTCCGGGGGGTGACCTTCTTCGTAGAAGCACTCGAGATTCTCCAGCGCCTGTCGCGACATCACCTGCGGACAGCCCCAGCAGCAATTCATGCCATGGGCCACCACGCAGTCCCCGTCGGTGGTGCACTCGTCAATGGTGCAGGGGATGATCGCGTGGCCGAGCTCAGGCGCGCAGCGCCCGGCCTCGCACATCACGAGCTCGCCGCAGGTGACCCCGGGGTTGCAGTCCCAGAGGTCCTGGCACCCGACACTCTGACCGCCGTCGGGCCCGCTGTTCGTGTTGCCCGATCCGACCGAGCGCTGGGAGCAGCCGAGGGCTGCCGTGCCCATGACGAACAGCAGCAGCAGCACTGCCGGAGGTTGCCTGGTCTGGTTTGCCCGCGCGTCGATTGTCATGGCTCGCCTCTCATGGGATCTTCCGCTTTGCACCAGATTGTAGCAATCTTCGTGCCCGGTCGGCCCCCGGGTCCCGGTGGGAACGCCTGGGGGGCAATCTACAAAATCTGTATCTTTCCGGTGTGTTGAGCGGCAAGGCGTGGGCTGGTCCATGGGACGATTTTGGAAAACTCGCCGGACTGGCGCGCCCACGCCTCAGAAATCTGTTTTCCTTCGTGGAGGCTCCGGGGCACCGGAGATCGCCGAAAGAGTAGACCCAGGGCCGGAAAAGTACGTCAGTAGACCCGGCAGTTTGGGCTATCGTCACCGAAGGAGTACCTCATGAGAATCGGTTCGTTCCTGGGTCTGGTCGCGACGCTCAGCGCGTGTGGTGCGCCTTCCCCAGCGCCGCGGACCGGGGGCCGGGCGGCGCAGCAGCGGCAACGGCCACGCGTGTCCTCCTCCGCGGACCGGATTCGCGCGGAGCTGAGTCGGCTCAATCGGTGGTGCTCCGGCCAGGACGACTGCGATGTCCTGGAGCGTCCCCAGGCGTATCCGGGGCGTGTGGCGCACGGCGAAACCGGTGGGTTCGTCACCGACGCCAGGGCTCGGTTGCGCCAGCTCGGGGCGGAGATCGCTTGGGATCGGGCAGCCAGGCGATACCGGCTCACCAAGGCTGAGAAGTCCGGGCGCCCGAAGGTCCGGACTCCCGCCGACATCGCGCGTTACGACAGCAGGCCCGTGCTCGTCTTCGGCCGCTATCGCGCGGTGGTCATGCCCTCGAAGGGCGGGACGCGCCCCGGCGATCCCAAGGAGTACGCGCTCATCGAGCTCGCCGACAAGACCATTGTCTATCTGGAACGCTACAACACTCCGTCCGCGCGTCGGTCTTCTGCCGAGCGGCGCCGCTACGACGGCCGGCAGGTCCGGGTCCGTGGCTCTGTGCACCGCATCTGCCCCTCTGCCGGACAGGCTCCCACGGCGTCCTGTCTCACCGCAATCAACGGGATCTCCGTCGTGAGCCGTTGAAGCTTCTGCTCGGCTCTTTGCTGCCCCGATGCTCGGCTCGGGCATCTGACGCGCGAGCCCGAGTGTGCCGCACGGGCCGCATGCGCCGCGCGGGCCACTTGCCCCTGGACGTGGGACGCGCTATAGAGCGTAGTTCATGCGCTTTTGTGCCCACAGGCGGCGTACGGCCGGTCTGGCTGTGCTTCTCGGACTCGGCGTGTGCTGCCGGGACCCGGCGCCTCCCGCCTCGGGCGGCGATCCGGCGCGGGAGGTGCGGGCGCAGGCGTCCTTGAAGGAGGCGCCGCGGCGTCCGGTGTTGCGCTGCGAGCAGGGGCTGGATCCCTTCGTGGTGGTGCTCGAGCGGCAGGTGGCGCCGGGCGCCAGATTCCGGCTGTTGGCGGTGTCCGAGCGAGCGCTGGGCTCGGTGAAGGTTCGCGGCGGCGCCAGGGGGATACGTGAGCTGCATCGACGTCGCGGGGCTGGGCCGCCCTTTGCCCGGCAGTACGAGGGCGTGGCGCCGGAGGCCGTGGGGCGTCATCCGGTGCGCCTGCTGTCCGTGTCCGGTCGGCAGCTGGCCTGCGTCGAGCTGCGGGTCGTGCCGGGGCACGCGCTGACGCCGCGGCCGGCGCCGACCCGTGGAGTCTGGCGGATCCGCCGGTCCTGGAACGACGCCTGGGAGCGGGTGTTCTCCGCCTGGATTGCGCACCTGTTCCGTCCGCTGCCCAAGCAGCCCGAGGGGTGGCGCCCGCTGCATCGCGTGCTGCACCAGGCGCGCCGGAACTTCCTGCACAACCGCCTCGGTCACGGCGAGGACGCGCGAAAAAACGCGATTCGCGTGCACGCCTGGGCCGACTGCGGGGACACGCCCTATCAGCTGCGGGCGTACTTTGCCTGGAAGCTCGGGCTGCCGTTCCGCTTCCGTCGCTGCGACCGCGGCAACTCCGTCCGCGGGCCGCGGTGCCCCTTTGCGCGGGACAACCGGACCGACAAGTTCGATCGCCTGGGCCACCCGGTGCGACGCTTCAACGCGTTCCTGCGGGAAGGCGTGGCGTGGAACGTGCATTCGGGGACCATGCGCACGTTGCCCGAGGATGAGGACGCGGACTTCTACCCCATCGCTTTGACCCGTCACTCCATTCGGCCGGGCACGGTGTATGTGGACGTGGGCGGCCACGCCTTCGTGGTGACGCAGTGGGACGAGGGCGGGCTGTACGCCATCGACGGGCACCCGGATCTGTCGGTTTCTCGGCGGCGGTTTTCCCCGAAGTTCTTCCGCTATTCCCGCGGCACGCGCACGGGCGGCTTCAAGGCCTTCCGGCCCCTCCGCCTGCTGGGCGACCGGATCGTGCCCCTGCCCAACCGGGCCCTGAAGCGCTTCTTCTCGGTGGAGCAGTACCGGTTCGCCTCCGGCCGTGCCTTCTACCGCGAGATGAATCAGCTGATCGCCGTCAGTCTGTAGCGTTCGTCGAGGACGAGGACGAGCACGAGCACGTGCTCGTGCACGATGTCACGCTGCTCAAACCCTGCAACAGCGGTTCAATACGTGTGGGTGCCGAGGATCACCTCGACACCGAACTTCTTTTCGAGGGTGAGCTTCACCTCGTCGAAGTCCATGGGGCAGTGGGCGGTCTCCATGGCGAGCCGGACGCAGGTGCCGAGGTGGATCGCGTCGATTTTGCGGTCCAGGCTGTTGGCGGTTTCCGTGAGCAGCTTGGTGCGTGGGAGAATCAGGCCGGGGCAGTCGCCGCAGTCGGTCATGCCCACCAGCTCGATGGTGTCGTGTCGGCCGTACTCGCCGTTTTTTTCCCACATGGCCTTGTGACACTTGGCGCAGGCCACGCACGAATGGTCCTTGATCCGCTTACAGTACAGCACAGCAATGTTGGCCATCGGTCGCTCCTCGTTCTGTCGTGGCCCCAAGATACCCCTCCGGAATAATATGCACAACCGTGTCGGACATTGAATTCCGGGTGTGAGATGGTAGGGCCGGCCGGTGGCTGAAGATGCTCAGCCCAGACGCGGTGGATCGCATCGCCGCCCGGGCCATTCAACAGAGAAAGTGACGAGGGCTCAGTTGCAGGGGCCTGGATTGGCTGCGCCGGGGGTGCCGAAGTTGGCCTCGGTTCCGTAGCCGTTGGTCGTGTCTGTCTGCCAGAACGCCACGTTGTCGTTCTCCGCGGCGGTCAGGTGGTTGGTGCACAGGTACATGGACACACCGTCCCCGTAGGGCCAGGTGCTGTTGGTGTAGATGACCTCGTCGATGTCCTGGTTGGTGGTGTGCTGCCGGATCAGCATGTCGTTGGTGGCGTCGTTCCGGATGTAGTCGGCGCCGTAGGGCCAAGCCACCCAGTCCAGGCCGCAGTTGGTGCCTGGCTCGGCGTTGCGGGCGAGCAGCAGGGACTCCCCCGCCGGCACCACCAGCGGCTGGCCGATGTAGAGGGTGGCACCACCGAGGAAGTCCAGGTCGAACAGGTTCCGGGCCGTGGCCGTAGGGTTGAAGATCTCGAACCATTCGCAGTTGTTCGCGTTCCCTGCCGCCAGGGGCATGAGCTCGGAAAAGAGGATGTCCCCGGCGGCGGCGACGTCGGCGGTGGGCCCGCCGATCTCGATGTCCAAGGTGAAGTCGCCCTCGCTGGGTGCGTCCTGGTCGGCGTCCACCACGAGGTAGACGGTGTTGTTGTTGGTGGGGGAGACGTAGTCGATACGCTCCCGGGCGCCGGGTTCGTTGGCGCGGTTCCAGGCGTGGGAGCAGACGTAGGTCTCGAAATCGATGCAGTCGGTGACCAGGCCCAGCGCGCCGTCAGCGCCGCCGTGGGGATCCAGCCACGCGATGAGGTACTCGCCCTGGTTCAGGGTGAGCTCGTAGAACCGATCGCCGCCATGGGTGTGGGTGCCCACGCCGTTGCAATCGGAGTCGGCGCAGAAGTTGTGGGTCAGGTTCTCGGTGGTTCCCTGGATGAGCCCGGAGCCGGTGATCACCACCGGGTCGTCATCGCACGTGTTTCCCACCGACTCGCAGCGGTTCGCGAGGCACTGCTGGCCGAGGGTGCAGTCGGTGTGACCTGAGCAGCTCTCGTAGCAGCCGCTTGCGTTGACCACGGTGCAGGCGGATTCGCACAGGAGGTCGCCGGCGTCCGCGGGCGTGTAGTCACCGCAGCTCGCGGCGCCGAAGTTGGCTCCGTCGCAGAGCTCGTTCGTATCGATGACACCGTCGCCGCAGCGAGCGTGCAAGCAGCTGAGACGACAGGCGTCTGCGACGGTGTCGGAGTTGGCGGCGCCGTCGTCGCACTCCTCGCTCCCCACGACCAGGCCGTCGCCGCAGATGGGGATGCAGGCGCTCCCTTCGGCCGGGCACGCCCAGCCGTCCTCGAGCTGACAGGTGGCGTCGCAGCCGTCTCCCGGGTCGGCGTTGCCGTCGTCACACCCCTCGGCCTCGATGCCCCCGGCCAACAGCCCGTCGCCGCACTGCGCGTGACAGTCGCTGGGTTCGCCGGTGCATTCGTAGCCGTGCTCGATCCGGCAGGTGCCGTCGCAGCCGTCGAAGTCGTAGACGTTCTCGTCGTCGCACTCCTCGGTCCCGGTCACGAGCCCGTCACCGCACACGACGTTGGTGTTGCCGTTGTTGCCGTTGGCGTTGGTGTTGTTGTTCCCGTTGTCACCACCGCTGTCCGGGGCCCCGAAGCCGGAGGGGTCGAAGACGCAGCCGGGGTAGAGCGCCAAGCCCAGCACGAGAATCGAACATGGATGTCGCATCGTCATCAGTGCAGCATTCCGCAGCGGTCGGCCGCTTCCCATTATATATAGATGCGGGCGGGTCGTCGTCGGATTAAATCTTTCGCTCGTTGGACGGAGCGGCGCCGCTGGCGGAGAGCAGGGCGGCGATGAGCCGGGACTTGAGGGTTTCGTTCGCGAGGAGCCACTTCGCAGGGGGGAGCTTGAGCAGGGCGCCCAGGAGCACGTTGGCCGCGTGGATGCCGAGGCCGTCGTCCCGATCCAGCATCAGCTCGTGGAGCTTGCCCTGCTCGAGGGCCATGGTCAGCATGCGCGCCATCAGGGTTTCGGGAGCGATCTTGCGCTGGGGCCGCGGCGCCATCTCCAGGGAGCCTGCCTTACAGGCGGGCTTGCACACGCCGCAGCCGATGCAGACGTCGCGGTCGATGACCGCCAGCAGCTTCACCTTCTTTTTTCCCACCTGGCGCACACTCGGCACCATGTCGATGGCGTCCACGGGGCAGGCCGTCTGACACTTCTTGCAGCCGGTGCACCGGGCCAGGGAGACCCGCGCTTCGAAGTTGGAGGAGAAGTGGTTCTCGAACACTGACCACTTCTTGTAGCTATTGAGCACTTCGCAGCAGCAGCCGCAGCAGTTGCAGATGAAGCTCGCCCTGTGCTGCACGTTGTCGCCCAGGTGCACCATGCCGGCGTCCCGGGAGCGCGCCAGCAGGTCGAGGGCTTCGGCGCGATCGATCCGTCGGGCCATGCCATGACGCACGAAGTAGTCGGTGATCCGTCCCATGGAGAGGCAGCTGTCCTTCATGGGGAACGTTTCGCACTCCCGTCCCTGGTGGTGCGCCACGTGGCGGCAGTGGCACACGGCAACGCTGAAGAGGTCTTGGCTCTGTACGAGGCTCGTAGCGCGCTCCCAGTCGAGCACCTCGGTGTAGCTCTCCGGCAGGGTTTCCTCGTGCACGAGGGTGCGGAAAATCGAGGTCTTGGCCGAAAGGTTGAACTGGGAGACGAAGTCCGATTCCTCTATGAAATTGCGGTGGAACAGCCGCGCCAGCTCCTTCTGGTCCAGGTCGCCGCGGATCCGCATCATCGAGAACTCGAAGAAGCCGACCACCGTGGGCATGAGGATGTATCGCATCTTGCCGCTGAGCTCGAGATCCATCACCAGGCCCTTGTCGCAGAGCGTGTCCAGCCGGGACTGGAGCTCCGCGGCCGGGATGCCGAAGCGCCGCGAGAGGCTGCCGAGGGAGCTCCACCGCAGGGGCATCCGGGAGGCCAGCTCCGCCTCCTGCGGGGTGTACAGGGTCCTGAGGATCTCGTACATGGTGTCCGTGGCCGGGGCGCCCACCGGGTAACGATCGACCTTGGCGCGGAGCTTCTGATATTCCAGCTTGGCGGAGATGTGACCCATCGATGTCTCCCAAACTCTGGTATTTGACGTCGCGGTGCTGACGCGGCTGAGGTGTGTGTTCAGCCGGCTGTATATGTAGCGTCCCGCGGGTTTTTTGCAAGCCTCGCCCGGGGCGGCTATCATGGGATTATGCCCCGTGTGTTTATGATCGTTGGAGTTTTGGGACTGCTGTGGCCCGGTGTGGGTTGCGGACCCAAGGCAACGGACGTGGCGCGGCTGCGGCAGGAAGTGACCAGGCTGCGCACCCGCCTGGCGAACGAGCGGGCTGCGCAGCGCAAGGACACCGCCGCGTTGCGCCGCCGTGTGGCACGGCTCGAAGCGTCGCTCGACGTCGTGCGTCGGGCCCGGGTCGTCCTCGGACCCACGCCAAAGCTGGTTCGCCCTCCGGTTCGTCCCGACCCGGAGGGTCCCGACCCGGTGCTTCCCGCCGCAAATCTTCCGGCCCCCCGGAGCTCCTGCCCGGCGGCGCTCCCCGACGGGGCACGTCGGATCCGACGGCGCATGAAGGTCGCCAAGGCGCGAGGTCTGTTGCGCGGCGTGCGCACTCAGGAGTCCCAGGCCATCAAGCTCACGGGCTCCGGCACCCGCACGGAGCGAGTCTGGTCCGGTCCGTGTTTTCGGATCACCTTGGCCGGCGGACGCGTGACCGGCGTGCAGCTCGAGGGAGTGGCACCGCGTCGCCGCCGTACCCGCCGACGGCGCTGATCGAACCCGGTGGCCACGCCGCTCCCCACTCTGGGTCCTTGCAACCCTCGGGTGGCACACTATACTACCCGTGAATTACGGTACCGTGTGTGGACATGCGCTCGACCCAGGTAACCACTGCGAAGCTGCTGTTCGTTGCCCTGGCCATGGCGGCGGGGAGCTCGGCGTGGACCTGTGGCTCGGAGCCGGACCGGACCGTGGGCCGCCGTGCGACCCACCCGAGCGCGCCGATCGGGCAGGACTTCGGATTCCTCCAGGTGCGATCGGTGCACCGCTGGCCCTCCCTCCGCGGGGAGGAGCACACCGAGCTCACGCTGTCGGCGCTGTTCGTGCGCTACTGGGGCGCCGAGGAGGAGGACGTGGCTCGCCACCTGGGTGTGAGCTTGGAGGAGCCGCGGCTGGAGCCGGGGACCTGTGAGCTCGGCTCGGAGGTGCTGCCGCTGCCGGACGACGGGTGGGACGTGGACGAGGGAGAAATCAGTGTAGAGCTGCTCGACGCGGGGAAGCTGGTGTTCCTGCTACCCGGCCGCTCCGAGCTGCTCACGGGTGCGCCGTACCCTGAGGTGCTGCCCAACGTGTCCGGGTTGCACTACGGTCGGACGATCAGCCGTCTCGCCGAGCCCCCAGCCACCCAGCGGTTCAACGTCGTGGGACTGGGCGGGGACGACGTGCCGAGCTTCGAGCTGATGTCGCTGGGCGGTCCGGCAGAGCTGCGGATCATGAGTGTCGCCGGCTGGATCCCGGCGGAGGGGCCGCTGGTGCTCTCGGCGCGGGATTCGCTGACCGTCACCTGGCAGCCGGGGCAGCCGCAGCTCGACACGCTCGTGCGGCTTCGCTGGGGACGGCGCGGCGGACGAGCACCCGGGGAGCTCATCTGCCGCCCCCGAAGTCAGACCAAAATGGTCGTTCCGGCCCGTTGGTTGGCGCGGATCCCCATCGGTCGCAGCACCACGTCGCTGCAGCTCAGCGTCGAAACCCTCTCCCGCGCGGCTCGATCCGGTCCCCTCCCGGGGCGGATCATCGTGCTGGTGTCCCAGTCGGACGTCGTCCCGGTCCAGCTGGTGCGGTAACCCGCGGTCCCCTCGGTCCCCTCGGCCTTGGCCTCGGCCTCGTCTTCGTCGTGGCCACGGCGGGGCCGCGCTACTTGCGCTTTCGCTTCAGGCTGAGCATGTCGAGCAGGGTGGACTTGCGCTTGGTTTTGGATTCACGCTCGTTCCGCATCGTAATCAGACGAACTTCGCGCATGGCCTCGATGTAATCGGGCTTCATCTGCGTGGCCCGCTTGAAGGACTCCAGCGCGGAGCTCGTGTTGCTGTCCTCCTGGTGGAGCTTGCCGAGGAAGTAGTGCGCGCGGGCGCACCGCGGGGAGAGCTCGATGGCGCTGACCATCATCTTCATGATCTGGGCCCGGCGGCGCTGACGCTCGTCCTTGGGGATGCGCTGGTACCGGATCCACGCCAGCATGGCGAGGTGCTCCCCCTCCTCCGGGTTGCCCTCCACCGACAGGCGGAAGTGCTCCTCGGCCTGGGCGAGATCCCCCTTGCGGAAGAACACCTCCGCCTTGCGGAAGTTCACCTCGGCCTCGATGGCTCGCCGGGCCGCCTCCGGATCGTCGGCCGTTGCGTCCCCGGAGAAGATGCGTCGTGCCTCCTCCAGCTGATCCGGATCGAGCAGGGTCTGGTGGGCCTGGGTGATGCGCTTGAACAGGTCGTCCGCGACGTCGGTCATCTCCTGCAGCCCGATGGACGCCAGCCGGTCCGGGTGCAGCCGCTTCACGAGCTGCAGGTAGGCGTTCTTCACGTCCACCGTCTTGGCCTCGAGGGAGACGCTGAGCAGGTCGAACGGGGACTGGCCGTCCATTTTGCCGAAGCGGTCGATGAGCTCGTCGAGTACCGCCCGGGCCTCGGGTTTGAGCTTGGATCCCTCCCGGACGCGCTGCGCGGCGAGCTTGGCGCGCCGGACGTCGATCGCCGAGATCCGCGCGGTGGCATAGGCTCCCGAGCGGGGTGTGTGGTCGGTGCGCCGCCGTTGCCGATGGGTCCCGCTCTCGACAAAGCCGTCCATGCCGACCTTGGGCCTCGGGGTGGGCGGCGGCGTGGCGCCCGGCGTCGGCGGGGGTAGGGGCGTCGGTGGGGGGGTGGGCGGCGCGCTCCCCGCGGGCCTCGGGCTCGGTTTGTTCAGCCGCTCCCCGGACACCCCCGCGGAGATCTTCTGCTCCTGGGCCGGGGGAGGGGAGACGCGCTGGGCCGGGGCCTCCCCACCGGCTCCGGGCTCCGTCGTCGGCCCGGGATCGGCCCGCTTGGGGCGCATGCACGGGACCACGCCCGGGTCTGCCGCGTCCAGGACTCCGGCGGACCACAGGGCGTAGACCAGCATGAGCACGGGCAGCGGCTCCCCGCCGGTCGCGGTGATCAGATCGGGCAGGGTCCAATAACCCAGCTGCAGGTTGCGGACCGCGGGGCCCTCTTCATCGCCGAAACCGAAGCGCGCCAGAACGTCCTCGGTTCCGGCCTTCATGGTGAGCGCCTGGGTCTCGATCGGTTCGAGCTCGCCGCGAAGGCGCCCCTCGTCGTAGCTGTTCCGGATGCCGTTGTACACCAGGTAGAGCGGCTCGATCGCCACCCCGGAGGCCGCCTGGGAGGCGATGCGCGGGTCCTGCTCCGCCGAGAGGGAGAAGGGCCCTTCCCGGGTCTGGAACAACCGACACAGGTCCTTGAACAACAGGTAGCGGCGACCCTTGGTGAGCTCCTCGGGAGTCACGCCGGCCAGCTCGTGCAGGAGGTTGTCCTCCGTGGCGCCGACGCTGGACAGAGAGGTCATCAGCTCTGCGTACTGCTCGAAGGCCAGCCGACCCCGCTCCAGGAGCAGCCGGGTCAGGGCCTGTACCGCTTGTGGGAACAGTCCCACCGGGATGCCGTCATTGAACAGCACTTCGGTGGGAGCGGGGCTCGTTTCGACGTGGAGCAGTCCGGTGAAGGACTTCTGTTCGAGGAAGCAGAAAAGACGGGGCAGGGGATACCGCTCGAGGGTCCCGGTGGTGGTCTCCGCGCACATCGGTTCAGAGGTTTCCGTCCTTCGGGCGTTTGACGCCGCGCAGGAAGAAGAACAGCAGTGTCACCGTGGCCAGTGCCATGGCGGCCAACCCCATGACGAGGGGGTGAGCCTCGATCAAGCCTCGCTGTCCGGGCTCGTACCAGACGATTTTTCGTACCTCCAGGCGCACGGGCTGATAGAGGAGCTCATCGGACTGCACGACGTCACCCGGGCCGGGTGTGTCCCGCGGCTCCGAGCCGTTTCCGGCGGGTGCGACTCCCGTCGACGCCGGCCGCGCCATGGGGGCGCTCATTGTCGGCGGTGTGCCGGGAGCCGTGCTCGGGTTCATGGGCCGGGGCGCCGCCAGCAGCGCCACCGGGACACTCGCGAGAACGGTCCCGAGGACCGCGCAGAAAAGAGTCGAGAGTTTCGCCATCTGAGGATCGTTCGGAAGCCTTCCCTTGATTCCGAGTGATTGTGTAGGCTATGGGTCACGGTGTCAACTCGGGAGCGCGATCCCCCGGATCGCCCGGCAAGCAGCGTGGAAATCGTCAATCGCACCCTCGATCGCGTCGTCTGTACGCGCGTGACTCTGGCGCGGACGCCATGGGCGCGCACCCGCGGTCTGATCGGCCGTCCGCCCCTCACCGCCGGCCACGGGATGCTGATCGAGCCCTGCCAGGGTGTGCACACCTTCTTCATGCGCCACCCCATCGACGTGGTGTTCCTCGACGCCGAGGATCGCGTGGTCGCGCTGCGGGAGTCGCTGCGCCCGTGGCGCCTGACGCGCATCTTCCGACAGGCCCACGCTACGTTGGAGCTGGCCGCCGGCGCCGTGGCCGAGCTCGGCCTCGCCGTGGGCCATCAGCTGGAGCGGAACCACTAGCGGCGTCGGCGCCGTTTCCTTCGCCGTCGCTGCCGGGGGCGCTCCTCGGCCGCCTGAGAGCGGAAGGTGCGGGTCACGAAGGGCATGGACCCCTTGGGTGGGGGAAAGCGCCAGCGGTTTACGACCGTCAACAGACAGCGCTCGGTGGCGGGGTGCTTCAAGGCCGTGGAGACGACCTTTGCCTGGGCCACCCGACCGCTGAGCGCGACGGTGAAGGACACCTTCACCCACCCTGTTCGGAGCCGATCCGCGAGCAGCTTCGAGCGCCTGAAGCAGCGCTGGAGCGGCTTTCGGTGCAGCCGCTCCACCAGTTCCAGGGTGGACGTGTCCAGCCGGGTCACGGTGGCGCCGCACCGCGATTTCACGGCCTGCTTGGCGCGGAACCGCAGGGGGAGGATCGCAAAGAGCGGCTGCTTCCGTGGGGAAAACCGGAGCGCCTTGAATGCCTTCACGGCGCACCGCGCCACCCGCCTGGCGGCCAGGCGCTGGTGGATCACCTTCACCGTGCGCGGACGGCCCCGGGGCGTGATGGCGAGGGCGACGCTGAGCGTCCCCCGAACCGGTCGCTTCCGGCGGGCGTTGGATTCGTGATAGCACCGGGCGATGGCGGGCAGCGCCTTCGCGGCCACGGCGCGGACGTCTCGCCCGGCCCGCCAGTGGTGCTGCGGGTGGTCCCCGGCGGCGGGTCCGGTCTGGACGATCATGTCGGTGCGCAGGGTCACGGTGCTCACGCGGCCCTCACAGCGCTTCCACTCCTCCACCGAGTGACTCGTGGAGCGATGTCGGTGGGCGGCGGCCCTGAGACGGGCGGACGCGCAGGCCGCGAAGGCTTGCTCCTGCCGGCCCAGTCGGGCGCGCACCCGCTTCAAGTCAGCCGCCAGCCGTGTCATCCGTTTCACGACCTGGTCGCGGGACTGGTCGGTCTTTCCGGACTTGAGCTTGAGCAGCTCTTCCACGTGGTCGAGCCGGTCGATCTTCTTGCTGAGGTGCGCCTCGAGCCGCTTGACCCGGGCCACCTGGGCGTCGTAGCGGTCCTTGGGGATGCCGCAGCCGGTCACCCAAAACGCGAGCCCGAGGGCCAGACACTGGAGTCCCATTCGCATGTTCCTGCCTCCCGTCGCATCGCCACGGCGCGCGTTCGGCAGGGCGCGCCAATCGCCGTCCACTGTGTCGGAGATTCTACCAGGGGGCGTCTGACCAGGGAAGCGCGAGCACGTCGTAGAGCGCCGATCGGTTTGAGCTCCCGTCGCCGGATCGGGCGGCA
>JBDRSE010000357.1:0-2258 GCA_043825095.1 bacterium
GCCGACGTCATGGGCCTGCGCCGGATCTTCGATCTGGTGGATTCGGCGCTCGGGCGGAGCTGCCTGCCGAGCTGGATCCGGACCGGTGAGCGGCTGCAGTCCAAGGATCCGGCAGACGCCTCCCTGCGCCGACTGATGGTCCGCCTCTGCGCCCGGCTTGGGGACGGGGTGCAGGCAGCCAATCACCGGGCCGTGCTCGAGTTTCTGGACGGCACCTCCTCGGTGGCCGAGGTGGAGCGAGATCCACAGCGCAGCGGGGTCAACGCCAAGGTCGTGACACCCTTCGGCCAGGCGATCCCCGACGCGGCGAACGTGCCGCTCCGTTCGGTCCTCGCGCGCCTGCATCCCCAGCTGGGCTGCCTCGCCCCCCCCATCGATCCCTCTGTGCTCGGCGCGGAGATCGATCCCGGGCAGGCCGGCGAGCTCGCCGCGACCATCGAGTCGGTCAAGGAGCTGCTGGCCCCGGGACCGGTGGGAGCCGTGTTTGCGCGGCGTCCGCGGCAGCCGGTCACGCTCATTTTCTCGTTGCCGCCGGTGCTCCTGGTGGACCCACAGCTGGCGGACTGGCCCCTGGGGCCCGTCCGGTTCGTGCTCGCGCGAGCGCTGGAGCTGGCGCGTTCCGGCTCGCTGCTGCTGCTCGTGGAGCCGGCCGGGCGGGTGCAGCAGGTGCTCGACACCGTGGCGCAGCTCTTCGAGATTCCGCAGCCGCCCAGCGCGCGGCCGGATCCCGAGCTCGCCCACCGATTCGCGGAGCGCGGGTTCTCCGCGGATCGGTTCGACAACGACGCCATGGAGGCGCTACAGGTCGCGTTCTTCAACTATTACCGGGATCCAACCGACATCGGCACCTATCGTGAGGCGGCGCTCCACACGGCGAATCGGATTGGTCTGCTCGTGACCGGTGAGCTCGCCCCGGCGCTCAACGGGTTGGCGGCGCAGCTCCACGGCGAGTACGGCGGCGACGTGCGCGGCACCACGTTGGAGCAGCCAGTGCGGAACGCGCTGGTGGACCGGGAGCCCCAGCTCGCGGAGCTGATGCGGTTCGGGACGTCGTCGCTGTTCCCGTCGCTCCTGCGGCGACGGGTGACCCTGACCAGGCGGTGAGTCTTGAGCGACCCGGACCGCGACCGGCACATTTTCGGCCCGGTGCCGTCTCGGAGGCTGGGGCGATCCCTGGGCATCGATCTGGTCCCCCACAAGGTCTGCACCCTGGACTGTCTGTACTGCGAGTGCGGCGCCACCACCACGCGCACCGGCACGCGACGGCCGTGGGTGGACACGACCCGCGTGCTCGAGGAGCTGGAGGCCTGGCTGCACACCGGACAGACGGCGGACCACCTCACCTTCTCCGGGGCCGGGGAGCCGACGTTGCACAGCGACCTCGGGCGCATCGCGTCCTGGCTGGCGGAACGGAGCGAGATCCCCCTGGCGCTGCTCACCAACGCCACGCTGCTCGGCGATCCGGGCCTACGCCGGGAGCTCGCGCCCTTCTCGGTGATCGTGCCGTCGCTCGACGCCTGCACCCAGGCGGTGTTCGAGCGGCTCAATCGGCCGCTGCCGGGCCTGACCGTGGCCGGGCTCATTGATGGAATCGTCGCCCTGCGCGAGGACTACCAAGGGGAGCTCTGGCTCGAGGTCCTGCTGGTGGACGGAGTGAACGACTCCCCGGAGGAGCTGGCCGGCCTCGCCCGGGCCGCGCGCCGCATCGCGCCGGACCGGATCCAGCTCAACACCGCCGTGCGCCCGGGCACCGACCCCGACGTCGCGTCGGCCTCTGCCGCGACCCTGCAGCGCGCGCTGGAGCTCTTCGGGCCCCGGGCCGAGGCCGTGGCCGCCTTCCCGGAGCGGCCGGTCCGGTGCTCGGACAGGGTCGGCGCAGACTCGGCAGACCTCGCCGAGGCGGTGCTCGCCGTGGTGCGCCGCCGCCCCGAAACCATCGCGGCCCTCTCCGTCTCGCTTGGCGTGGCGCGGTCGACCCTGGAGCGCTTGGTGACCGAGCTCACGGCCCAGGGACGGCTCCGCGCCGAGGACCGCGGGGGCCACCGCTACCTCATCGCCACCGTGCGGGAGGCCTGATCCTCGCGGAGCAAGCTGATTCGTATGTGTTCACGGGGGGGCTAAACTGAAGTTCCCGACATGAATAGACGCACTTCCGCCGTCTTCTTCGAGGGATAGCTGCGAAACGAAAAGTCGCCTTCTGTCTACAGGGTGATCTGGGCCAGCAGGTCGAGTGCGTGCTGCTGCTTCGTGTTGGGTCT
>JBDRSE010000358.1:0-2950 GCA_043825095.1 bacterium
GCGCCGATCCATCCCGGCTCACTTCGTTGCTCCTCGTTGCATAGCAGCAGTATGCTGCCTCGTCGCGCCTTGCGAGCCGGGCGCCTCGACGCCCTGAGCCGACCACCTTGTCGCTGCGCGGACCCTTAGCGCTTGTACCCAATCTGTCGGAGGAACTCGTGACGCTGCAGGGCGTCGTCCTCGCCTTCTACACCCTTGGGCGCGGCGCCGTCGATGACCCCGAGTACACCGCGGCCCTGTGAAGATTCCGCGATCACCACCTGGACCGGATTCGCCGTGGCGCAGAAAATCCGACACACTTCTGGGCACGCCTTGACTCTGGGCAGGACATTGATGGGGAATGTGTCCCGAAGGACGATCAAGAAGGTGTGGCCGGCGCCCACGGCCTCGGCGTTTGCGATGGCCAGTGCCCTCAGCTCGTCGTTCGTCCCGTCGGCCCGGATCAGGCACGGGCCAGAGGCCTCGCAGAACGCCACACCGAACTGGATCCCCGGCACGGAGCTCACCAGGGCCTCGTAGAGATCCTCAACGGTCTTGATGAAATGAGACATCCCGAAGATGATGTTGATTCCCTCGGGGTACTCCATCCCGACAATGCTGATCTTGTAATCCATGAAAAATTCCTCCTGGGCGCGCAGCCGAACAGTGGCCTCCCGTCGCCGGATCGAAGGGGTGAGAGGTCGTCTGCGGCGTCACATTCGGTCCAATTGCCCGAACCTCTCCGTTGTCGTTCCCTGCATCCGGCTCCCCGGCGCTTCTGGCAGGGGGTTCGACCATGCTGTTCGGTGTCCAGGGTATTGCGCCCTGCGCCGAGGGTCAAGCTGAGCCGGTGCAATGAATCGCTGGTCCTGGAGTTGGATCAGTTTGCATTTCTGTTTAAAAAGCAGATACTTTGCGTTGACCGACGCGGCATTGGGCCGTACTATGGCAGATAGGATATCTGGATTCCGATGGCGATCGATCTGGACATAATCGAAGAGCTGGCCGAAGACATCGCAGCGTTCCGACAGGATCTCGCCGACAACCCAGAGGTCGGCCCGGATGTCTCACGCACCGCCGGGAAGGTGGTTGAAAAGCTCCAGCAGACGTCTCTGCGTGTTCGGGATCATGCGGGTTTTCCCGAGCAGAGCGCGATGGGCGTGGTCGCTGACCTCCCGGTTTGGAACGCCGAGCGCACGGTGGCGCTGGTGGCGGACATGAGCGCACAGAACGTGCGTCACGACGGGACGAGTCGGGCGCGCAGCCGGCGGTGCAGCCACGTTGCCGGGAATGACGCGCATACGGCCATGCTCGTGGGGACGGCGCTGCTCCTGCACCGGTCAGACGTGGCGCACAACATTCGGTTCATTTGGCAGTCCGGTGGAGAGATGCTGTCCGACGGTGCTCAGGCCATGATCCGAGACGGCGCCCTCACCGACGTGGACGAGGTCTATGCGGTGCACCTGTGGCCCGGCCTCGAGCTGGGCAAGGTCGGGCTGGCCGAAGGCCCGATCATGGCCTCCCTGGATCGGTTCTATCTGCAGGTGCGCGGACAGCGTGGGCTTCGTCCCTGGCCGCATCGGAAGATCGACGCCATCCGGATTGGCGCGGCCATCGTTCAGGAGCTGGATCAGCTGAACAATGGAGATGCGCGCGTGGCCGGTGGCGCGGGGGCGTTGCGCTGTGTGATAACGCACTTCGTTGCCGAGCGGGAGGAGGAGGGTGCGCCTCCGGATCAGGTCACGCTCGAAGGTGAGATCCGGGCGTTGTCCGACGACGAGCGCAGGGATGCGGCGCAGCGGCTCGACGCCATCGGCAAGCGCTGCGCCGAGGCGCACGGCGGGTCGGTCAAGCTGACCATCCGGGCCCGGGGCAACATCACCGTCAACGCGGCGGAGTCCGTCTCGCGCGTCCGGCAGCGGCTCGCTCGACACTTCCGCGAGGGCGACATTGCCGCGGTGAAGCCGTCGGCGTTTTCCAGTGGATTGAGCGGGTATCTGGAGCAGGTGCCCGGTGCGATGATCCCCTTGGGCTGCGGTGGCGAAACCTCGGAGCCGGCGTCGTTGCTGCTCTCTCCCTCCTTTTCCTTCAGTGACCGCTGCCTCGTGGAGGGCATGCGGATTCTGGCCGCCCTCGTCGGCGGCTCCTGAGCCCAGGACATGAAGCGAGGCATCCGGGTGGTGGGCGTCGACGACGGCCCGGTACCATCCGGCGCCGGCCGATCAGTGTTCGTCGCCGCGACCGTCGTGCGAGGAGACGGGCAGCTGGATGGACTGCTCTGCACGCGAATTCGCCGCGACGGCTGGAACGCCACGGAGCGACTCATCCAGCTGCTTTGCGAGAGCCGATTTCATCCGCAAATTCACGCCGTGATGCTCGATGGAATCGCGCTCGGTGGATTGAACGTTGTGGATATCCAGCGGCTGAGCCAGCGCCTCCAGCGGCCGGTCCTCACAGTGGTCCGGCGTCGGCCGAACCGGGAGCGGTTCCGAGCCGCCGTCGAACGTCTGCCGAGATTCGAAGCCCGGTGGAGGTTGGTGGAGCGCGCCGGTGAGGTGATGGCAGCCGGCCCCATTTTCTGTCAGTGCGCCGGCATCGGGATCGAGTCTGCACGCCGGCTCATCGCGCAGACCACGCTGCAGGGGAACCTCCCCGAGCCGATCCGGCTCGCGCATCTGATTGCAGGCGGTGTGGTCAGCGGCGAGAGCCGGGGGAGAGCCTGAGGGGGTGTGGTTTTCATCCTGATCAAATATCGCCCCCTATCGAGCGAAGCGAGGCTCCCCCTTGAGGGGGCGGGGGAGGGTGATGTGAGCCGCGGAGCGGCGGATCTGTCAGGTCAGGCGTCAGCAATGTGCTCGTGTGGGCGTTCACGTGAGCGCAATCATCGAGCCACGTGCGGTTGTCAGAGCCGATGGCCAAGCCGCATCTCTTGACCGGGCTCAGGGGATTGCTCAGGATGGGATCCACACCC
>JBDRSE010000359.1:0-22546 GCA_043825095.1 bacterium
GCCGACGGAACCTTGGAGCGTTACATCGGTCAAGTGCCTTGACAGCCTGGACAAATCCGTCGCTTCGCGACTCACTTCTCCCCCTCCGCCCCCTCCGGGGGAACCCGCGCTTCGCGCGGTGGCGGGCTTTGCTCGACTCACCGCCCTGAGAGGCGGGCCTGGCCGTTGCCGAGGATCGCCTGAGCTGCGCAAGCCGTGCGCCCAACCGTCGGCCCGGAGATCATCCCTCTGCCGCGCGCTCGTTCAGCGCGTCATGATGTAGATCACCAGACCCACGACCACGAACAGGACGAGGGCGGCAAAGCCGAGCTTCCGGGGCAGATCGTGGCCGGGCTCCCAACCCCGCTGATCCGGCAGGTTCAATTCCCGCGTGTCGTCCGGGCTCAGGGCTGAGAGGATCATCGTGTTTCGCGTGTAGCCCACGTCGGGGGAGCTTGATGGCGAGGCCATGGGAGTCGCTGCGGCAGCGGCGGCCTCGGCGGCGGCCAAAGCGCGGCCCTCCTGGGAGTGCACGACGATCTTCCACTCCAGGGCGTCCTCGGGCCAGCGGCCGGCCTGGAGGGTCGCCGCGGTGATGTTGTCGAATCCGCCGAGCTCGTTGGCATACTTGATCAGGTTCGCGACCGCGTCCTTGAGGCTCTGTGCGCTGAGCACCTTTGCGATGTCGTCTTCGTAGAGCATGCCGCTCAGCCCGTCGCTGCACAGCAGCAGTCGATCCCCGGGCCGTAGGGGATGCGGGCCGGAGATCTCGACCTCCACGGAATCGAGCTGCCCGAGGCACCGGACCAGGATGCCGGCGCTGGGATGATTCGCGGCGTCCAGGGGGCTGATGCGTCCCTGATCCACGAGCTGCTGCACCACGGTGTGATCCAGGGTGTGGAGCTTGAACACGGCGTCTCGCAGCAGATAGGCGCGGCTGTCACCGACGTGGGCGATCCAGTACTTGTCCTCGAGCACCAGCGCCGCCACGCAGGTCGTTCCCATCTCCCCCAACCGGGAGTCGGCCTTCGCCTTGGTGCGGACCGCGTCGTTCGCGGCGTCGATGGCTCGGCGGAGCACTTCGGGTACGTTCTCGGGATCGTGGTTCTCCTTCACGTACTCGAGCAACCGCGCGACCGCGGTCTCGCTCGCGATCTTCCCGCCGGCGTATCCCCCCATCCCGTCACAGACCGTGAGGAAGTGTCCGTCGGGGAGCTCGAGGGTCCCGACGGAGTCCTCGTTCTCCTCACGCATTCCGCCAATGTCAGTTTTGGCAATGACCGCAAAATCCAAGGGTGTCGTCCCTCCAGAAAGCAGAGCGCATTATCGGTCATTCCGAAGATTATTTCCACCCTTGCCTGGACGCGGAATCCGAGGGTACGTCTGTGCTATGGTCATGACCATGGAAACCTTCTGGGTGATGCTGCTGCTGGCGCCCCTCGGGTTGGTCGCCCTCGCCGCCTTTGTGTCGCTCAGAACGGGTCGTACGAGCGAACCCTCCGATGGGTGACGGGTCCTGTCTGACGCTGGGCGGCTGGGCGGTTGGGAGCTTCGTCGTCTATCTCTGTGTGATCATCGGCGTCGGACTGGCGGCGCGTCGTTTCTCTTCCAGGGGCATCGGCGAGTTCTTTCTGGGCGGGAGACGCCTGGGGACCTTCGTGGTGGCCACCAGCGCCGTGGTGTCGGGGCGCAGCGCCTGGCTCTTGCTGGGCGTGACCGGGATGGCCTATGCCCGCGGCGCGTCTGCGGTCTGGACCGTGGTGGGGTACATCGTCGCCGAGCTTTTTTCCTTCGCCTACCTGGGTCGCCGACTCCGGCGGGAGACCGAGCGGTCCGGCGATCTCACCGTGCCGGACTTTTTTGCGTCCCGCTTCGGGGGCGCGGTGTTTCTGCGCGTGGTGACCGCGACGATCATCCTCGTGTTCATGGTCGCCTACGTGGCGGCGCAGATCCGCGCGGGGGGCAAGGCGCTGTCGGCGAGCTTCTTGCACCCTGCGGGGTACGAGCTCACCCTCGGTGGGCTGGGGCTGAGCCTGGACGCGGTCACCGTCGGCGCCCTGATCACGGCGGTCATCATCTTGGCGTACACCGTCACGGGCGGATACGCCGCGGTGGCCATCAACGATGCCATCCAAGCGGTGGTGATGCTCACCGCGCTGGTGGTGGTGCCCGTCGTGGCCGCCCTCCGTCACCCCACCGGCGTGATCGAAACCCTGGCGGTGCTCAGCCCGACCCTGCTCGACCCCTTCGCGCTCGGAGCCGGGGCGCTCATCGGCTTTCTGGGCATCGGCCTCGGGTCCCCGGGCAATCCGCACATCCTGGTCCGGTACATGTCCATCCGCGACCCTCGGGCGTTGGCGCGGGCGGCCTTCTGGGGCACGCTGTGGAACGTCGTGATGGCTTGGGGTGCGCTCTGGATCGGGCTGGTGGGCCGGGCCCATGTCCCCGGTTCCCTGGATCTGCCCAAGGCGGACCCGGAGGCGATCTATCCGGTCGTGGCGAGTATGCACCTCCCCGCCTGGGCGTTCGGCCTCGTCGTGGCGTCCATTTTTGCCGCCATCCTGTCGACCGCTGACTCGCAGCTGCTCGTGGCCGCGTCATGCGTGGTGCGGGATCTCGGTCAGCAAACCCTGGCCCGAGGTCGGGCGCTGTCCCAGCGGCGGTTGGTCGCCTGGAGCCGCGCGGCGGTGCTCGTCCTGCTCGCCGCCGCGGTCGTCCTGGGGATCGCGGTCCCCGGATTGATCTTCACGCTCGTGCTGTTCGCCTGGGCGGGCCTGGGGGCCAGCTTCGGCCCGCCGCTCCTGTGCGCGCTGTACTGGCGGCGCACCTCCCGGTGGGGCGTGCTCGCGGGGCTGCTGTCCGGCACCCTCGTCACGGTGGTCTGGAAGATCACGCCGGCGCTCAAGGGGATGGTCTACGAGCTCGTTCCGGCCTTTGCCGTCTCGATGGCGCTCACGGTGGCGGTGAGCCTGTTGACCCCCCTGACGGATCGGGAGCGCCCGCTCACTTCCTCCCCACCAGAATGAACTTGTTCGGGCTCAGGTCGGTCCGCGTGACGCCGGAGAGCCCGGCGCGCTCCATCCATCCGCGAAGATCGGACTCGGAATAGGTGTCGCCGAACAGGCGCATGTTGATTGCAAAGATCGCGCCCATCAACGGTTCACGGCGATTGTCCTCCAGGGTGAAATCCAGGACCACGAGCTGGCCGCCCGGGGCCAGGGCCGCGGCCGCCCGGGCGATGAGCTTCGCGGCGGCGTCCGGCCGCTCCTGGTGCAGGACATTGGCCAGCAGGACGACGTCCATCGATCCCGGCAGCTCCACGTCGAGGTAGTCCCCGGCGAGGGCGTCCAGTCGATCCTCGAGACCGTGGCGCGCGATCTCCGCCCGGGTATGCTCGATCACCGCCTCCACATCGACCACGGTGCCGTGCAGCGACGGGTGACGCATGCAGAGCTCGATGGCGTAGGTCCCCAGCCCGCCCCCCAGATCGAGCAGGCGTCGCGCCTGGGACAGGTCGAGGGCGGCGTCCAGCCGCGCGGTGATTCCGTAGGCCAGGGAGCGCATGCTGCGGACGAACGCCGCCGTCCCTTCCGGCGTGCGCTCGCTCTTGGTCCACTCGCCGGACCGCAGGAACTCCGGGAGCTCTGCCGCCCAGCGCTGGGAGAGCTCGAAGAGATGGCGAAGGCCGGCGTCGTGGCTGACCTCCGATCCGGGATCGAACAGCGGGCGGTACCCGGCGCGCATCTCGAAGGAGTCCCCAGCGCTGGCGAGGATCCCCATGCCGGCGAGGGCGCGCAGCACCTTCACGGTGACCTCCGGGTGGAGGCGCAGCTGCTCGGCCGCCGCCGCCGCGGTGACCGTGTCTTCGGCCGCGAGCAGCCCCAGCAGCCCCGTATCGCTGGCAGCCTGCAGCACGACCAACGGCGCGAACTGCCACTCGAGGCGCTGGATCCGGTCGTACGCCAGCTCCATTTCGTCCGCCTTCGGCATCTCTCGGTTTGGATCCGTCATGCGTTCCTTCCTTGTGTTGTGGATCCCCTGCGGATCCGAAAGCCTGTCGGGAGGTCCAAGCTACGTCTAATCGGATCCGGTCACAAGGGGTCTCCCGGTGCTCGGGCGGGTTGGAACAATCCCATGTCCCCGTACTTTTCCCGGGGACCATGTGATTGTCTCCGTACCCCAGCGGTTGCAGACAGCAACCGCCGCGCGCAGCGCGGGTTCCCCCGGAGGGGGCGGAGGGGGCGAAGTGAGCCACGAAGTGGCGGATCGATGCTCAAAACTTGCGCTGCTGGGTCTCAGCTCTATTCTGGCGTCTTTCAACGAGTCCCGAGCCGATTCGCCATCCGGGGAGTGGGGAACGCCTGTGAGCGGATGGTTCCCGGGGAGTACCTATTGACAGGGCTGCCCGCGACTGATAAATACCGCCAGGAACTTACGGAAATAGCTGGAGAAAATCCCATGTGATTTCAAGGGATACCGCAGCCCCCGGAAACGCGGCCCAGCCGGGTCGAAGGGGAGGCGATTCCCAGACGGTTCTAGACACCAGAAAGGAGGCCGTGCCGTGAAGGTTCTCGTCACAGCGAAGCGGGTCCCCGACCCCGAGCAGAAGGTCAAGATCAAAGACGATCAGGTCGATGTTTCCGGAATGAACTGGGTGGTGAACCCGTTCGACGAGTATGCCGTGGAGGCGGCGCTGCGGATGTGCGAGGTCGTCACCGGTGGGAAGGGCAAGCGATTCGGAGAGGTCGTCGTGCTCTCCATCGGTCCGCAGAAGGACGCGACCAAGGAGATCCGTTCGTGCCTGGCCATGGGCGCTGATCGCGCGATCCACGTGGTCGCCGAGGACGCCGACCTCGACTCCTACGTCGTCTCTCAGATCGTGAAGAAGGTCTACGAGGACGAGAAACCGGACCTGCTGCTCATGGGCAAGCAGACCGTGGACGGCGACTCCAATCAGGCGGCTCAGATGGTCGCCGGGTACCTGGGCCTGCCGGCGGCGTGCTTCGCCGCGCACATCGAGTCCTTTGCCGACGGCAAGGAGCTCGTGGTGGGCCGCGAGGTCGACGGCGGCGTCGAGGTCAAGAAGGTCAAGCTCCCTGCCGTGGTGTCGGTGGACCTGCGCATCGTGGCGCCCACCGCGGTCAAGAACAACCAGAGCGAAGACGGCTACGAGTACGGGGACGGCCCGCGATACGCCTCGCTCAAAGGCATCATGAAGGCCAAGAAGAAGCAGATCGACGTCAAGGAGCTCAGTGAGCTCGGTGTGTCCACGGAGCTGCGCATCAAGCACCACACGTTCGCCCCCCCGCCCGAGCGCGGCGGCGGCATCATCGTGAAGAGCGTCCAGGAGCTGCTGGACAAGCTCCAGAACGAGGCGAAGGTCCTGTAACCCCGCAGCGGCTGCGATGCGCAGCGCTTGGGAAGCGATTGGAGAGACAAGATGAGCAACGTTCTCATTTTCTGTGAGCATAAAGATGGCGCCCTGAGGAACGCCACGCTGCCGGCCATCACCTTCGGCCGCGAGGTGGCCAAGCACACCGGTGGCGAGGTGTACGGTGTGGTGATCGGCGGCGGCGTCGGGGACGCCGGTGCCGACGCGGCGAAGTACCTCAAAAAGGTCGTCGTGGTGGACAATGACGGCTTGAGCCACTACATGGCGGAGACCTATGCGCCGGTGCTGGCCAAGGTGGCCCGGGATCTCGGCGCGACCACCGTGGCGGCCACGGCCACCAACCTGGGCAAAGACCTCCTGCCCCGCGCCGCGGCCCTGCTCGAGGCGGGCATGGCGTCCGACGTGATCGGTGTCAAAGGTGCCAAGGAGTACGTTCGGCCCACCAACGCCGGCAACGCCTTGGGCAACGTCGAGATCCTCACGGACACGGCCCTGGCCACGGTTCGGCAGACCGAGTTCGAGCCGGCGGCGGCCCTGGGCAGTGCCGGTGCGGTCGAGACGGCCGAGGCGGGTGATCTGGACCTGCTCGGCGCCGAGTTCGTCGAGGTGCAGCTCTCGGAGAGCACCCGTCCCGACCTGTCCGAGGCGAAGGTTGTCGTCTCCGGCGGTCGCGGCATGAAGAACCAGGAGAACTTCAAGATCCTCGAGGAGCTCACCGACCTGTTCGGCGGCGCCCTCGGCGCGACCCGCGCGGCCTGTGACGCCGGGTATGTGGCCAACGACCTGCAGGTCGGCCAGACCGGGAAGGTCGTGGCGCCGGACCTGTATGTGGCCGTGGGCATCAGCGGCGCGATTCAGCACCTCGCCGGCATGAAGAGCTCCAAGGTCATCGTGGCCATCAACAAGGACGAGGAGGCCCCGATCTTCCAGGTGGCGGACTTCGGCCTGGTGTCCACGTGGGAGAACGCCCTGCCGGAGCTCATCGCGGGCGTCAAGAAGGCCAAGGGCTAACGGACAACTTCGGCAGTCGGTCGACGAGCCATCCGCTGGGCGTGCGTGGCTCGCCGATCGAAAGCGTCCCTGCCCGGTGGACCCTGCACCGAGCACCCGGCCTGTGAGGCTGCGGTGAAATCCTATCTCTGCAGACAGTGTGGCGAGGCGACCCTGGTGGGCACCCCCCTGGGCGCGATCCGTCGAACGGCTGCGGAGGCGGTGCGTGAGGCCCACGGGCTGCTCTCGCGTCTGCTGCGCGGTCGGCGCGCGCGTCGAGAGGCGGAGGAGCAGGCGAGCGACGCCTTCTTGACGGTTCCCTACCGCTATGCGGTCCTCCCCGTGGCCTGTCCCCACTGTGGACATCGCGGGGCCCGGGAGCGCCGAGGGCGATCCCGCTGGTGGGAGCCCGGCTTGACCTATCGCGATTGACGCCACCTGCCGGCGGGTTGTGAGGTAGACTGGCTCGGAGGGCGCGGGACAGGGCGGCGGGGACCTCGGGGAACCGGAGCAGCTCAATGCCACTGACGCAGCGCGCAACCTGGACGCTCGTGGTGCTCAGCGCCGGTTTCGCCGTGCTCCTCGGCGCGTGCTGGGTGCTGCTCTCGCCCGGCTTCGTGGATCTACCCGCCTCGTTGTGGTCCGACAATGCGCTGACCGGGCTTGGCATGGTGGCGGTGGTCCTCGCCCTCGAGGGTGTGGTGAACGCCGCGCTCCGGTTCCGGTGGCGCACCCGGCGCCCGGCCGAGATGCCTCTGCGGCAGGCCGCCATCCTGCTCTTCGGCAGCACGGTGTCGGTGCTGATCGCGTGGTCGGTGGCGTTTCACCGGTTCCCGGCGCCCTATGGCGCAGCCCTCGCGGTGTTCGATTTCGCCGTCGCGCTGTTTGTGTCCCTCCTGATGCTGGTCGGTGGGCGGTACGTCCTGCGGCTGGACCGGCCCGGAGAGCTCGGTGGGGCGCCCGACCCGAGCGAGGCTTTGCGACGCTCGTGGTCCCGGTTGGGACTGCGCGGGTATCTGCTGCTGACCCTGCTGCTGTTCGGCGCCGGGTCGACCCTGCTGCTCGCCAGCTTCGGCCACGTCCGGGTGTACCGGGAGTCGGTGGAGCAACGAACCGAGGTTTCGCAGACGCTGCTCGCGCTCACGGCCCGCCGTCTGGAGTCCATTCCCCGAGAGCGCCTGTTGACGAAGCTGTGGCGGACGCGAGTGCCGCAGGGGATTGCCCTTCGTCTGCTGGACCGTCAGGGGCGGGCGGTTCAGGGAGAGGACGTGGACCGCGACAGGGGGGGGCCTGCGGCAGCGGTGGCGTCGCGCGTCTTCCTGCGAGGCGGCGGGCACTGCGTCACCACGGTGCGTTTCGTCCAGGGTTGTCGCTGGATCAGACTCGGCGCCCCGTCCGAGGATCTCGTGCTCGCAGCTTACACCTGGCCCCAGAGCACGACGCGGTCCTCTCCGGTGGCGCTCGCGGTCGCTCTGTTCGCCCTCGTCCTGCTCCTGTTCGCGGGCCTCATCGCGACGTTCATGGGCGCGGACACGGCCCGGGAGCTCAACGAGGTGGCCACCCGGATCCGGGCCCTCGCCGAACGGGCAGAAGACGGGCTCGGTGAGCCACTTCAGCCGACGTCGTCCGATGAGACGGGCCTGCTCGTCCAACAGTTTGGAGAGCTCCGCCAGCGCCTCTCGGCGGATCTGGCGCACTCGCGGCGGGATCTCCACCGGAGCGTCGCGGTGAACCGGGCGAAGACCGAGTTTCTGGAGGAGGTGAACTACGCGCTGCGCACCCCTCTGACGGTGGTCGTCGGGTTCACGGAGCTGCTGCTGGAGGGCGCCCGGGGGGAGCTGAACCCCGAGCAGAAACAGGACGCGCAGATCACCCTCGATTCGTCCCGGCAGCTGCTGGGCCTCGTATCGGACATCCTGGACCTGTCTTTTTGTGAGGCGGGCGGGTTGCGGCTGCGTTTGGAGGTGGTGGACCTGGCCGCGCTGATCCGGTCCGAGGTCGCGTCCACCCGCGCGGCGCTCCCCTCGGGCGCCGTGATCCTCCGTCATGAGCTCCCCGAGTCGCTGCCGCAGGTGGTGCTCGACCCGGTGCGCGTGCGCCGCGTGCTGTCCAACCTGCTGTCCAACGCGGTCAAGTTCACCGAGTCCGGAGAGATTGTGGTGCGGGTGACGCGCCCCGCCGCAGACCACGTGGAGGTGAGCGTCCGGGATACGGGCACTGGCATCGCGTCGGAGCATCACAGCCTGGTCTTCGAGCAGTACCGCCAGGCGCCCCAGCGCCGACCGAAGCAGCTGCGGGGCAGTGGGCTGGGCCTGGCGATCGTCCGTCAGCTCGTGCTGTTGCACGAGGGCCGTGTGTGGCTCGAATCCACGCCGGGGGAGGGGAGTGAGTTCTTCTTCAGCCTTCCCGTCGGGGGACCGCTGGACCGGGAGCGGGCCGTTGGGTCTGCGTCCTCGGAGGCGGGTCCAGGTGTCGAACCGGCCGTGCGGGGGCGCCCATGACGAAACCGAGCGCCAGGCCTCCGGACGGGCCGGGCCGCGACCCCGGGCCGGGCCGCGACCCCGGGTGGTCGAAGGGTTTCGGCGAGCCGGCAGCGCCGGCCGTGGGTCGATGGCTGCGGCTGCGGATCGTCGCTTTCTGCACCGCGCTGCTGGCGATCACCGCCGTGCTTCTGGACTTCGTGCTCGTGCGCGCGCTTCCCATGCCGGCCGAAGTATCCATGCTGGGCCGGGGCGACATCTTGATGTACAGCCCGGTGGCTCTCGTCGCGTTGGTCGTCATGGTCCTGGTCGAGCTTCGCCCGGTGGCCCGGGCGCTGGAAACCCTCCGCGTGGGTCTGCGCCTCACGGACAACGAGCGCCGTCGCGCGCTCAGTACGGCATCGAGCTTCCCGGTGGTGCTGCCGGCCGTGGTGCTGGCGGCCGGAACGGCGGGGAATGTCGTCTCCTTCAGCCTCGACCTTGCCGGGCGATCGGCCTGGACCTGGTACTCCCTGCACACGACGCTCGTCACCCAGTGCATCGTCATCGCCGGCTGCTTCCCGGCGTTTGTGTACCTGCGCTCGGTCCTCAGGCCCGTGGTCCGTCGGATCGGCGGCGACGGTGAGCTCTCGGAGCGGACGGTCGGGTTGCGGGGCCGCATCGGCGTGCTGGTGACGGCGTTGGCGGCGCTGATCGTGGCCCCGGTCGTGACCATGCTCACGCTGCAGCTGGACCGGGGCTCTGCGGATCGCCGGGATCGCGCCATGCGCGAGCTGTCGCAGTCCCTCGGCAAGGAGGCGGCGCAAATGGGCCTGCACTCGTTTTCCGGCTATGTGCAGTCCATCGCCATGCAGGACGAAGTGGTGGTGTTCGTCGTCAATGCCCGCGGGGGAGTGACTCCGGCCTCAGCGGCGCCGATGGTGCGCCGCGCCGGGCTCTCCGCCCCCGGGCCGGGACCCACCCGGGTCGTGGGTGTGGGGCCCTCCCGGCGGCTGGCGGTGACCCCGGTTCAGGTCGCGCGTGGGACCTACGTCTGGACCGGGCTGGTCTATTCTTCCCGCCCGTCCCGGGCGGCCCGGCGGCAGCTGCTGTGGTTGCTGTTCACGTGCGTGTTCGTGGCTATGGTGTTCGGCGTGCTTCTCGGCGGCGGTGTCGCGCGGGAGCTGCGAAGCGTGGTGGGGCGGATCCAGTCCCTCATTCACGGGCGTTCCCCCGAGCCGCTGCCGGCCGATGCCGGGGCGATCTCCGAGGTGGGCCGGGTCATAGACAGCATCAACGAGCTGCTCGCAGCGGCCGATCGCGTGAAGCTGCGCGGCTTCGTGGAGCTGGAGCAGTCGGAGGAGGAGGCGCGATCCAAGACCGAGTTTCTCGCCAATATGAGCCACGATCTCAAGGCGCCTTTGACGGCCATCATCGGCTTTACCGATTTTCTGGCCCAAGGGGTCAACGGCCCTGTCACCCCGGCCCAGCGCGAGCTCGTCGACAAGGTTCTGGCGGGTGCGCTCCTGCTCCGTCGGACCATCGACGAGCTGTTGGACACCGCGAAGCTCGACGCCGGGCGGCTCGATCTCAAGCCTGCGTGGACCCCACCGGCCGCGCTGGTATCCGCCGCTGTCAAGCGGCTCACGACCGATCGCGGAGATCAGCGGTCGCGGCGGATCCGGGTCGAGGTCCAGGCGGGCCTCGCGCCGATCCGGGTCGATCCGGATCGCACGGCCGGGGCGCTGGCGCTGCTGCTCGGGGTGCTCCTGGATCTGAATCCGGCCCGTGAGCTGTACCTCCACGCCCGCGGCTTCAGCGAGGATGCGGCTCGCGGGGTTCAGTTCGTGGTCGGGTCCATGGGCGGCGATCTCCTCCTGCCCGAGGGTGACGCGTTTTTCGACGAGATCGTCGAGATCGCGGGTCGGCGACGCCTTCGGCTGGGTCCACACCTGGCGCATCGGCTCATCACAAAGCAGCGCGGCTTCATCGACACCTTCGTGGAGCAGGGGGTCGGCGTCGGGTTCAAGGTCCGATTTCCCCTGGATCTGACAGGGGAGATTCCGGCCGCCAAACGCAGATAAGTGCATGTGATCACAGTTGCTATTTCCATGCCCCCCCGGCCTTCCCGGATCTATGCTATGATATTCATGGTTCGTACGTGGGTGGCTGTCCCAGTGTGCTTGCAAATGTGTTCCTCATGACGTTTGCGCACCAGTGATCATACAGGCATGGTAATCGGTGTTGCCTGATTCCTGTGCACACAGGTAAGGTTACAGGCGGACTATGTCTGGGAGGTAAGGCGATGTATACGAAGAATAGAATAACCATTGTTACCGTAGCCCTTATGGTGACGTTTGCCGTGGGCTGTAGCGATCCCTACCATTCCAACAATAACAACAACAACAGTGTCGGGGACGAAGAGAACACCGTGGCCGCTTGCCAAGACGGTGTTGACAACGACCTCGACGGCCTGACCGACTGCGCCGACCCGGAATGCCAGGGCTTCGGCTTCTGCGTCGAATCGGACTGCACCAACGGCCTCGACGACGACAACGACGGCTTCGCCGACTGTCTCGACACCGACTGTCAGCCCACCATCGACTGTCGCGAAAACACCGCCGTGGCCTGCCAGGACAACATCGACAACGACGGCGACGGCCTCACCGACTGCGACGACCCCGACTGTGACTCGGTGCCCATCTGCCACCAGGAAAACACCCCTGCCGCTTGCGACGACGGCATCGACAACGACAACGACGGCGACACCGACTGCGACGACTCCGAATGCGCCTCCATGGCCGTCTGCGGAGGGTTCTGCTACGACGTGACGTTCCAGGCCCCCGCGGTTTGGGGAATGGCGATCAAGCCGGTCGACGATCTCGATCCCAGCTCCACCGATACGATTCAGTACCAGGCCCGGATCCAGGCCTTGTCACCGGAGGCCGGGACGCAGGTCTGCCTCTACCTCGACCAGACGAGCACGACCCCCTTGTTCTGCGGCGACCCCAACACGACGAACCCGGTGGTGGGCCAGGTCGATCTGGATCGCGGCGATCACACTTTCTACGCCCGCGTCGAGCAGGGCACGGACAGCTGCACCGCGGAGGAGATGTTCGTTCATGTGTGGACGATCCCCTCCTGTGCCATCACGACGCCGCCCCTCTCGAGCTCGGCGTCCAGCCCGACCTGCTGGCCCCAGGCGACCATGGACGTCGTGGCGAGCACGAACGGCGCCCGCGCGTTCCTGGAGGTCACCAATGCCGGCACCAGCTTCTTCGGGCCGGAGCTCGCCGACGCCCAGGGCGATGTTTCCTTCACGGGGACGACGCTCGGCGCCGACAACGTTCCCATTACGATGCGGGCTCACTGTTATAACGCCGGCACCGACAACGGCGACAGCTACTCGGGCATCTATTACGTCGAAAAGGTGACCCAGGCACCGCCGATCACGATTGTGTCGCCGTCGTCCGGGGCGCAGTTCGGAGCCGCGCAGTGCCCGTTCACGGTCACGGTAACCGGCGTCCCCGCCGGAGAGACCGCCTGCGCCAACTTCGTTGGACAGACGCCGGTGAACCCCGGCGGCTGCGCCGTCTCCACCGGGCCCAGCCAACAGATTCCCCTGGAAGTCGCGTGCGTCAACGGAACCGACCTGACCGTAGAGGCGTGGGTGCAGCCCGCGTGCGGCCCGCGAGGGGAGGACACGATCCTGGTGTCCGCTGATACCGGCGCACCGACGGTGCTCATCGTGAGCCCCGCCAATGGGCAGACGTACAACAAGGCCGATGACGCGAATGCGGCGACCAACAGCTTCGAATTCAATGTGACCGCCTGCACCGACGGCCCGTACAACCCGGGAGACATCGTGCTTCGGGTCGACGGCGTGCCGGTCACGGCCGTCACCCCGGTGGTGCAGCAGGCGCTGTGCCTGGGGACCTTGAGCCACACCATCACCTGGAGCGGCCCGGTCACGTTCCTCCAGCCGACCCCGCTGCGGATCACGCGCACCCTGGAGGTCGAGGTCTTCGACGGTTTCAACTACGGCAGCGCGTCCTCGACGTTCCAACACGACATGATCGCGCCGCAGCTCACCTTCAGCTGCGCCGGCTGTGAGCCCACCAAGGACTTCTTCATCTTGGCTGACGACAACTGCGCCGGCCTGCCGGTGGAGATCGGCGCTCGGGTGCAGGTGACCGGGCTCGAAATCGGTAGGGCGGTGACGTTGGCGGTGACCAACGGAGGAGTGCCGGTCACGGGCTCGCCGTACTCGAGGGTGACGTCCACGACGAGCGCCGAGATGCTCTCTTTCAACTTCCCATGCGGTGTCGCCTTGCAGACGGGCCAGAACCGACTCGAGGCCACGGCAACGGACCTGGCTGGAAATGTCGCGATCCCCGCGGTCAAGCTCGCGACGTACGGCGATGGTTTCATCACGTCGCCGGCCAGTGGAGCAGTGTTGTCGACCGGGGACGACTGCGACGGCGGGGCAGCGTTCGGTATGCCGGTGGACGTCCGGGTCGATCACACCACGGTACCCAACGGCACCGCTGTGGAAGTGGTCGTGTCGAGCTCGAACGGCGGGTGGAGCCACACGTCCAACACCTGGATCAAGAGCTGCACCGGCAATCCTTGCACCACGTCCTTCTGCGTTCCGGTGCCCGCGGCCGCGGAGCAGACCGACATCCAGATCGTGCTCAACATCGCGGGGACCCCCGTGCCCGGAGGGCCCACCGGCATCACCATCGATGTCACCGACCCGGACCCGCCAAATAACCCGACCCGGACCGTCGTGAACCGGCGGGCGGCCGAGGTCCAGCTCGGCTGGGTCTCTGTGGAAGATCCCCAGACCGGTGTCCTCGAGGAGTGGGACGTCCGGTGCGTCGCGAACGCCACGATCTCTTCGGGGAACTGGGCAGCCGCCATGCAGTTCGCCGGCGAGCCGACGCCCGCCGGCGCCGGGACCGGTCAGACCATGAACATCTCTCAAGACGTCAACGGGCGCAAGCTGCGGGCCGGCAGCGACTACAGCTGCGGAATCCGCGGCCGCAACGCCGCGGGGCTCTGGTCCTCCATTGCTATATTCCCGACCATCGCGGCGGCCGACATCGGCTTCCTCCAGTATCCGTTGGTCATCGAAGGCTACACCGCGGCCTCGACGTTCGACCACTATGCCAACATCGTGGCCGCCGGGGATCTCAATGGCGACAGCTACGACGACATGATCGTCGGCTACGGCAGCTCCAGCGGTCATGCCGTGGCGATCTACTTCGGCTCTGCCAACGGACCCACCGCAGCCAATATGATTAACATTACCTGCGGCGACACGTCATTCGGTGGAGCAATCACCGCGATTGGCGACTTCGACGGTCAGCCCTATTCCGGCTCGGACACCGGGCTCTATCCGGACTTCGCGATCTCCTCGCCGGACGAGGAAACCGTGTACATCTTCCGTGGCCACGCCGCCCTGGGGTCGGGCGCCCTCTCGTGCAACGACGCCGACACCGTGATCACGCGGTCTCTCGGCGAGTCCCTCGGGAACACGCTCGCGGCGGCAGGCGATTTCGACAACGACGGCCTGAACGATCTCATCATCGGGTCGAGTACCGCCAGCGCCAACGCAGGCGCAGTATTCGTGCTCTTTGGACGGGCGTCGTTGCCGGCGACCGTCAACCTTGTATCTGGCGCCGGTGCGGGCGGCGCGCTGCAGTTCACGCCGGCGACAGCGGATCGCGCGGGCAGTGGGGTGAGCGGCTTCGATGTCGATCATGACGGTGCGTCGGACCTGCTGTTCGCGTCCCAGTTCGGCGGGAGCTCGGGCAAGGGGAGTGTCAGCGTATTGCTCGGATTTGTTCCCCCGAAGATTCCGAACACCATTCAAACGATCACGGAGTCCGCCCTCGACCAGGTCATCGACATTGTTCCGGCGGGATGGGTTTCACCGTCCTTTGGCGCGCCGTCTCTGTCGCCCATGGACTTCAACGGCGACGGATGTACGGATCTGGCGGTTGGTGTGGGACGCGACACGGTGAGTGGCTTTGACGCCGCCGGTTCGGTGCAGGTCTTCTTCGGTGAGAAAATCGGGCCCAATTGCACCGGGACGCTCTCCAGCGCCGTCAACGTACGCGTGCTCGGGACAGCGGCGTGGGAGCAATTCGGTCAACGGGTGGCGAATCCGCTGAACCTCACCACCGGGACGCCTACTCCGTGGCGGCTCAACGGCGTGCTGACCTCACCTTCCGACTTCGGGATCTTCACCGGCGCGCGCCAGTACGACATTCTGGCCGCGGCAACCACGGGACCGGGCTTCGCGGGACTCTGGTACGTCGGCTTTCCCAGTGATGTCACGTCGGGACAGGCGGATGTGGATTTCGCTCCGCCGGTGGGAGCGGGTGCGTATCACATTGCGACGTTTGTCGGCGATTTGGACGGCGACGGCTACGTCGACCTGGCCGTCGGAGATTCAGACTATTCCACTGGCGGGCGGATCCACATCTTCCGTTAGTCGGTAGGGAGTATTTCACATGAATGAGAACAATGAGAAAATCATTCGGTCCCGCGAGCTCGGGTCGCAGAGCACTGAGGCCAAGCGCACCTACGTCGCACCGGCAATCGAGGAGGACGAGGTGTTCGAGCGGATCGTGATGGGCTGCGATGTCATCAGCACCGAAGGTTGCCATCAAGGAGTCTCCAATCCCCCGTCCGGGTGGGTGTAATTTCGACTCCGCTGTTCGGTTCGACCACATCACTTCGACTCGCCATGCGCGCGCGGCCACGATGCTATTGAGAGACAACGAACCGAGCCGGAGCAGAGTTTACAGCCCTGTCAGGTGGAGCAGAGTTGCAACCAATTCAGATTGAGATCGCCGGGGTTGGGATGCGTCTCCTGGTCCGGTCTTGGCCGGACTCGGAGGCGCTCAGGAGATTTGTCGGGCTCTTTGCCCCTGGTCCGGGTACGTCCGAGCGACCGGATGTCGAGCTGGTCGTGGAGGCTGCTGATTTGCGTCCGGAGCCGGTCGAGGGCTCCCCGAGCGAGGTCGAGATCCAGGTCGATGCGCAGGGTCGGATTACGTATGAAGACCGACTCCTGTCGGGTTCCTTGGAGCTGGGCGCGGCGGGCGCCGCCGGCACGTTTCGGGTGCAGCCCATCCCCTTCGTGCTGGCGGGCATGCTGCGCCTCGTGCTCTCCCGGGTGCTGCTGAGGCGGGGTGGGTTGCTGCTCCACGCCTCCGGTGTCGTTCGTAGAGGCGCCCTGCATCTCTTTTCGGGCCCGTCGGGGAGTGGCAAGACAACCATCGCCTCGGAGCTGCTCGGTGGCGGTGAGCCGTTTGCCCTCGACCGCGTGGCGCTGCGCGTCAATGGCGAGGGCCGGTGGACCGGTTACGCCACGCCCTTCAGCGACGACGAGGGACGGGGAATGGCGCGGAGCCCGGGAGTCCCGGTGCAGGGGCTCCACTTCATCGAGCAGTCTCCCCGGCCTTTCCTCCAGCCGCTGGATCGTCTCGACGCGGTGCGGAAGGTGCTTCAGAACGCTGCGATCGATGGAAGATGCGCCAGCACCGACGCCCTGGTGCTCGAACATGCGGTGAGCATCGCGGAGCGCGTCGCCTGCTACCGGTTGCGCTTCTCGAGGGACAGCTCCTTCTGGGTCGAGATCGACAGATTCGCGGCAGAGAGGGACGGGACGAGAACATGACAGAGCATGACAGTCGCTGTTTTCGGCCGGTCTACGGGGTCGCCTATCGCAGTGTCGAGGGGAGGGTGGTCATCGTACACCCCCGGGAGAACCGGCTGCTCACACTCAATGAGACGGCCTCGGAAGTGTGGAATCGACTGGATGGCACGCACTGCGTGCAGGAGATCATCCGTGAGCTGGAGGAGCTGTTCGACACTTCGCAGGATCGCTTGAGTGAGGATGTGACCTCGTTCTTGGAGATCATGGAGGAGCGATGTCTGATTGAACGGTGCGGCGTCGAGGAGCCTGACCGTTGACCTCCGGCGATGAGCCGAGGCGGCTCCGCGGGCAGCCGCAGAATTTCCGCGCGTCCGAGATTCTTGGCGAGATTGAGCGGCGGACAGGGTTTCCCGCGTCGGTGGCGATTGGATTGACTGATCGCTGCAATCTGCGCTGCGGCCACTGCCTTCTCCCCTCTGAACGGGCGCCGGTGGAAATGACGCTGGCGGAGCTGGAGCGGTTGCTTGATGAGCTCGTCCAGGCGTCGGTCCTGACGTTGGTGCTGACCGGAGGTGAAGTCGGCCTGCGGGCCGATCTCGAAGAGATCGTTCGAGCGGCGTTGGCGCGTCGATTCTTCGTCCGGGTCAAGACCAGCGCGACGCTGCTGCCGCCGGGTCGGGTTCGTGCTCTGTCGCAGGCCGGGCTGTATCACATCGAGACGAGTATCTACTCGGCGCAGCCGACCGATCACGATCGGTTCGTGGGAAAAGAGGGTGCGTGGAGTGCCACCGTCGAGTCGATGCGGCTCTTCAAGGAGCTGGGTGGCTTCGTGCGCGTGTCCACCGTCGCCATGAGCTGGAACCGGGACCAGATTTCCGCCGTGGTCGAGCTGTGTGACCGCCTCGGCTTCGAGCACTCCATGTCGCCGGCGGTGGTTTGCCAGAGCGATGGTGGACAGGGTCCGTGCGCGCTACGAATGGATGGGGCAGAGCTGCGGGAGATCCTGCGGAATGACCGGTATCGCGATGCGGTCGATCCGAGTCGCGTGGGCCCCAATTCGGCCGACCGGTTGCTCTGCGGGGCAGGGAGCCGCAGCCCGTTCATCGGCCCGGACGGAGGAGTCTACCTGTGCCAGCGGTTGCCGTGGCTGCTGGGCAACGTGCGCGAGGTCGGCTTTCGGGAAATCTGGCGGAGCTCCGAGGTGCGACGCAACTTTGTGGAGACGAAATGGGGCGACCTGAAGGAGTGCTCCAGCTGCACCATCGCCTCGTTGTGTCAGCGGTGCCCGGCGTCAGCGCTCCTCGAGGAGGGTGACCTGCTCGGGGTGCCTTCGGTCGAGTGCGCTGTGGCGCGGGCCTATGCGTCTGCCATTGGAGTGGACCCCGCCGGATCGGGTGGTCGCGACGATGAGTGATCTGCCGCACCGGATTCGCGGATCGGCGCCCTACGCCTCTCCCGCTGTCGAGATTCATCGCATCGACGCCGTTGGGTTGAGCATGTTTCCGGCGTTGTGGCCTGGGGATCAGGTGGACATCGGGCCGTCCTTCGCTTTGAGCTCCGGGGATGTGGTCGCGTTCATCGGCGGCTGCGGGCGAAGCCTTGTGCATCGGCTGTTGGGGATCTGTCCGCGGGGCGACCGGTGGCTCACCGCCGGAGACACGAGTGGTCGGCACGATGAGCCGGTCCCGGGCGCTGCGGTGATTGGCAAGGTCGTTCGTGTTCGCCGACGGCTTCTGGGGGTGTGGGTTTCCGTGCCGCGGGTGTTCTGGGTCCGGCGGCGGGTATCTTCGTACGTCGCCCAGGGTACGCTGCGTTTGGCCGGGAGGTTGCTGGGATTCGGCCGACGTTTACGGTTGCGCTCCTGACGGTCGTGGCGGTCGGTTCCGGCAGAGTCAGCCCTTTCCTATCCCGCCTGCGCTAAGTCCATGCTATTCTTGGGGGGATGAGCCAGATTTCTACAGAGCATCCAACGCTGGTGGCGGCGGAGGCGGCGCCGCGGTTGGTGTCGCAGGTGGAGCGGGTCTTCTTGGGCAAACCGGAGGTGATCCGGCTCGCGACGGCTTGCCTGATGGCGCGGGGACATCTGCTGATCGAGGACGTGCCGGGGGTGGGGAAGACTACGCTGGCGCGGGCGCTGGCGCGGAGCGCTGGCGGGGTGTTTCGGCGGATCCAGTTCACTTCGGATCTGTTGCCTTCGGATATTCTGGGGGTGACGGTGTACGAGCAGGATCGGGGAGAGTTTGCGTTCAAGCCGGGGCCGATCTTTGCCAATATCGTGCTGGCGGACGAGATCAACCGCGCGACGCCTCGGACGCAGAGCGCGCTGTTGGAGGCCATGAGCGACGGGCAGGTGTCGGCCGAGGACGAGACGCGCAAGCTTCCGCAGCCCTTCATGGTGCTGGCGACCCAGAACCCCCAGGAGCAGTACGGGACGTATCCTTTGCCTGAATCGCAGATGGACCGGTTTCTGCTGCGCATCCGGGTCGGCTACCCCGACGCGGCGAGCGAGGGGCGGATCGTGGCCGGCGGCTGGCGGGAGGTGGATCCCGATCGGCTCGAGTCGGTGGTGAGCCTGGCCGAGATTACGGCGCTCCAGGACCGAGCCGACGAGGTGCGGGTGGATCCGTCGCTGATTCAGTACTCCATGCGGGTGGTGGCCGAGACCCGGCAGCACCACGGGCTGTCCCTCGGGGTGTCCACCCGCGGCGCCATGGCCTGGGTGCAGGCGGCCCGGGCTTGGGCGCTGTTGGACGGCCGGACCTACTGCGTGCCCGACGACCTGAAGACCCTCGCGCTGCCGTGCCTGGCGCACCGGGTGGTGCTCGGCTCGCACCACGAGTCGGTGGGCAAGACCCGCTCGGAGTCCGAGCGGCTGATCAGCGAGATCCTCGCGCGGGTGCAGGTGCCGGACTAGCCAGAGTCGCATTGACCACTTGGATCACCTGCTGTAGCCAAGCCTCGCTACGGCGCTTTGCGCTTCGCGAGGGAGGTCCGTGCTCAGACATTCGTTTGCTCGCTGAGCTCGCAATCCGAGCTGCGCGCGGACTCTCCCCTCGCGAAGCCACGCCTCCGCTCCGAGGTGAGCGGCTTGGGACACAGTTCATATTTGATGGGGCATGGGAAGCGCCGCGGCGTTGGAGCGGAGAGTGCTGGTGCGCGCTGGAGAGCGCTGGAGAGCGCTGGAGAGCGCTGGAGCGGAGAGCGCTGGAGCGGAGAGCGCTGGAGAGCGATGGAGAGCGACTACTGAAGCAGGCTGTCTAAGATGTCCCGTGCGTCCTCGGCGTACATGGTGTTGGCCATGTACTCGAGCTTCATGGTCTGCAGATTGATGATCAGGTTGTTGGGGATGTACATGGAGAAGCCGCCCCAGAATCCCTCGGGATCGTGGGTGGCCGCCATCTCCAGGCCGTAGCGCTGGATGTAGCCGTGCGCATCCGCCGGATCGGTGAAGTCCGCACCGCCGTAGATTCCGGAGATGATCGCCACGAACTCAACGCCCTGAGAGTTGTACTCGTCTACGATGTTTCCACTTGCGAGGCTCCCGGCCTCGGCACCGCAGCCCGGTCACCCGTCGCGTCCGTAGAAGAGGAACAGGAGCTTCTGCTCGGACTGGTAGTAGTCTGCCAGGCTGAAGACGCCGTCCTCGTTCGCCCAGACGTGGGCGTCGGCGTTGCCCGCGGCGAAGTACTTGTTCGGGAACGTGTCACCGCGGGTCAGACCGTAGGGCGGACAAGCATAGTAGGCGCCGATGCCGCACTCGGGCAGCCACTCGGTCAGCAGGTTGTTGGAGTTGGTTCCGCCCGTGGTCGCGTTGGGATCCACTGCATCCCAGTCTGCTTGCCGGTTGACCGGGTCCCCGAGATCCTCCTGGCAGCCCACCAGGGACAGGGTCAGAGCCAGCGTCGCCACGCCGGCCAGCAAAAGTGGTAGTTTCTTCTTGAACATTTGGCTACTTACCT
Organism: bacterium; assembly: GCA_043825095.1. Lineage (GTDB taxonomy): Bacteria > Myxococcota_A > Polyangia > HGW-17 > JAJRWW01 > JBDRSE01. The sequence continues at coordinate 20,452 of JBDRSE010000359.1, forward strand.
CGTGCTTCCCTTCGGTTGGTGTCATCGTTGCTGCGTCAGGTAGCCGGCATCGTTCACAGCCTGTCCGGGCGCAGTCACCAATAGTATATAATCTATATCATCGTTGACGGTGCTATTTCTACCCTCTATTATCCTGTTCACGCAAAATCCGGTATAACCACTATGACGCTCAAACGGCGCGTCGGCTGAAGGTGCAGAGGAAGACACTTATTATGAAACGTCATGTTTACGCTGGGTTTACGTTGTTGACCGCCGGACTGCTGCTGCTCGGTTGCCCTGAGGGCAAGAAGAGTAACGGCGCCGCGTGTGCTGAAACCGACGTCTGCGAGTCGATCTGTCTGCTCGGGATGCCGGACGGGATCTGCACCTCAGTCTGCACGGTGTTCCCATGCGCGGAGGGAGAGGAGTGCCTCTGGATCGCCGGCGACAACTACTGCATGCCGTCCTGCACGACAGACAACGGCTGCCGCACCGGTTACGCCTGCGTGCTGGGTGTGTGTCGCCCGCCGGCCGGGCCGGGGATCCCCTGCGAGGAGGACACGGACTGCGCCAGCGGCCTGTGCGCCGGAGGCCTGTGCTCCACTGATTGCACCATCCACCAAGACTGTCCCGAGGGGCTGTACTGCGACGGCGGCTCCGGGGTCTGCCTGGCCGACGACTGCTCCAGCGGCGTCTGCCTGCGCGACTGCTCCAACCACGACGACTGCGCCTCGGGCACCTACTGCGCCGAGACCGCGTCGGGTGAGCTCTTCTGCGCGCCCATTCCGGACGACGGCGGTCCGGGCACCCTGGGCCACTCCTGCGCGGCCGAGGCCTGCGCGGCGGGGTTTGACTGCTACCGCCGGTTCGACGGCGACGGGGACGCCTTCTGCACCATGGAGTGCACCGCCAGCACGGACTGCGCCCCCGGGCTGGTCTGCCGGCCGGACAACAGCGGCACCAGCTACTGCCTCAAGCGCGACTTCTGCAAGGCGTGCAGCTTCGACGGCCAGTGCGGCTTCGACAACCAGCGCTGCGTGTCGGCCGACCCGGCCGTCGCCGCGGGGGACGCGTACTGCTCCACGGCGTGCGATCCGGACGAGTCGGCATCCTGCCCCAAGGACGCCGACTGCCTGGAGGCCAGCTTCTGCGAGGACACCGGCACGTGGGTTGCCGACTGCGCCTGGTGCTCGGGCACCTGCGGCCCCGTCGGCGCGGCGCAGTACCAGTGCTTCCACTACTCCGGCGCCTGCACCGGCGACGGCGGCCTCTGCTCGCCCTGCAGCCACTCGGGAGAGTGCGCCGCAGACGGCCACTGCCTGGCGATCTTCGACAGCACCAACACCACCTGCACCGCGCCCTGCAACGGCAACGTCTGCGCGGCGGGCTACTTCTGCGCCAGCATCGACGGGATCACCGCTCCGCAGTGTGTTCCGCGCTCCGGCTCCTGCGAGGAGCCGAGCAGCGACAAGGACCAGTGTGACTACTGCAGCTACTACGTCGATGGCGACTTCAATCCCTTCGCCGACTGTCAGACCGGCCTGTGCGTCGAGGTCACCACCAACAACAACTACTGCTACAACATGTGCTCCACGGGCATGGACCCCTGCCCGGCCTACACGGAGTGCAACCTCGTCAGCGAGTACGGCTCGAACTGGAACCTGTGCCGGCCCACGGGCTCGCTCTCCTGCAACCAGTTCCGGCAGTGCATCCAGCACTGCCCCACGGGCCCGACGAGCTGCGACGGCACCGCGCCGGCCAACTGCGTGAACTTCTGCCCCAACGGCTGCGGCACGAACGAGGAGTGCCAGGTGGACCAGTGCGTGTGCGCCTTCGCGGAGTGCACCGGGGCTTGTTGCGCCGCCAATCAGGTCTGTGACGGCGGTGGAGCCTGCTGCTCTCCCGACTGCGTGGGCAAGGACTGCGGCGACGACGGCTGCGGTGGCAGCTGCGGCATCTGCATCTCCCCCGCGACCTGCGACGCCACCGGGATGTGCAACTAAACAGCATCACATTGACCACGATCCATCCCGCCAGGCTTCGTTGCTCGCTGCGGTGCGTGCTCACGTACACAAAGTACGCTGCGCGCGCTCCTCACTCGCGCCTTGCCTGGCGG
>JBDRSE010000360.1:0-17102 GCA_043825095.1 bacterium
GCCGACGGAACCTTGGAGCGTTACATCGGTCAAGTGCCTTGACAGCCTGGACAAATCCGTCGCTTCGCGACTCACTTCTCCCCCTCCGCCCCCTCCGGGGGAACCCGCGCTTCGCGCGGTGGCGGGCTTTGCTCGACTCACAGCCCTGAGAGGCGGGCCTGGCCGGTGCCAAAAAGTTGCTACACCTGGCCACAGTTGCTAAGGTCTACATGTAGGACAAAGGATCACTATGTGCGCTAGGAACACACCCTTGCTGGCTCTCGCCCTTGCCCTGACAGAGACCCTGTTATCGCCGGCAGCGGTGGCCAAGCCAGCCAACCGGGCGGAAGTCCGCACGACCAAGCTGCTCGGCCGCCTGCGTCCGCTCCAGATGAACTACCGCGCGCGGGCGCACATCCGGGGCGTGCTGCCCGCGACGTTCAGGCGGGCAATGCTGATGCAGCAGTCCGACGGCTCCCTGCCGAAGCGCGCCCTGCCGCCCCCCGCCCCGGGTCCCCGTCGGATCGGACCGGTGGTCAGCTCACCCCGTCCCCCGCTCCGGCCACTGCTGCGCGCCCGCGTCGGATATCCGCTGCCCACATGGCTCCAGGGAATCAAGCTCCCCGACATCCACATCCGCTTCTCTCCCCAGGTATACCGATACCTCGCCTACTATCGAACCAACCCTGTCGGCCGTCGCGTGCTGGCGCACTGGCTCGGCAGGATGAACCGGTTCCGGGCGCACATCTCCGCGGCGCTGCGGCGTCACGGCCTGCCCCAGGACTTGATCTACATCGCCATGATCGAGAGTGGATTCCGGCCCACCACCGTCTCCTGGGCCGGCGCCACGGGCTTGTGGCAGTTCATGCCTCACGGAGGAACGATCTACGGCCTGAAGCGCACCTTCTGGCTGGACGAACGGTACAGCCCGGACCGCTCCACGAGCGCCGCCATGTACTATCTGAAGGACCTACACGCGCGGTTCGGCAACTGGGCGCTGGCCTTGGCAGCCTACAACGCCGGCTACGGCTCGGTCACGCGCGCGGTTCGGAAGTACAACACCAACGACTACTGGCGAATCTGCGAATACGAGGCCGGCCTCCCCTACGAAACCGTTCGGTACGTGCCCAAGTTCTTCGCGATCGCGGTGATCGCCCGGAACCTCGACCGGTTCGAAATCAAGCCCCGCGGAGTGGCGCCGGCGTGGGAGTACGCGCTGGTGACCGTCTCGGGAGGGACCCCGCTGAATCAGATCGCCCGCCTGGCAGGGATCCCTCTCAAGGCGCTCAAGGAGCTCAATCCAGAGCTGAGGCGGAGTCGCGTTCCCCCGGGACAGGCGTACGAGATACGCCTCCCGCGGGAGGCCCTGCCCACCTACCGACAACGCACGGCGCGCTCGAGCGCGGGTGGACGCAAGCTGGCGGTCCACGTGGTTCGGTACGGGGACAGCATCGGCTCCATTGCCGCCGACTACGGCACCAGCCCGGCCCTCCTGCGCCAAATCAACCAGATCCGCCATCAGCGCGAGGTGCGACCGGGGGTGAAGCTGCTCGTCCCGGCGCGGCGGAAGGGGCAGCCGCGCAAAGCTCGGCCGGACTTGCGCCCCATCGTCGGCATCCCCTCCGCCGCGGCGGAGGGCGCCGACCTGAAGGCCATCTACTATCCGGTGGTTGCCGGAGACGACCTCCCTACCATCGCGCGCGCCCTCGGCGTGGGGCAGGCCTCGCTGCTTGTTTGGAACAACGTGACCGCCTCGGCTCGCCTGCTCCCGGGGATGATCCTGCGCGCCTTCGTTCCGCCGGATCGCCCGCTCTCGCACGTCCGGCTGCTGGACCCCACTGCCGTCCGGGTCCTGGAGGTGGGCTCGGTGGACTTTCACGAGGCGCACCTCAAACAGCAGGGCAGTCGCCGCATCTTCTACCGAGCCCGCAGGGGCGACACCCTGAAGCGGGTGGCGCGCCGCTTTCGCGTCTCCGTGGGGGGGCTCGCCCGAGAGAACAAGATCCATCGCGGAGCGAAGCTCACCGCCGGGCAGCGGCTCGTGATCTATACCCGCGCCCGCCGGGGTCGGAGCCGACGCTGGATCCGTCGCCGCACAAAGCACCCACGCCCGCAGCCGCGCCGCCGTCGTCGTGGGCGCTGACGATGTCCACGCCGGATTCCGAGCTGCTGCGGATCGAGGTCGCGCCGGACGAAGACGGAGGTCGCCTCGACGCGCTGCTGGTGCGTCACGTGTCAGGGGTGGGACGCAAGGGAGCCGCCGCCCTGATCGCCGACGGCGCCGTCCGCATCGAGCGCTCCAGCTCCGCAACCCCTCGACCCATGTGGCGCAAGGGCGAGCAGGTGTCAGCCGGTGACGTCGTCCTCGTGACGCTGACCGCCGCCGCGCTCGCCCGGGCGATTCCGTCCACCGCGCCGCCGACCCCGCGGGCGCACGCCGCGGTGATCCTGCTGCACGAGGACGCGCACGTGCTCGTCGTCTGTAAGCCCGCCGGATTGCCCAGTCACCCCCTCCACCCGGACGAAACCGAAACCGCTGCCAATCATCTCGCTTGGCTGGACCCTGGGTGTGCAGCGTCCGGAGGCCCACCGCGAGAAGGGGGGCTTTGCCACCGGCTGGACACGCTCACCAGCGGCCTCCTGCTCGCCGCACGCACCCCGGAGGCGTACCGGGAGCTTCGTCGGCAGTTTCAGGCCCACGAGGTGGAAAAAACCTACGCGGCCCTCGTGCACGGCACACCCCCGTCCGCCGGCCAGGTCGACGCGCCGATCCTCTCCCGTCGAGGTCACCGCGCCGTACAGGCCGGGCAGGGCCTGCCGGCCCGCACGAGCTACCGACGAGTCCGCAGCTTTCACGGAGCCGCGTTGGTGGAGGCGGTGACGCGAACCGGTCGACGGCACCAGATCCGCGCCCATCTCGCGCTCGATGGACATCCCCTGGTCGCCGATGAGCTGTATGGTGGTGGGGCTCTCCCGGGCTGGAGCCTGGGCCCGCTGTTGCACGCGAGCCGGGTGACCTTCCGACACCCCGCGTGGGGCAGGCAGCTCACCCTCGACGCACCGCTTCCAACGGCAGTGCAGCAAGCCCTGGACCGACTTCAGGCTTGACCTATCTGGGCTTCCGCGGGCCCTTCGGCTGGCGTTGGCCGGCGCCGCCGCCCCCGCCGCCCCCACCGCCTCCGCCGCCTTCCAATCCCCGCACGTACTCGATGAAGTTGGCCCGGTCGTCCATGATCTGGTGGTACCGGTTGCGTCCCGCGCGATCCCGTCGGCCGCGCCCGCGGCCGTCTCGGTCGTCGCCCTGGGGGCCGGGCTGACCCTCGCCCTGGGCGGGGGGTTGGTTTCCCAAGCGCCGCCCGTGCCGTGGCCGCTCTGCGAGGCGGTGCGCCAAGGCGGCCTGGAGCAGCTCGCTCGCCACCTCCACGTCTGAGAGCTCCTCCAGCCGCGCGAGCCAGGCGAGCTCCCGATGCAAGCTCTTGGAGATCTTCAGGGACAGCTCACCGCTCCACTCCTGCTCGTCGATCGGCTGCGGCACCCGATGTCCGGCCTCCCGGATGTTCTGGATCTGGGCGTCGATCTCCTCGGTCAGCGCCTTCAGCGCTGCCTCAGCGGTTTCCCCCTCGGCCGTGCATCCCTCGAGCTCGGGCGCGCGCGCCACGAAGCACTCTTTCTCCCCGTCGAAGGCGATCAGAACCCGATATCGATGCTCACTCATTCCTGCGACTCCTCGTGCAGACGGGGGACACCCTGGCGGGTGGGATCCCATTCAATTGTCACGTTTCGGACGCGCGGTCCGTCGCCCTCCGGAAGAGAGTAGAGGGCAGCTCCCGGCGCTCCAGAGAGTTCGTACTTAGCCGCCGGGCCGCGCTCTTGTCAAGCCCAACGGCACGGGGGGCAGGATCACGAACCGAGCAGGCCGAGCTGACGCCGAGCCGGAGGCGGGGGGATCTCCACGGGGTAGCTCCCCGTAAAACAGGCGTCGCAAAAACCGTGGTTGGTCTCCGGAGGAAACTCCACCGCCGCCAACATCCCGGCGTTGGAAAGGTATCCCAGGGAGTCGCACCCGATGTACCCCGAGATCTCCTCCACCGAGTGGGTCGAGGCGATGAGCTCGCGGCGCGTGGGCGTGTCGATGCCGTAGAAGCACGGGTTGGCCGTGGGGGGACAGCTGATGCGCATGTGCACCTCCTTGGCGCCCGCAGCGCGGATCATCCCGATGATCTTCCGCGACGTGGTGCCGCGCACGATGGAGTCGTCCACCACCACCACCCGCCGCCCCTCGATCACCGACCGGGCCGCGTTGAGCTTGAGCTTGACCCCGAAGTGCCGGATGGACTGCTGCGGTTCAATGAAGGTGCGGCCCACGTAGTGGCTCCGGATGAGTCCCATGCGGAAGGGCAATCCGGCCTCGTGGGCGTACCCGATGGCGGCGGTGACGCCGCTGTCCGGCACGGCGATCACCACGTCCGCGTCCACCGGGTGCTCCTGTGCCAACGCGCGTCCCATCTGCTCGCGACAGCTCGACACAGCCACGCCATCCAGCAGCGCGTCCGGCCGCGCGAAGTAGACGTACTCGAACACACAATGGCGACAGGGTTGGTCCTCGAAGGGGCGCTCGGAACGGACGGTCGTGTCGCTGACCACGATCATCTCGCCGGGCTCCACGTCTCGGATGAACTCCGCCTCGATGAGGTCGAAGGCACAGCTCTCAGAGGCAAAGACGTAGGCGCCCCGCGCCCGCCCCATCGCGAGGGGGCGAATGCCCAAAGGGTCCCGCACTGCGATCAGCTGTCCCTCGCTGAGGACCACCAAGGAGTAGGCTCCCTGAACGCGCCCGAGCGCCTCCACCAGGCGCCCGGGCAGGTCCGCGCAGTGCGAGCGGGCCATGAGGTGCACGATCACCTCGGTGTCCATGCTGGACTGAAAGATGGAGCCCGCCTGCTCCAGCTCCGCCCGGAGGTGCAACGCGTTCACCAGGTTGCCGTTGTGCGCGATGGCCACGGTGCCGTGGGCATACTCGACGGCGAAGGGCTGCGCGTTCTTGATGTGCGAAGCGCCGGCCGTGGAGTAGCGCACGTGACCAATGGCGTTGGGGCCCTGCAGCTTGGCCAGCACGTCCTGGGTGAAGACGTCCGCCACGTGACCCATGTGCCGCGAGGTGATCAGCTGCCGACCGTTGCCGGAAACGATGCCAGCCGACTCCTGCCCGCGATGCTGCAGCCCGTGCAGCCCCAGGTACGTGATATTGGCCGCTTCGGAGTGTCCGAAGACGCCGAAGATACCGCACATCCGAAGGTGCTCCTAGGAAACGCCGAGGGTTGTGCCGGGCAGTGGCGGCACATCGCCCGCGGATCGTGGGCACGTTATAGTGGCTGGCTCACGAAATGTCACTCCCGGAATGTCCGGAGCGGACGCTTAGCGCCCCAGCTTGAGGATGAACAGCTCCACGCGACGGTTCTGCCGATCGCACCGCTTGCGACGCCGGCGTTTCCGGGGACGCTTGCTGCAGATGGGGTTGGTCTTCCCCGCCGGAATGGCCACCAGACGACTCTTCTCCGTGCCGAGGGAGATCAAGAAATTCCGGATCGCCTCGGCCTGCGCCTTGGTCACCGCGATCGCCTGGTCGTTGGACTGGGTGGCGTCGGTGAAGGTCATGATCGCCACCTGCGTGATGATGCGCGCCGCCCGCAGCCGCAGGATGTGGGCCAGCTGCGTCAGCACTGCCTTGTTGCTCGCGCTCAGCTCCGCGCCGTAGTCGGTGGAGAACTGGAAGCGGTCCGTCAGCAGGAACCGCCCCTTGTATCCGGCCCCGGCGTTGAGATCCAGCTTCACCGCCTCTTTTCCAGCGTCCGGGCAGCCGTCGAGGTCGTCCACCCCGTTGATGGTTTCGGCCTTGTTGGGGCACTTGTCAGCGCCGTGGCAGATGGAGCGGAACTTCTTGAGGTCGCGTTGAATGGTGGGGTTGTCGTCACAGACGCCGTCGCCGTCATTATCGGGATCCGGGCAGCCGTCCGCGTCCTCGAAGCCGTCCTTGTCCTCCGCGTCGTTCGGGCACTTGTCGTGCGCGTCCGGGATCCCGTCCTGGTCGTTGTCCGGATCGGGACAGCCGTCCTCGTCCTGGAAGCCGTCCTTGTCCTCGGGCTCCTTCGGGCACTTGTCCTTGTCGTCCGGGATCCCGTCGCCGTCTTCGTCCAGCATGTTGGCCGGGCACCCCTTGTTCTTCAACGTGCCCTTGTCCATGGGGCAGTTGTCCTGCTTGTCCGGGATCCCGTCCTGGTCGTTGTCACGATCGGGGCAGCCGTCCTCGTCTTCGAACTTGTCGTAATCCTCCGGCTCGTTCGGACACTTGTCCTTGTCGTCCGGGATCCCGTCCTTGTCGTTGTCCAGGTCCGGGCAGCCGTCGTGGTCCTCGAATCCGTCCTTGTCCTCCTTCTGATCGGGGCACTTGTCCTTGTAGTCGGGGATGCCGTCGCCGTCTCTGTCGGACCAGTCCGGCGAGTACTGCACGCCCAGGAAGATCCGGAACGTCGGGCTGCCCACTGCCTTGACCAGGCCGGCTCCCGCACCCAGCAACAGGCTCAGGCCGCCGGCCATGGCGAACCGGATCCCGGCGTCCACCTCCACCGGGTTGGCGTCCAGCTCCACGCTGAGCCCGGTTCGGCCGTGGAGCTCGGCCAGGATGTCCATATGCCAGGAGCCGAAGGTCGCAACCTTGTAGAAGGCACCCACGCCATACGTAAAGGCGTGATTCGACTCGGTGGACAGGAAGGTGGTTTTGGCCGTGCGCGCCTGGAAGCCGACGTTCAGCGCCGCCGACAGCTTGCGGTACCGAAGCTCGTAAATGAGCTTGGGCCAGATCACGGCGCCGCGATCGCCCATGAACTTCTCTTCCTTGGTCGCCAGATACCACAGGGGAATCATCACGGTGAGGGACGCGGCGAGGTTGTGCATCTTCTTCTGGATGCCGTAGATGTAGCCCTTGAACTGGATCCGCAGATCACCGACTTGGGCGCCCCCGACGTCCGGCTGGGAGCTCTGCAGCGCGTTGATGGCCATCAGGTCGGTCTGGAGGTCGGTGTAGCCCTGCTCCTGGTTCTGCCAGTAGATGGGCAGTCCGATGGACAGCTGGAACCGCTTGAGGAAGCCGAAGAATCCGTACAGGTAGGTCGTGATGTGGCTTGAGACGATGGGGTAGTTCTCGATGAGGTCGTCGTTGCTGTCGACGAGGTAGACCGACATCGAGCTGTTCTGGTAACCCAGCAGTGCCCCCACACCCCACCCCAAATGCTCCGGGACCCGCGCGGTTTCGACCGTGAAGAGCTGCTTCGGCCCGATGGCGGGCTCGAACAGATTCGTTTCGAAGGTGCGCTGGAACGGAGCGTTTTGCGCCCTGGCCGGTGCGGAGATCGACCAGAACACACCAAAAACAGTAAGGGCAGCGGCCAATCGGCCAATCCGTAGCATGAGTATCTCCCTTGGAATCCCAAGGCACATTATCACCAGGAAACGAAAGGGAGACAACACAATTATCTGGGGCAAATATCCTGCCCATTTTCGGCGCTGTATCTGCACACGGTAGTCCAGTTCCAGGCGCCGCCCCGGCGCTGCGAGGGCTCCCCAGTGACCGCTCGCGCGGCGGGTATGTGTTCACGGGGCGGTGCTATTTGCGGCACCCTTTCCGCTGCGACAACCGCCCGGAATGCGGTCAAACCTCGAGGACGAGCAGGCGCCGAAACACGTGCTCCTCCAGGCTCCCCTGCAGCTCCCTGGGGTACCCCACGGGAGACAGGTCACAGGGGATCGAGCCTCCTCGGCCCGCCACCGAAACCTGCACGGGCTGGTGCACGTGCCCCGAGAGGATCCGCACAACCCCCGCACGATCGGCGAGCAGGTCGCCCAGCCGGGAGGACCCCATGAAGGCGTCGAGGAACCGCTCGTCGGCGCCCCGATCCGGCGACCGATCGCACCGGTCCAGAACGGCGCGATGGGCGAGCATGTGCGTGACCACCACGATGCGATCGACGCGCGCGGCCACCCTGTCGAGCTGATCCGCCAGCAGCTCGCACATCGCGACGCAGAGCGCTTCATCGCCCAGCGCTGCACCGTCGGTTCCCGGCCAGTAGACCTGCTGCCCGTCCACGCACACAACGTCTCCGAACCGCTTGGCGGCGTACTCCGAGTCCGCAGCGACGCCTACCAGCGACGGGTCCCGGAACGAGTAGTCGTACCACCCGGTCACGCCCACGAAACCGACTCCGTGGAGCACGAAGGGCTCCACGCCGAGGGGAACGGCGCCGGCCCGCCGCGTCAGCGCCGGGATCACCGTGTGGTAGCGCTCCCGGCTGTCCGGCCCACCACCGTAACTCCCACCGCACCAGAGCTCGTGGTTGCCCGGGAGAAACAGCAGCGCGCCATCGAAGGCGCCCGCGATGACGCGCAGCGCCGCCTCCAGGCGGCTGAGGTCGGGACACACATCACCGCCAAGCACCAGCACCTCGGGCTGGAGGCGCGCCGCCTGCTCGGCCACCAGTCCGACGACATCCATGTGATATTCGACGTGAAGATCGCTGGTGAAGACCAGGCGCATTAGTCCACGGCGGCCATGGGCGCCGAGGCCCCGCCCGCGCCATTCGTCGTCGCGTCCCGCCGGAGCTTCTCGAGCTTCTTCTTGGCCGCGTCGAGCGCGGCAAAGAGCCGATCGAACAGCTCCATCGAGAGTGCAGGCGGCTCGAATTTCTGGAGGAGGGGTCCGCCCATGAAGAACGTCGGCGTGCCCTTCACCTTCAGGGCGTCGCCGGCCGCGAGATCCTCCTGGATCCGCTGCTTCGTCTTCGGCGTCGTCAGGCACGCTTTGAAACGCGCCATGTCCATCCCTTGTCCCTTGGCCAAACCCAAGATCTTTTGTTTGTTGAAGGCCTCGCCCAGCCGGAACTGCGCGTTATGAAACTGCCAGAACTTGCGCTGTTCCTGGGCGCAGACAGCCGCCGCCGCGGCGAAGCAGGCGTATTTGTGCATCTGCTGCCCCAGGTTTTTGTAGCAGCCTGTGTCCAGCGGGAAGTGCCGATGGTACAGCCGGATCCGATGGCCGTACTTGGCGAGGATCTTCTCCATCCGCCCGTTGGACATCTGGCAGTAGGGGCACTGGTAGTCCGAAAACTCGACGATGTAGACGTCGGCGTCCTTTGGGCCGCGGGCGGGCGTGCCCGGGGGCGCCATCGCAGCCACCCACGCGGGTTCCCCTCGCGGGAGCGGCGGCAGGCGCGAGGGGTCCTTCGCCGACATGCCGTCGGCCGCCATGCCCGGCCGGCTCGGCACCCCGACGAGATCCTCCACCTTCACCTGTTTCCGGGCGGCCTTGCCCGTGCCGAGGTGCGGCCCCAGCAGCAGGATCAGCACCGCCCCGACGACGCCTGCCCCGACGAGCTTGCCCAGCACGCCGAGGTTGTCCAACAGCCACGTGAAATCGTCGCCGACAGCAGCCACGGGGCCCACCTTCCGCGCCGTCAGGGCCGCCCCCAACGCGATCAGGAGCGCGAGATTCACGCCGTAGAGCACCGTGCACCAAAGGCATTTCTTCTTCAGGATGAAGACCGACGCGTAGGCCAGATACGAGCTCATCGCGATCGCGCCGAGGACCAGCACCAGGAGCACGCCCAGGGGCCAGTGACGCGGGGTCTTTCGGAGCGCTCCCCAGGCCGCAAAAAAAGCCATCAGGGAATACCCCGCCAACGCCCAGAGAGAGGTCGGCGCCCTGAGCAGCCGCGCGTGCTCCGAGCGCGCGACATTGTCACAATCCCACTTGGCATTGATGGCGCAAGCGCTCTTGTGCTCGAGGGAGGCGTTCGCCTCGTGGTAGACCACGGTCAGGCGAACCGAAACGCCGATGCCCACCAGGGTCAGGACCAGCGCCACGATGAGCGCTATGCGGCCCCGAGTGGTGCCGTCTTCCTCACGCCTGCGGGTCGCTTTCAACGGGCAGTCTCCTGATGCGTATCGGCTTGCGGAGCGATGGTTCCGGCGCCGCGTCGAATACGACTTACCACCAGCGGCACCGGCTGTCCAGCCCGGCAGGCCGCCCACCGGGCCCATCGGATAAATATGAACCAAAACAAGCCAATGGGCCAATCTTTCTGCAACGGTATGTGCTCACGGGACGGCGCTAATCGAGCCCGAGATCCGGGCCCGAGCGACGGGCCGGCCACGGGGGCTCGACGCCGGTCATCACCTGCCAGAGCAACCGAGGCAGCCCGCGGGCCTGGTCAGGCTTGGAGAAGTCCATCTGCATGGACTCGTGGGCGCCGAAGGCGTTGGGGGCGTTCCACGCCTCCGGCACATTCCGGTCGAGGTAGGTGTACGGCGTGTAGTCAGGCGTGGCGGAGAACGCGTCGAACATGATCGCCGCGTTGGCATCGTAGATCCCGAGGGGCGGCACTCCCAGCAGCCGCCAGATGGTCGCCCACACCGCCGGGATGTCGCCGTGCGTTCGGGACGTGTAGGACCGTTTGGCCCAGGGGCTCACCACGAGGCAGATGGAGCGGTGCGACTCCACGTGGTCGCCGCCCTGCAGGGCGTCGTCCTCCACGATGAAGATCACCGTGCGCTCCCAGAAGGGGCTGCGACTCACCGCATCGACGATCATCCCGGTGGCCTGATCGTTGTCGGCGATCATCGACTGCGGCGTGGGCTTGCCCGGGGTCGAGCCCTCGGTGTGGTTGTTGGGCAGCAGCAGGAAGGTGAAGTGGGGCATGTACCCTTCCTCGATGCGCTCGATCACGTAGGAGGCCTTGTACACGTCCAGATCCGCCAGACTGTAAACGATGCCGGGAAAGTCCATGTCGAGACCGACCATGTCGTGGGCCAAGGCGCCGTCCCCCTGACCGTAGTTGACGAAATCGATGCCCATGTCCTGCAGGTATCCCCAGATGAACCCCCCGTCGGGCCAGCCGATCTCGAGCACGCCGGAGAACCCGGCAAAGGAGCGCTCACTGCCGCTGCTCGAGCCGGGCACGGTCTTTTCGTAGAAGTCGTTGTTCATGATGCCCGTCAGCCAGTGGTGGCCCTGCAGCGACACCTCGCCGTTGGTGAAGTAGTTGTCGAGGTTGGTGAACTGCCGCGCCAGAGCGTGCAGGTTGGGCGTCATCCACTCGTCGAAGAGGACCAGGGACGGATCCCCGTCCGCGTCGGTGTCCAGGTCCCCGAGCTCGGAGTCGTAGGTCTTGTTCTCCCGCACGAGCAGCATCACGTGCTCGATGGGCGTCGGGCCGTACAGCTCCTTCGGCACGGGAAACACCTCCGGCGTGCCTGAGCAGGTGAGCGTCGGCTCCAGGTTCTTCATGCGCTTGTAGTTGGCGACCACCTGATCCGTGCCGCTCGCGAGCTCCGGATCCGTGGGCATGGGCACGATCTGCAGGTTGCCGGCCATGAGCCGCTTGGCGCTCTGGCCCGTGGAGGGCCCGGCGCCGATGCCCTTGGAGTTGACGATGAACACCTCGTCCGACAGCGGGGAAACCGTGATGCCGGTCGGGTACCACGCCGTGGGGATGGAGCCGACGTGATCCAGGCTCACGAGATCGAACACCTCCACGGAGTTGGTGCCCGCGGCGCTGACCAGCAGCGACTGTCCATCCGGCGAGAGGGCCAGGTGGTTGGGGCTGATCCCGCGCAGGGACGCGTGCCAGACGCGCAGCTCGATGGTGTCGGTAACCGTCCTGCTCGCCAGGTCCACCACGGACACCGTGTCACTGTCGGAGTTGACCACGTACAGCAGGTCCCCGCCGGGTCCGATCAGCATCGCCTCGGGGTTCTTTCCCGTCTCCACGGTATCGAGGATTTCGAACGTCGACAGATCCACGAACACCACGTTCGACTCGCCCCAGATGGACGCCGCGAGCTGGTTCCGCGGGGCGTCCACCGTAACGTCATAGAGCTGATCCCCGACGCGCACCCGATCGGTTTCGAGCCCGGTGGCGCGGTCGAAGGCCACGACCTCGCGCCCCTCGTTGTCGGCCACGAGGATCCGGTCCTCGTCGGGCGTGAGCGCCAGCCCTCCGGGGAAGACGTTGCCCGTGTCGATGTCAGTGCCGGGCGTGAGCAGGTCATTGGCAGCGTCGAATTCGTAGACGTAGATCCGGTTCGCCGAGCCGCCGCTCAGGTAGATGTGCGATCCGTCCGCGGTCACCGCGATGCCGTAGAACAGCTCCGGGCGCGTCTCGGCGGCGAGCACGTCCCCGGTCCAGGCGTCGAGCAGCCACAGGCCGTGGGGCCGATAAAAGCCCGCCTCGGTGACCAGGAGATGGTCCCCGGAGGGCAGCAGCCACACGTTGAGGGGGAAGCCGTCCAGGGGGACCAGGTCGCCGGCCGGCGTGATGAGGCGCCCGCCGATGAGGATGGTCCCCTCCTCCGGGTGTGGACCGGCCGGGAGCAGCAGCTCCGGATCCGGCGGATCCATCTCGCAGTTGGGGACGGCGGCGTCGGCGCGGCCGTCCACGCCGGCGTCGGCCGCATTGTCGTTGCCGCCGGGGCTGTCGTCCGAGCAGCCGAGCAGCAGCGCGCCCGCGGAAAGCAGCGCCACAAGCCACGGGGTTCCCAGAGTACGCATCTACCTCACCTTACGCCCGTTGGTTTCCAGGCCCTTTGAATAGTAGCAGCTAATGCCTTCGTGACGAAACGATGATACACCCATGATGATAGGATGACCCCTGAGCGTCGCTCGTGCGTATCCCTTGGAATGAGGGCAGCGCCATCCACGAGGTCAGCCATGCCAGACAAGCCAACCGCATCGAAATACAGGGCGCCCGCGCGCCTGCTCGTGCTGGTCGCGGTCAGCGGGATGCTGTCGCCGACCGGCTGCAAGAAGAAGGCGGAGCCCCGGCGGACCAAGGCCGCGCGCGGCGGGGACCGCCGTGCCGCCCGACCCGCGGCCGCCGACCGCGCCGCCGAGGCCAAGGACCGCATGGACGCGCTCCCCTTCCTGCGCGCCGCCATGCGCGCTGCCCGACGTCCGGGGCCGTCAAGTCTGGCGGCCCCCCCCGGCCTGAGCGGCGGCTCGCGGACGGCGGGGCGGAAACAGCCGGTCCGTCGGCGCTTCGCGGACCTGCGGGTGGTGCGCGGGGGGGGCATCCCCGACATGGTGTTCCAGCACTACGGCGTCAACCCCACCATCGACACCGACGAGCAGCACGTGTCCACGTTCGCGGTGGACGTGGACACGGCCTCCTTCGCCCTCGCCGCCGGAATCCTGCGACGCAACGCCCTGCCCCCGGAGGCGGCGATCCGGGTGGAGGAGTTCCTGAACGCGTTTGACTACGGCTACAAGCCTCCCACCTTACAGGCGCCCCCGTTTTCCGTGACGACGGACGTGCTGCCGTCTCCCCACCGCAAAGGCTACCATGTCCTCCGGATCGGCCTGAAGGGACGCGCGCTCGGGGCGAAGAAGCGGCAGCCCGCCAGCCTGACCTTCGTCATCGATACCTCGAGCACCATGGGACGCGGCCGACGCCTGGGGCTGGTCAAGCGCGCCCTGCGGCTCTTGGTGCAGCGGCTCACGAAACACGACACGGTGGCCATCGTGGCGTATTCCTCTGCCGCCCGGGTCGTGCTCCCGCCCACCCCCGGGTCCCGGAAGGCGCAGATCCTCCGGGCCCTCGCGCAGCTCACACCGGCCGGCTCGGCCAACGCCCAGGCCGGGCTGCAGCTCGGCTTCGAACAGGCCGCAGGGTCCTTTCGGCAGGGCATCAACCGCGTCCTGCTCTGCTCCGACGGGGTGATCGACAGCGGGAGCACCTCGGCGGAAACGATCCTGCGCGGACTCCAGAAGCACATCCGGCGCGGCATCACGCTGACGGCCGTCGGCGTCGGCATGGGCAAATACAACGACACGCTGCTGGAGCAGCTCGCCCGGGGCGCCAACGGCAGCTACCACTATGTGGACCACCTGTCCCAGGCGCAGCGAATCTTCGTGGAGAAGCTCACGGGAACCCTGCAGTTGGTGGCTCGGGACGTGAAGCTGCAGGTGATCTTCGACAAGCGGGCGGTGTCACGCTATCGCCTGCTGGGCTACGAGAATCGGATGCTGCGCAAGCGCGACTTCGCCAAGTCCCGGGTGGACGGCGGCGAGCTCGGCGCCGGCCAGGAGGTCACCGCCCTGTACGAGGTGCGGCTGCGCCCCACGCCGCTCGCGACCCCCCTCGGGTCCCTCCGGATTCGGTATCGCAGCCCCTCCGGCACCCCGGCGAAGCCCTGGCACGGCAAGCTCCCGAGCGCCGCGGCCCGGTCCACCTTTGCCCGCGCCGCCCCGGCCGCCCGGCTGGCGGTCCTGGTGGCGGCCTTTGCCGAGAAGCTCCGGCGCTCCTACTGGGTGCGGAACCTGAGCTACGGGACCCTGTTCGACCTGCTGGGCAAGATCCGCGGCCCCCTCGGCCGACGCGTCGACGTCGCCTCGCTCCGGGGCCTGGTGAAGCGCGCCGAGAAGCTCGATCGACGAGGAGACAAGTACGCTCAGATCCTGCCCCTGTCGCGCATGACCTTCGACCGTGTGCCGGTCCTCAGGTAGACACCGTGCTCCGACGTCTGCTCCCCACCCTGCTCGTCTTCGGCTGCGGCTTCCTCGCGCTGGTGTGGGGCCTGGCGAGCCTGCAGTCCATCTTTGCCCGGGAGCGGGACCAGGCGCGGGAGGGCGTCCGCGCCCGCCGCAAGGCGTTGCGCCACTACGCCCGGCAGGCGCTGCGCGAGGAGCTCGGGCGCAGGCTTCAGCTCGCATCCGAGGCGATCCGCGCCGCGGTGGCCGACCCCCTGGCGCCGGCGGATGGGCTGCTGATGATCGACAGCGGAGAGCAGCTCCTGCCCCGCCCGGTTCGCTTCCGCGAGGGCGCAGCCACTCCCGCCAAGGCGCTGTTCGTGCGCCTGCGAAAACCCGGAGCCGCGCCCACGACCGCGGAGCCGGACTCCCCCTGGGCGGCGCGCCTGCGCCTGCGCCGCCGCTTCCTCGAGGCGGTTCAGTCCGCGGACACCTCCCAGGTGGAGAACGTCTTCCGGGACCTGCTGGCGCACCGGGCGAGCTTCGTCATCGCCACGACAAGGGACGTGCCCTACATGCTGGCGCTGCTCGAGTTCTTCAGCAGCCGCTCCACGCCCGATCCCGCGCTGATGAAGCTGCTGCTGCGAGATGGGTTCGTGCTCGGACGGGGCCGCCGCATGCTCGGCCTGCAGCGTCTGCTGCTCACCGGGCGGGAGCGCTTCTCGGCCGCCGACTTCGCGTTCCTACGCGAGCGCCTGATCGCCCTGTGCCGCCAGCACCGGGTGGCGCACGACGACTTCCGCACCCGGGCCCAGGCGACGCCGCGCCCCCTGCTGGCGCTGCCCAAGACGATCACCGGGGCGGCACTGACGCTGAACGCCCGCTACTACGTCGCGCCGGACGGCTCCGTGCTGCGCGGCGCGCGGGTGGAGCTCGCCGCGCTGCTGCAAGGGGTCTCCGGGCGCATGGCCAGGCTCGGGCTGCTCGGAGCCCGGGATCGGGTCTCCGTGCTTCGTTGGTCCCCCGACGTGCAGCCGGTGGAAACCCTGGCGCTGCGGGTCTCGTCACCCTCCTGGTCGCGACACCAACGCGACATCGCCCGACGCTACCGGCTCAAGACGGCACTCGGCGTGGTCTGCGGCGCGTTGGCCCTGATCCTCGCGATCTTCGCCGTGGTGTTCCAGCTCCGCCGGCAGAGCTACCTTCAGCTCAAGTCGGACTTCGTCTCGTCGGTCTCCCACGAGCTGCGCACCCCGCTGGCGTCGATCCGGCTGTTGGCCGAAACCCTGGAGCGGCGCACCGCGGGGCAGCCCGAGGTGCGGGGGTACCCGGCGCGCATCGTGCGCGACGTCGACGGGCTGACGTTCCTGGTGGAGAACATCCTGTCCTTCAGTCGCCTCGACAAGGGCCGCTGGGTCGTCAAACCCCGGCGCATCCGGCTGGACGAGCTCGTCTCCTCGGTGCAGGGCGACCTCGAGGCCGCCACGGATCGGGCGCTCCAGGTGACCACCTACGGGCTCGAGGACGTCCTGCTGGAGGGAGACCCCGAGCTGGTGCGGCTGCTCCTGGCGAACCTCGGCCGAAACGGCTGCCTGTACAACACCCGGGATCCGGTGGAGCTGCGCTTCCACGCCGAACAGCGGGACGGACGCGCCCGGCTCCGCATCACCGACAACGGCGTTGGCATCGCCGGCGCCGAACGTGATAAGATCTTTCGCGAGTTCTACCGCCCCGCGGATCCCACGGGCCGAGGCGTCCGCGGGAGCGGCCTGGGCCTGGCCATGTGCCGCCGCATCATGCGGCTCCACCGCGGCACGATCCGGCTCGCAGACACCGGGCCCGAGGGCACCACCTTCGAGCTGGAGTTTCCCGAGAGGAGCTGATGGCCGACATTCCGACCGCCACCCCACCTCCAGGGGACATCCTCATCGTCGAGGACGACGAAAACCTGCGCCTGGCCCTGCAGGACAACCTGGAGGCCGAGGGCTACCGCACCACGGCTGCGGCCACGGGCGAGGAGGCCCTGGCCGCGGTGGACGGCCGGCGGTTCGAGCTTTTGATCCTCGACATCATGCTGCCGGGCATCGACGGCTACAGCCTCTGCGAAAAGCTCCGCGCGGCCGGCGTGGACGCCGCGATCCTGATGCTGACCGCGCGCACCCTCGAGGACGACCTGGTCCGTGGTTTCGAAGCGGGTGCGGACGACTACCTGCCCAAACCCTACCGACTGCGCGAGCTCTTGGCGCGGGTCCGGGCCCTGCTCCGTCGACGCGCCGCGAGACCGGCCGGCACCCTGGCGTTCTCCGGGTTCACCGTCGACCTCACTGCCCGGACCGTACACGACGCGGCGGGCAACCCCCTCGAGCTCACCCGGACCGAGTTCGACCTTCTGAGCCTTCTGCTCCGCCGACAGGGTCAGGCTCTCAGCCGCAACGACATCCTGGACGAGGTGTGGGGGCGCGACCTCATCGTCGACCCCCGCACCGTGGACAACTTCATCTCCAGCCTCAAAAAGAAGCTCCGCTGGACCCGCCGCTCCACCTTCCGCATCGACACCGTCCGCGGCGTCGGCTACCGCCTGGAAATGCCGTGATGGGGTCAGACCCCA
>JBDRSE010000361.1:0-56838 GCA_043825095.1 bacterium
TCCAAGCCTGTCAAGCTATTTGTCATCATTAACATGCCAACATATGCCGCACCAATACTGGTCCCTCCACCGAGAAAAACAACAGCATTTCAAGTGAGTGCCGCGGAGGGACTCCGCGAAAGGTGCGGGAACTTCAGCCTAAACAGCATCACATTGACCACGATCCATCCCGCCAGGCTGCGTTGCTCGCTGCGGTGCGTGCTCAAGTACCAAAAGTACGCTGCGCGCGCTCCTCACTCGCGCCTTGCCTGGCGGGCGCCTCGTGGCCACTGTGACGCTGTTTAAACCAGTGTCCATGAAACCCTGGTTTGAACGTGTTCGTACGTCTAGATCACTCACTGCTGCGAGGGGACTACTTGGCGAGGGCTTTGCGGTAGATCTCGTCCAGCTGCGCCATGGCTCGGCTCCAGCCGAAGTCCAGGCACGCGTTGACCCGCAGCAGCGACTGCCACGCGTCTCGGTCGTGGAACGTGCGGCGCATGCGATCCATGGCCGCGTACAGCTCCACCTGCTCCGGCTCGTCGAACAGGAACGCGCCGCCGGTGTTGCTGAGCGCATCGTACTCCACGAGGAGATCGCGGTGCGCGTGGACCCGGCGCGCCACCGGCACGAGTCCATACCGCAGCGCGATCCGCGCACGCCGGCCAAGGGGCGCGACGCGATCCGGGAGCACCACGGCGTCGCAGCCCCCGAGGACGCGTCGCAGCGTCGCTTCCCCGGTCTCCTGGACCACCCGAGCCTTGGGGTGATTCGCAAAAGCAGTCAGCACCGGGTCTTCCGAATCCACACCGGCGGGACGCAGGATCACGAGCTGCAGCTCGAGCTGCGCAAGGTCTTCGGCCAGGCTTCCAAGCAGCTCCAGACCCGAGTCCGGTCCGCCCCGGGACCAGACGGTGACCAGGGGCAAATCCTCCCGTGGAGGAAGCTCGAGCTGCCGCTGCAGGGCCAGCCTGCAGGCGTGCTTGCCCCCGGGCGCGTCAGGCGCGTAGGCCTGCTCCAAGTGCTTGTCCCGCTGCGGATCCCACCGCTGTACATCGATCCCGTGCGCGACCACGTTCGGGGCGAGCTCGCGAAGGAGCTCGCCCAGGGCCGAGTCGCCGTCACTGTCGGCAGTCGACGAAAAACCGCTGCACGGCGTGAGCACACAATCGGCATCACGGACGGCGTCGATCAACGAAGTCTCCGTGACTCGGGGGTCGTACACGCTCTGCACGACCGCCAGGCCGTCGAGCTCCTCGCGCAGCCGGTCCACGTTCGCCCCGGTGGCGTCGTGGAGGTGGATCACGTCCGGACGATCCGGCAGACTCCGCAGCAGCGCCAGTGCGGCCCGCCCCAAGCTCGTCCGCCGATCGACCCCCTCGGGCAGCGCGAGCAGGTAGAGGCGGATTCCGCTGCCCTGCAACGTCCCCTCGAGCAGCTCCACCGTGAGCTCCCCGTCCGCGTCGCTGACGGTGAGCGGATCCAACCGCCGGGCAAACCGCGAGCTGCTCTCGAAGGCGGCGGTGGATGGATTGGGCGCCGTGGCGACGACGAACACATCGTGCCCCATCCCCCGCTGCGCCAATGGCAGCTCCGATAGTGCGATGGCGGCCGCGGATTCGCGCCCAAAGGGCGCAACGTGCTCGGCGAGGTGCGCAAGCTTCATCTCAGTCATCCTCCATTTGATCCGCTCGGAGGGCCAGGGGCCGTCCGAGCGCTTTCAACACGGCGGCCCGGAGCTCCGACATGCCGGGCGGGCTGCCGATGACCTCCTGCGCGCCCATGTCACGCGCCTGCTGCCGGACGCGGGGGTGAGCGGTCATGGCCAGCACCGCGATGGGCTCCTCAGCCCGCAGTACGTCCTCCAAGAGCTGATACGCGATCTCGTCACCATCTCCGAGATCGATCGCGACGAGATCGTAGGGCTCGCCCGTGGTAACAGCGAACTCCGGATGCGACAGATCGTGCTCGTCGATGGTCGCCGCGAGGGCCGACCGAAGCTGTCGGCTGAGCTGCGCCCGATGGCGCGGCGCCGTGGCCGCCACCAGGATCCGCACTCCGCTGAAGTGCTTGATCAAGGAATCGATCAGCTTCCCACAGGACTGCTCCACGTCCTGGAACTCGATGCCCATTCCCGGCGGCTGTCCGTGGGCCGACTCGGTCCGGATCCACTGCACGACTCCGCGGAGCCGCACGTCCTCCTCGGCGCCCGGGATGGCCAGTCGCAGATCCAGCTCGGTGCCCACCTCACGGGGCCGTGTGGTTTCCAGGAAGAGCCCACCCTGCGACAGATCCACCGAGTAGCTCACCAGAAACGAGCCGGTGCTGCGGTACGCCACCTGCAGCGGCAGTCGAACCCGCAGATGCTGACGGCGACCATCTTCGAGGTCATCAGACAAGGACGCCACCCCTCTGCCACGACGCGTATGTGCCGAGCGCCGCCATCACGGAAGCAACACATCCAGGAGACGATCCAGCTCCTCGAGACTGTGGTAGCTGATCTCGATTCGCCCGGTCCCGCCGCGCTTCGACTTGACGAGCACACGCGTGCCCAGGGAGTGACAGAGCCGGTCCTCGAGCTCGCGCAGCTCCGGCGACTTCTCCAGGCCGCCCTTCGGGGTCGGCGCCCCCTCCCGCAGCCGCCGAACGAACGCTTCCGTGGCCCGCACGGAGAGTCCCCGGGAAATGATCTGACGGCAGGCCGTGGCGATTCGATCTCGTGGGAGGGACAGCAGCGCGCGGGCGTGGCCCGCCGTGAGCTGTCCCTCGGCGAGCGCCGCCTTCACGTCCCTGGGCAGCTTGAGGATCCGGAGGGCGTTGGCCACGGTGGAGCGATCCTTGCCCACCCTCTCCGCGACGACCTCTTGCGTCAACCCGAAGTCGTCTACCAGACGCCGATAGGCTTCGGCCTCCTCCAGCGGGCCCAGGTCCTCACGCTGGATGTTCTCTACGAGGGCCATCTGGAAGGCGCGCTCGTCGTCGGCGTCCACCACCTGCACGGGTACACGCTCGAGGCCCGCCCGGCGGGCCGCCCGATAGCGCCGCTCGCCGAGCACGATCTCGTATCCCGAACCCGCGGCCCGAACCAACAGGGGCTGGAGCACCCCAAGCTGACGAATGGAATCGGCCAGCTCTGCGAGCCGGTCCTCGTCGAAGTGCTGGCGGGGCTGATCCGGGCGGGGATGAAGGGAATCCAGCTCACACTGGATCACCAAGTCTCCGCTCGGCGCGCTGCCTGAGGCCACCGACGCCGGAACCGGCGGCAGCAGCGCGGAAAGGCCTCTGCCCAGGACTTTGCGGCTCCCCTTTGCACCTGGCTTCGCTTTAAGGGGCATGGGCCGCTCCTCGGTCGATGACCTCCTGCGCGAGCTGGAGATAGCTCTGGCACCCCCGGGACTCGACATCATAGAGCAAGATCGGCTTGCCGAAGGAGGGGCTCTCGCCCAGGCGGACGTTCCGCGGGATCACGGTCTGATACACCTTATCCGGGAAGTGCGTCCGCACCTCGGCGGCCACCTCCCGTGACAGGTTCGTCCGCCCGTCGAACATACAGAACAGGATCCCCTCGATGGCCAACCGTGGGTTATAGGATCCGCGCACCCGCTCGATCGTGTCGATCAGCCGGCTCAGCCCCTCCAACGCATAGAACTCGCACTGCAGGGGGATCAGCACCGAATCGGCCGCGCACAGGGCATTGATCGTCAGCGCGTTCAGCGACGGCGGACAATCGATGAAGATATAGTCGTACTGCCCCCGGACCGGCGCCAGCACCTCGGACAGGCGAAGCGCGTGGTTCTCCAGCTCCGGGAGCTCGACCTCCGCCCCACTCAGGTCGGCGTTCGCCGGAACAAGCCACAGGTAGTCAAGCTCGGTGGAGAGCACGATTTCCGCGAGCTCGCACTGCTCCACCAGCGCGTTGTACACGGTGCGCTCCACGGATCCCGACGGGTAGCCCACTCCGGACGAGGAGTTCGCCTGTGGATCGGCATCCACGAGCAGGACCCGCCGTTCTGCAGCTGCCAGGGAGGCCGCGAGGTTCACCGCCGTGGTGGTCTTCCCGACGCCGCCCTTCTGATTGGCGATGGCCACAACCTTAGCCATGGGGAAACGATGTAGCACAATCGTCGACTCATGCCAAGGGAAATTGATCCTAAAAAGTATAAATAAATCAAACCTATAACACCTGTTCAGAAGAGCCCGGGGAGCAATGGTCCCAGAAAACGCGCCGTTTTGTTGACCCAGTGTAGGCAACTGGGTTACAGTGTGTGCAGATGTAGGAGAGATATCTACATGTGGTCCGAGTGGTTACATATCAAGGGATCCAAAGCGATCAGTGAACGGCCGGTCACGTGGTGGCGACAGCTGGAGACGACTCCCCGTGCCGCGATGCCGTTTGCGCACCTCTTCCCCAGCCCACGCAGGTCGAAGCAACACGTGGACAGCGAGGTGGTGCGCCTGGTCAAAGAGCTGGTTCGGCAACAGCCCGAGCGCATGGAGGACGTCGTGCAACACTATCAGAGCGCACAAGAATGGGAGCCCGTCGAGGCCTCGCAGATCATCAGCATCGCCCGGCTGGACGACACCGAAACAGCCCGGTGGGGCGCAGACGGAGGTCAGGTCCTCGAGTGGTTCGACCACGGGGACCTGATGCACGCCTGGCCCATGAAGACCGCCGCAGGCCTGGACTACGAGGACGGGGGCGCACCTCACGGCATCGCCCGCCTCACCGCCTGGTTCCGCGGACTGTTCCCCAAACAGCTGGAGCTGGCAAACGCCGAATTCTAGCCCGACCAGGGCCGAGCTGCCTGCCGATGCGCGCCTGGCGCCCGGCGGCGAACGAGGAAGATCATGCGCTACCGGGAAAGACGCTACCAGTCGCTACAGGAATTCCAAGCTTTCGAAACCCCGAGATTCGACTCGCTGAGCGATGCCATCGACGGCCTGATGGACGCCATGTTCCTGGATGAGGTGGCCAGGCACGGCAGAGGTGGCGACGATGAGCTCTTCGACGCCTATGACGAGAGCGAGCTCGAGTGGGCCTACTGAACGCTCTCACCGACCGAGGATCAGCTCGGTGATGAACGGGTTCTCGGCCCGCTCGCGCCCGAGGGTGGACCGGGGCGTGACGCCGTAGTCGTGGCCCGGCCACACGACCGTGTCATCCGGGAGCGGAAGCAGCCGCTCGGCGATGGAGCGCAGCAGCCCTCGCATGGAGCTCCCCCGCAGATCCGTGCGTCCGACCGCGCCCACGAACAGGGTGTCGCCGGTGAACACCTGACCCGGAGTGTGGTAGCAGACCCCGCCCGGCGTGTGTCCCGGGGTGTGGAGCACTTTCAGCCGCAGCTCCCCCACCGTCACCTCCTGCTCGTCGTCGAGCCGTTGGATCTCACAGTCGAGTCGATCCTCCAGCTCGAAAAAATCGACCTCACGCCCGAGCAGCGCACAGGGCACGCCCAGCAGCCGACAGAGCCCCTCGTTCCCGGCGATGTGATCGCCGTGCCCGTGGGTGTTGAGCACGAGCTTGACCTGGGCGCCCTCCTCCTCCGCCCACCGCGCGAGTCCTCGCTCGTCTCCGCCGGGATCGATGATCACCGCCTCCCGGGTGCTGCCGCACTGCACCAGATAGGTGAAAACCTGAAGCGGTCCCACCGGGCGCTGCCCGATGACAATGGCGCTCATGGGGTCCCGTTCTCCTCTGCAGACGCCGACGCGTCTATTCAACCAGGGTTGCGCAGCCGTCGGCGGCGTGGGTTCCAAGAAAGGCCGAGGACTGCCGTCGGGCCGTCATGTGATCGAACACCACGAAGTGCCCGTCATCGCCGAAGCGGGGCTCGTACTGCACCACCACGGCCGAGCTGGTGCCCGTGGATCCCACGAAGTTGTCGCACACCGGCGGCGTCAGCGGGGTGACGGCGCCGGTCAGCTCGAGGGCGTCGTAGCCGACCACGATCTCCCCGGCCGGTGCGATGCCGGCCGCCGCGGCCAGCGCCTCAGTGGTGATGTTGGGCGTGTAGGTGTCCCCCACGCCGTAGCTCAAGAATACGCTGCGGGGCGCGATCCCGCCCGGGGGGTCCCGCAGGTAGGCCCGCGCATAACCCAGGGGATCGGCGGGCTCGATGAACGTCTGCAAGATGTTGAGCGTGGGGTGAAACTCGTCCAGCTCGCCGTAGTCGTCGTCGTTGAGGGCGAGGGACAGCAGCGTGGCGATGGATATCTCGGATTCCTTCCGCAGCAGGGTGAGCAGCAGGTGCGCCCCGGCCCCCGAGAGCACGGCGGCCTTGAGGTTCGGCTCGTGGGGCACGAACAGCGCCCCGGTGATCCCGCCCTGGGAGTGTCCAAAGAAGTAGATCTTCTCCGCGTCGAAGCGGATGGGATCGCCCGTAACGGGGGCCGCGCCCACGTCGATGGTTTCCACCAGCCGCATCAGCTGGAAGTTGTCGATGGCCTCCTGCCGCGAGTTGTCCCGTCCGGCCACGGGGTTCTGGAAGTTGTAAAACAGCTCCTCCGGCGAGGCGGAGCTGCCCGCCGCGCGGGGGCCGTGCACCACGCCGTCGATGGCGACCACGGCGAGGTTTGCGATGACGTTGAAGTCTCGATCCTGCACCCGGGCCAGTCGGCTCACCGTGCCGTTCTGCGTAAAGGTCAGATAGTCGCCGCCTGTGCCGTGCCGATACAGCACCACGGGCCACCCCGCCGCGGGTATGGGTCCGGTGGGCACGGAGATGGCCACCCGCAGGTCCTCCATGCGAACCAGCACCGGATCCCCCAGGGCATCGACCGTGATCTCACCGCCTGCGGAGCGGTAGGGGGCATCGCCCTGCTGAAAGATGGGGCCGTCGTAGGTCCCCTCGTAGAGGTTGTGCTCCGCGGTTTCGGACACCAGCGCCAGATTGCTCAGGGTGGGATCCGGCAGGGCCCGGATGACCTCCCGGGCCCGCCGCACGGTGTCGGTTACGACCTGGGTGGTGAACACCGTGGCCGCCACCACTGTGTCCGGAGCGATGGACTCCGACGCCAGGTAGTCAAGCAGCGGCTGGAACACCGCCCGGGCGGCGACGATCTCCAGGGTGTCGTCGTCGCCCAGGATCCGTTCGAAGTCCTGGTCCCGCCCGAAGACTTCGGCCTCCACACTGAGCACCCGATCCGTGATCACCGCACCATAGCGGGTGCCCGGCCGCAGGGGATGCCCCGGAAAGGGGAGCAGGCCCAGCCAGTTGGCCGCGATGAACCGGCTCTCGCCCGCCTCGAACTTGATCCACAGCGGCACCCGCTCGCCGTACCCCTCTGAGCCCGGGTCCACGTTGACCACGTACACAGACGCGTCCGCCTCCAGGGTCCCGGCGCCGTCCTCGGGCAGGGTCGTCGGATCGACCGCTGCGCTGAACGTGAAGTAGATCGCCCCTCCCATGGCAAAGCCTGTGCAGTGCTCTGCGGCGGCGTTCACCACGTTCTGCACCAGCGCCTGCCCCTCGGGGTAGCCGGTCAGGTCGAGGTGGCCGTCGCTGGTGTAGCGAAGATCGCTGGGAAAGGGCTGCGCAAAGAAGTCCTCACCGGGGGTGAGCGTAAAGCGCGCCACCGGGCCCGCCGGCGGTTGCCCGTCGTCGTCGCCGCAACCGCTGCCGAGCGCCGGGGCCCACAGCAGGAGCGCGCCGACAAAACCAACCAACACGAAGGAGAACCGTTGAGGTCTGTGCATGCGCGTATTCTGCCCACGATCGCCCGAGCAGCGCAAGCCCCAGGTCTGGGATCTCAATTCGGCCCGTGCTATTGTCCCGGCCGCTACTCTAGGAGGCGTACGCGCATGGTGACACTGCAGCGATTCATCTACCCCGAAACCCTCGAGGAGGCGCTCTCCGCCCTCGCGGCCGGCCGCGAGAAGGCACGCCCCATCGCCGGGGGGACCTCCCTCATCTTCAAGAAGGGCCGCGGCACCGAAACCCTGGTGGACATCACCCGCCTCGGCCTGGACACCATCAGCGTCGACGAGCCGGGGTTGGTGCTCGGCGCCTGCGCCCGGCTGCAGCGCCTCGGCGACTCACCGCTGGTGGCAGTGCCGAGCCTGCGCGCCCTGGGAGAGGCGGCGTCCCGGGCCGGCCCCCGGGGGGTGCGCAACGCCATTACCGTGGGGGGGAACCTCGCCGGGTACAAACGCTGGTCCGACACCCCCATCGCCCTGATGGCCCTCGGGGGCTCGGCGCACATCGCCGGACCGCAGCCGCGACAGCTCCGCGTGTCCGAGCTGCTGCGCGAGCATCCCCTTTCGCAGCTGGAGCCGGGGGAGCTGATCACGCGCATCCTGGTGCCGGGCCCGCAGCCCGACGTGGGCTCGGCCTTCGTGAAGGTCAGCCGCACCGCCATCGACTACGCGCTGGTGAGCGCGGCGGCCCGGATCGCCCTCGACGAGTACGGCCGCTGCGCCGACGTCACGTTGGCCCTCGGGAGTGTGTGCCACCTGCCCACCGACGCCACGCCCCTCACCGGAGAGCTGCAGGGCGTCGAACCGTCGGAGGAGCTGCTGAATCGAGTGGCGGACCGGATCACCGAGGAGATCCAACCGGGCCAGGACATGCGCGCCTCCCGGGAGTATCTCGCCCGGCTCGCCGGCGTGACCGCACGGGACGCGCTGGCCACGGCGCTCCGGCGCGCGCGAGGACAGGATCATGGCTGAGGCGGACAACCACAGGGAACAAACGATGCTCAGAATCGATGCGACGATCAACGGCACCGCGGTGACACTCGAGGTGGACCCGGCCGAGGTGGCGCTGGACACCCTCCGGCGCGCGGGCTACGCCTCGGTGAAACGCGGCTGTGACGAGGGGGACTGCGGGAGCTGCTCGGTGCTGGTGGACGGCGTGCTGATGCGGGCGTGCCTGCTCTACGCCGGACAGCTCCACGGCCGAGAGATCACCACGGTGGAGGGGCTGGGCACCGCCCGGTCGCCGCACGCCATCCAGCAGGCCTTCGTGGAGGCCGGCGCGGTGCAGTGCGGCTACTGCACTCCGGGGATGGTGCTCGCGACCCACGCGCTGCTCCGTCAGCACGCCGATCCCACGGACGCGCAGATCCGGGAGGCCCTGGACGGCAACCTGTGCCGGTGTACGGGCTACGTGAAGATCTTCGACGCGGTCCGGCGCGCGGCGCAGGCCCTGCGGGAAGGGGGTGCCCAATGACGGAGCACAAGCGTTGGAACGTGGTGGGCACCCCGGCGACGAAGATCGATGCGGCCGCCCTGGCCGCCGGCGCGCCGCTGTTCACCGACGACGAGGAACCCCGGTGGATGCTCTACGGCGCGGTCAAGTGGTCGCCCCACGCCCACGCGCGGATCACGCGGATCGACACCTCCGCGGCCGAAGCCCTCGACGGGGTGCACGCGGTGCTGACCCACGAGAACGTGCCCCGGGTGGTTCGCACCACCGCCGGGCAGGGCTACCCGGAGCCGTCACCCTACGACTACACCATGCTGGACCGCAAGGTGCGCTACGTGGGGGATCGCGTGGCGGCGGTGGCGGCGGAGACTCCGGAGCTCGCCCGGGAGGCGGTGGAGGCCATCCGGGTGGAGTACGAGGTGCTCGAGCCGATCCTCGACCTGCGGCGCTCCCTGGAGGACGGCGCCCCGGTCATTCACGACGAAGACGACGCGCGCATGATCATCGTCGCGCCCTACGAGCCGCAGAGAAACCTCGCCGCCCACGTCAAGGTGGGCGTGGGCGATCCCGACGCGGCCCTGAAGCGAGCGCCGGTGCGGGTCACGCAGGAGTACGAGTCACACTACGCGCAGCACTGCCCCATCGAGCCCCACGTGGTGATCGCCGGTTTGGACGGCCACGGCCGGATGATCATCCGCACCTCCACCCAGGTGCCCTTCCACGTGCGTCGGATCGTGGCCCAGGCCTGTGAGCTTCCGGTGCGGGACATCCGGGTGATCAAGCCCCGCATCGGCGGCGGCTTCGGCGTCAAGCAGGAGGTGCTGATCGAGGACCTCTGCGCCATGCTCGCGCTGCGGGCGGGCCGCCCGGTCAAGCTCGAGTACACCCGGGCCGAGGAGTTCATCTCGGCGCGCACGCGCCATCCGGCCGTGGTGTCCATCGATCTCGGCCTGACCCGGGAGGGGCTCGTCGACGGCCTGAACATGCACGTGCTGCTCAACACCGGCGCCTACGGCAGCCACGCGCTCACCGTGGGCTGCAACTGCGGCTCCAAGGTGCTGCCGCTGTACAAGTGCGACCACGTGGGCTTCGAGCTCGACGCCGTGTACACCAACCTGCCCGTGGGGGGCGCCTATCGCGGCTACGGAGCCACCCAGGCCGCCTTTGCCCTGGAGTGCGCGATGGACGAGGCGGCCGCCGCCTTGGGCATGGACCCCCTGGTCTTGCGGCAGCACAACGCCATCGGCCCGGGCGACAGCTCGCCCATCTTCAAGGTCCTCGACGAGGGCACCGAAGGGGTGGAGCAGTCCATCGGCTCGTGCGGCCTGTCGGAGTGCCTCCGGCGCGGCGCCGAGGCCATCGGCTGGCGGGAAAAACGCGCCCGCCGTGACGAAGGCCGCTTCCGCCGAGGGGTGGGCATGTGCGCCCTGATGCAGGGGTCTTCCATCCCTGAGGTGGACCTGGGCGCGGCCTCCATCAAGCTCAACGAGGACGGCTCCTTCAACCTCCTGGTGGGCGCCACGGATCTGGGCACGGGCTCGGACACCGTGCTCGCGCAGATCGCCGCGGAGGTGCTGGGCGTCGGCCTCGAGCAGATCCTCGTGCTCTCCTCGGACACCGACGTGACGCCCTTCGACGTGGGCGCCTACGCCTCCTCCACGACCTATCTCAGCGGCATGGCCGCCAAGAAGGCCGCCGCCGGCGCCAAGCGTCAGATCCTCGAGGTGGCCGCGCGCATGCTCGGCCAACCCGCGGATCAGCTCCGGATCGAAGACAGCGTGGTGCACGGGGACGGCAAGCGCGTCACCCTGCAAGAGGTCGCGCTCAACAGCCTCTACGCCGAGCGTCAGCACCAGATCCAGGCGGTGGCGTCCCACGTCACCGAGAAGTCCCCGCCCCCCTTCTCCGCGCACTTCGCCGAGGTGGAGGTGGACACGGCGACGGGCTTCGTGCGCGTGCTCCGGTACGTGGCGGCCGTGGACTGCGGCACGGCGATCAATCCGCAGCTCGCCGAAGGCCAGGTCGAGGGCGCCGTGGTGAACGGCCTCAGCTACGCCCTGTGCGAGGAGTACCTGTTCAGCCGGCGCGGGAAGATGCGGAACCCGACCTTCAAGCACTACAAGATCTTCTCCACCCGTGACGTCCCGGAGCTGACTACGATCCTGGTCCCGACCTACGAGGCCACCGGCCCCTACGGCGCCAAGAGCGTCTCGGAGATCGGCATCAACGGCCCGTTGCCGACCCTCTCCAACGCGATCTTCCACGCCACGGGGGCCCGGCTCCGGACCTCCCCCTTCACGCCCGAGCGGGTGCTCGCGGCGCTGGTGTCCGCCAAAACCGCCTGACCCGCACCCGCGGCGCGAAACGAGGTGCCCATGTTCGATCTCGAGGGAATCCTCCGCAAGCAGCTCCGCGACGCCATGACGTCCAAGCAGACGCTGATCTTCCCCGAGGGGGAGGATCCGCGGGTGGTCGGCGCCGCGTCCAAGCTGATCAAGTTCGCCAACATCATCCTCGTGGGGGACCGGTCCCGGGTGGAGGAGCTCGTGGACCGCGGGAAAGCCGCGCTCGAGTGCTCCCGGCGGCGGTTCTTCACCTTCGTCCGGTTCGTGGACCCGGCCACAGAACCAATCACCGCGGAGCTGGCCTGCCAGCTGCGCGAGGTCAGCCGCGGCAAGAAGTGGGCGCTGTCGCCAAAGCAGGCCGCCGAGAGGATCCTGGAGCCGGTGTACTTCTCGATCATGACCGTGCACGCGGGGTATGCCGACGCGGTGCTCGGCGGGGTGACCCTGTCCTCCCGGAGCTTCTTCGGCCCCTGCCTGCGGCTGCTCGAAAAGGACGGCACCGTCTACGAGATGGGGCTCTTCGCCCTGCCGGACGAGCACCGCGCCGGCATCTACGAGCAGAACCTGGTGATGTTCGCCGACGTCGCCCTCACTCCCGAGCCCTCCCCCGAAAACCTCGCAGACATCGCCGTGGGCGCCTGCCGCACCATGCGAGACATCATCCCCCCTGACGCCCTATCCGAGATCAACTGCGCCCTGCTCAGCTACTCCACCCGCGGCTCCGGCCAGGGCCCGTCGGTGGAGCGGGTGCGCGCGGCCGAGCCCCTGATCGAGGAGCGCCTGAACGCGCTCCGGCAGACCAACCCCATCTACGGCTCGATCAACATCGTCACCGAGATGCAGATCAGCGCGGCCCTGTCCGAGTCCGCGGCCCGCACCAAGCTCAAGGGCGAGTTCGACAGCCTCCGGGGCGCGGGCCACGCCAACGTGCTGATCGTGCCGAGCCTGGACGTGGGGAACCTGCTGTATCACATGTACTCCACCCGCTACCCGGACGCGGCCTCGACCCTGATCATCGGCGGCATGCGCGACCAGGCCCTGGACTTCTCCCGGTCCTCCACGGCGGAGGAGATCTCCCGGGGCGCCAAGGCGCTCCTCCTCCGCCGTTTCAAATCCGACCGCTACGCGCGCACTCCCAAGGATCACTACTTCCCGCGCTACCGGATCCTCACCATCAACCCCGGCTCCACCTCCACCAAGGTGGCGCTCTTTGACGGCGAGGAGCTCCTGGCGCGCAAGGACATCCAGCACACCCGGGAGGAGCTCGACGCCAGCGACCGGCTCGCCGAACAGCTCCCCTCGCGGCGCCGGGTCGTGGAGGCCTTCCTGGCGGAGAACCTCATCACCACCGAGGACCTGCACGCCGTCGTGGGCCGGGGCGGCCTCCTCCTCCCCATCGAGAGCGGCACCTACGTGATCTGCGACGCCATGGTCAACGACCTGCGCCGGGGCGTCTCCGGCGATCACCCCTCCAACCTGGCCGGGCTCATCGCCCGGGAGCTCGCCGAGGAGGCCGGGATCCCCGCCTACACGGTAGACCCGCCCGTGGTGGACGAGCTCGACGACACCTCCCGCATCACCGGCCACCCGCTGAGCGAGCAGGAGGCGGCCTGGCACGCCCTCAGCCAGAAGGCCGCGGCCAAGCACTTCGCCAACCAGCGGAACCGGGAGTACGAGGATCTCAACCTGATCGTGGCCCACATGGGCGGCGGCATCAGCGTGGGCTCCCACCGCAAGGGCCGCTGCGTCAAGGTCAAAAACGCCCTGTTCGACGGCCCCATGACCCCGAACCGCGCCGGCTCCCTGCCCGGCGGGGACCTCATCGAGCTCTGCTACTCCGGGCGTTCCCGAGCGGAGCTCACCAAGCTGCTCGTCAAGCAGGGCGGGCTGCTGGCCTACCTCGGCACCGACGATCTCCGCGAGGTCGAGCGCCGCATCGCCGACGGCGACGACAAGGCCCGCCTCATCTTCGACGCCATGGCCGAGCAGATCGCCGCCGAGATCGCCTCCCACGTGCCCAAGTTCCGCGGCGAGCCCATCGACCGCATCCTCCTCACCGGCGGCATGTGCCACTCCGAAGCCCTCCAGCGCCGCCTTCGCCGAGACCTCTATCCCCTCGGCATCAAGCTCTCCATCTTCCCCGGCGAGCGCGAAATGGAGGCCCTGCGCGACGGCGCCCTCCGCGTCCTGCGCGGCATGGAGCCGGCCAAAACCTACCAGCCCCTCCGCGACAAGATCTGAGCGACAGTGAGCTGATCAATAAGGGCCAGGCCTCGCGCAACGCCCACTCCATCAGCGAGGCCGAAGCGCGCGAGGTTTCAGGCGACGACTCCACACCCTCTGATCGTTGATCCCCTGAGGATCCACCGCGCAGGAGAGGCGGCCAGAAGCAGAGGGTGGTGCTATACTCCAGCTGCCCAGAAGGAGTTGAAATGGAGCCGGAGGCGCCGCCCCGATTTGCCGTGGTTGTAGTGGGTGTGGTCGCCGGGGCGCTCCTGCTTCCCGCAGCTTGTGCGCGACCCCTGGGCTCGGTCTTCGACAGCGAGCCACCGCCCATCGACTGGGTCACCGAGACCTGCGTGGAGATGGGTGGGCTGCAGCCGCACGCGCCGTGGCCGATGTTTCAGCGCTGCCCGAGCCACGCCGGCGTGAGCCCGCACCTGGGACCGTCCGTGGCCACCGTGCGCTGGAGCGAGCCCTGCAACACCACCCTGGAGGGGTTCGTGGTGGCCGCGGGAGGAACGATCTTCGGCTGCACCGACGAGCCCACGACGGTGGGCGCGCGCGATTCGGTCGATGGAGCGCGGACGTGGACAGCCGTACCACCGTCGGGCGGCGCTTTGTACTCAGGGTTTCCTGCCATCGGTGCCGACGGCACGTTCTATGTGGCGACCACCCAGGGGCTCACCGCGTACTCGATCTCTGGGAGCCTGCGCTGGTTTTTCAGCCACGACGATCAGACCCTCTCCGGCGCCATCGTCATCGATCGGGACGAGCTCGTCTATGTCAACCAGTCCCACAACAGGTTGTTGGTGGTGACCCCCGAGGGAGCTCTCCACCGGACCTACGACGACCACAATCTCGGGGACGAAGGGCTGAACATGCTGTCGGCCTATGCCGGTCTCACGCCGGACGGAGCGGTCATCCTGAGCGGAACGGGTCACACGGAAGACAGCTGGGGCGGCTCGCTGGTGCTCATCGAGCCGGGTGGCTATGATCGGCTACTCCACTTCGAGCCCGAAGGCCTCCTGGGCATTCCCGTGCTCGACGGCGCGGGCACGGTGTTCATCCTCGCCCGGGATCAGGACGAGTCTCAAGGCGGTGAGCTGCTCGCGGTGTCCTCCACGGGTGAGGTCCTGTGGCGTACCGAGGGGGTGACCACTGACGAGATCGCCCCGGCCATCGGACCGGACGGCACGGTCTACGTTGCTTCCGGCGGTGGGGAGTCCGAAGACAGCGTGCGCGCCTACTCTCCGGAAGGTCAGCAGCTCTGGGAACACACGCTGCCGGCTCTGCCCACGGCCCATCCCGTGGTGGACGGCGCGGGCACGGTCTACCTGGGGCTGGCAAACTACGTCGTCTCCGTGGGCCGCGCTGGTCAACGGCGCTGGACCCTCGAGCTCGACACCCAGGTCCCCGAGGCCTTGGCCCTTGGTGACGACCACACCCTCTACGTACAGACCGACACGCAGCTCCTGGCCATCGGGGAATAGGGAAGCTACGGCTTGCGGGCCGGCGGAGACGGTCGGACCACCGCGGTGGTGGGCAGCTTGTCGATGACGTAGCCGCTCTTGAAATCGCTGTTGGGTGGATCCACCGTACCGACCATTCGAATGAGCACCAGGCGGGTCGCGGGGTGGACCCAGACGGCGATGCCCTGCTCGATGATACCGAGCTTGCCCGGGAGCGCGACGACGCGCTTGAACACCGTCTTGCCCGCCGGTCGTTTTACGAGCTGGACCTCGACCCCCTTGGGAAGATCCCGGGTCTTGAGGATCAGCCCTTGCTTGGGTCCCGGAAGCTCCTTCGTGGGCTTGTTCACGATGAACAGCTGCGTGAAGCGTTGCCCCTTCAGCGCTCGCGCAATGTTCCACGCGCGCTTCTGAATGCGCTCCTTGATGGGCGGGAACATGATGGGAAAGAGGTTCTTGTCCTGCTCACACAGCCGCATGTCCCCGTGCCCTGAGAGAGTGCCGTTCACGCAGGATTGGTCCCGGGTCGTTTCGACGGAGTCGGATAGATCCGTGGAGTCGATGAGCTCGATGCTCTTCAGTTTCTTGGCGTCCCGCACCCGCAGCAGATCAAAGCTCACCCCGGACCAATCCGTCTGGTAGGGCGTCGCGCTCCAACTCGTGTACACCGGCCAGTCGGCCAGCACAGCGATCCGCTTGCCGTCCGCCGAGACACCTGGGAATCCCCACGCGTCGAGGCAATCGAGGGCCAGGCACTCCATGCTCATCCGGCGCAGACCGATCAGCATCGACGGCGGCAGCCGAGGCGGAAGCGGCTTGGCGGGTTTGTACGTGTCGGTCTTCCAGTCCCACAGATACGTCACGTCGAGCCGCTCGGCCAGCCAGGTCTTGCCGCGCCAGTGCTTGAGGGTCCCCGGGCCGCCGAAGGCCTCGGCGATGAAGTTGAGCTGCAGGTCGGGGTGCGCGTCGCCGTTGGTGTCGCGGAAACGCACCACGCTCTTGCGCTTGCCCTCGCAGCCCTCGCAGCTGTGGGACAGCTCCACCAACAAGGCGAGCCGTGGCTTCGGTCCGTCGAGGTTGACCAGGGCGAGCTTGCGCACCTCCCCGTTGCCCTGGGCACCGGCGGCGTACCGGTAGCGCACCTGCGCCTCCGGCTTGCCGTCATGATCAAAGTCATCCAGCCTGACCGACGCGCCCACCTTCCCGCCCTTGGGCAGCGTGGAGTCGGCGGGCGTGTCCAGGACGAGCTCAAGCGCCTTGCTCCACTTCGCGCCGGTCTTCTGCAGCACCAGCAGCCGGAACCAGTAGGTCTTGCCCATCTTGGCCCGGCCCGAAACCACGGTGACGAACCGGGTCCCACCCAGCGGCGCCACGTTCCACGCCTTCACGTCCGCCGTGTCCTGGGTGCGCGCAAAGCCGTAGATGGTGCCGTAGGACGGCTTGCCCACGGTGGGCTTGAACGCCGACCGGTCCATCTTCAGCGCCGGAGGCGGACGCGAAGGCGCCAGCGGCGGAACCGGCCTGGGGGGGACTGGTTTCAGAAGACCCGGCTTCGGGCCCGGTCTCGGGCCCGGTCCGACCCGCATGGTCGGCGGGTCCATGGCCGACGGCGACCCCGACTGCGACGACCCGCCCTTCGGGGCCCGCTTGCATCCACTCCCGCACATAACTCCACACAGAAGGACGATTCCAATCGTTCGTGCCCACATCGCAGCCTCCAATCCCTGGTCCGCGTCAACCCACCGGTTCCGCACCATTGTACCCAGAATCGCAGACGACACTTCCCGAAAGGTCCGAGACCAACCTGGCGGCGCAGAAGACAGAACGCGGCATGTGTTTCACTTACCCGTCAGATGATTCATCTCAAGCGATTCTGAAACAAAAAATGGATGATTCTGTTTCACTTTGGCGTCAGACGATGCATCAGACGCGATTCTGAAACAAAACTGGAGCTCTTTTGTTTCACTTTGGCGTCAGATGAATCATCTGCGGCGAAAGTGAACCATTTGGGGGATGGAGTCAGGGGCAGGTGCCGATGTCTTCCCAGGCGAGGACTTCGCCTCTGCCGGTGTTGAGGATGGAGTAGGTGCGGGCGAGCCAGAAGGCTTCGATGAGGTCGAGGCCGGGGGATTGTTTGAGGCCTTCGGCGGTGTGGTGGTCGCCGATCTTGTAGGGGTTGCGCTGCCAGAGGAAGTCCTCCCAGACGCGGAGGTCCATGGGCATGGCCTCGGAGGCGAGGACCTGGGCGCAGGTGCCGTTTTGCATGGGGCACTCGCCGGCGGCGCCGGTGCAATCGGAGGTGATGGGTTTTCCCGGGAAGGTGACGCCGAAGACCTCGAAGCCGTCTTCACACAGGGCGCGCACGTCCTCGGTGGGGCAGAGGGCCTGGT
This sequence comes from bacterium, assembly GCA_043825095.1. Classification (GTDB taxonomy): domain Bacteria; phylum Myxococcota_A; class Polyangia; order HGW-17; family JAJRWW01; genus JBDRSE01. Next base: position 17,553 of record JBDRSE010000361.1, read on the forward strand.
TGCCGGAGGGCATGTTGTCGAGCACCCACTGGCGGTCCAAGTGGTAGGTGCGGCGGGGGTCGTCGAGCAGGCCGCCGTTGCCGCCGAGGTTCTGCACACCGTCGATGCCGACTGACATGGCGAGAGCCTGGGAGGTGGCGATGGCTGGGGGCACGGCGCCGGCGTACTGCAGGGCGTACTTGGCGTTGCCGAGCTCGGCCATCTCCTTTTGCCACATCTCGACCTCCATGACGGTGTGCATGTGGGTGCGGAGCTCCGAGTCGCCGAGCAGGTTGGCAAAGGCCCACAGGGGCGTGTGCGTGATGTGGGAGCCGAAGTAGGAGCGGCACCAGCGGGGGAAGAGCATGGCGCTCATGGTGTAGGCGACCTCAATGGTGCCGATTCCGTCGATGAGCTCGCGGAAGAGAAACTCCCGGTACCGGTCGTCTCCGGTGAAGTAGTAGGCCATGGTGGCCAGGTGCATGAGGTGCATGGCGTCGCCGCCACGGATGGAGACGATGTAGAAGTGATCGATGCCCTCGAACTGCTCGTTGTCCCGGCTCTGCATGTCCGTGGCCAGCTGGAACATGTCGAGGATGAACTCGTCCGAGGCGGCATCGATGACCCGGGTGGGCTCGGTCGCAGGCGCGGAGGGACAGCTCGTGTCAAAAGAGCCGACGTTCAAGGAGTTGGGCTGCATGTGTACGTAGGCCACCACCGTGTCCAGGGTGGAGAAGTCCAGGTCTCCCGGATCCAGGTTCGGGTTCGCCGCGGCGAAGAAGCTCTGCACCGCGGCGAGGGCGTCGGCGTTCTGCTGGAGGTTGATGATCTCGATCCGCTTGAGCCGGTTGAGGTAGCAGGTCATGTGGTGGGCGATGCGATCCTGGAGGGTGGAGTCCCGGAGCATCTCGTAGACCAGTGGAAAGGCGGTCATGGGCCCGGAGTACTGGTCGATGGAGGGACTGCCGTGCCACATGGGCGTGCCGTAGTGCACGTTGGAGCCGTCGTCGTAGCCGTCGGTGTACACGGCGGGCAGATCCGGCGCGTCGGCCGGGTCGAAGACGTGATCGGTGTGATCGAGGCTCGCCGCGTCGTGCTCGAAGATGTGCTGGTCGGTCTGGGGAGCGCCGGGATCCATGAGCAGGAAGTGGTGCCGTGCCAGGTAGCCGGGAATGCCGGTGACGTCGAAGAAGGTGAGCAGCCGGCGGACCTTGTCTTCCATCCGCTGATAGTCCGCCTCGGTGCCGGTCTGGGCGTAGCGTAGGGCGTAGGCGGTGAGGGCCGTGCCGGTCCAGATGGCCGAGTCCCCGGCCCCGGCCCAGCGGGCGAAGTGCGCCGGATCGCCCCAGCTCGCCTCGGGGGTGCCGGCCGGAGTTTCGGCCACGAACATGCGGTCCACGGTCTGCCCGTCGGGCTGGTGGTACAGGTCGTACCAGCGCTCGTAGAGCAGCACCCGGTGCAGCAGCGGATCCACGGTCTGCACAAAGGACGAGCCCTGGGTGTCGTAGACGGCGCAGCGCTCGAGCACACCGGCCTGGCACCGTTCGGCCTGGTAGACCGCGCAGCTCTCGATCCCGGAGCCGGCCAGGGGGTCCGGGGGCGCTTCGAAGGGCGGCTGCACCGGCAGCTCGGGCAGCGGACCCGCGTCGGGCGGTGCGGCGTTGTTGTTCGGCCCGGCGTCGCCGTCCCCGGGCCCGTCGCCGCCGCAGCCGGCCGCCATGGCTGACAGGCCGAGCAGCGCCACCAACGCCAACGCCGCGGCACCAGCATTCACACCCCTGCTGCACTTCATGGTCACTCCGTCCCTTCCGCCCAGCGCTTGAACGCCTGGCACATCTGCTCCACCGGGCGATCCTGCTGCGAGCTCCGGAACCATGCCGGCAGCTCCGCGGACAGCCCGATGGCCGTCTCGTAGATCATCTCACAGGCGTCGGCCCCCTGGGGAGTGAACCGCACCGCGCCCTCGATGTGACGCACCCCGCCCTTGACGACACCCTTCCAGGACACGGCCAGTCCCTCGGCGTCGTATTCGTAGTGCATGGGATAGACGTAGCCGCCGCGGACCTGCGCGGCCATGTAGTCCACCACGGCGGGGCGGCCCGCGGCGTCGTAGCTGCGCACCCGCGCCGACCGCAGCTCCACCAGCCACTCGGGGGTGCGCTCGAAGTCGCAGAACAGCGCGTAGCACTGCGCGGCCGACCGTTGGATGGTCTGCCGGTGCGCCTGGCGTTGCCATTCACCGGTAATGGGGGGGCGCGGGGTCTGGTCCTGGCTCATGGTGCTCCGCCCATGGTCGATGGGTCCAGCCCGAGAATATCACTTGTGGCAGCTTGCCGTATACCTCACCACGACGCCGCATCCACAGGAGGCAGCGGACGGGCGCGTGGCCCGGGTGACGCGCGACAGCGCGCCGGCCTACATGGCCCTGGCGGTCCGGTCCTCACCGGTTCCCTGCAGAGTCGCCCGACCCGGCTACAGGTCGCTGCGAGCTCGCTGACGCTGGTACGTCGGGATGTCCAGGTCGTCGCCCTCGGGCGCCCGCAGCGTGCGCGCGGCGGTCACGGCCTCCACCTCCTCGGCGGGCGGCACGAACCGCGAGCGGGTGATGCTCGACTGCTCGGCCGCCTCGCACTCCTTGGTCCGGGGGTTGTACTGCATCGTAATCTGCGACTTGCGCCGCGCGGCCACGGTCTGATTGACCAGCGCCTTCTCCTCCCGGGCCCCGTCGAAGCCGGTGGCGATGACCATGATCCGGACCTCGTCCTGCATGTCCGCTTCGAGCACCGAGCCCACGATGATGTTGGCATCCTCGTGCGCGCGCTCCATGATCTTGGAGGCCGCCTCGTCGAGCTCGCCCATGGTGAGGTCATAGCCCGAGGTGATGTTGATCAGGATGCCCTTGGCACCGTCGATGGACACGTCCTCCAGCAGCGGGCTGGTAATGGCCATCGTCGCGGCGTCAGTGGCGCGGTTCTTGCCGTGACCCACGCCGGCGCCCATGAGCGCCTTGCCCCGCTCCATCATCACGGTCCGCACGTCGGCGAAGTCCACGTTCACCAGGCCGCTGTTGTTGATCAGGTCCGAGATGCCCCGCACCGCGTTGAGCAGCACGGTGTCCGCCATGCGGAAGGCCTCCAGGAAGGAGCAGTCTCCCGCCTCGGCCAGCAGGCGATCGTTCGGGATCACGATCAGGGTGTCGACCTCTTTTTGCAGCGCCTCGATGCCGGCCCGGGCCTGGAGCATCCGCCGCCGGCCTTCGAAACGGAAGGGCTTGGTGACCACGCCCACGGTCAGCGCGCCCACGGACTTCGCGATCCGGGCGATGACCGGGCCCGCGCCCGTGCCGGTGCCGCCGCCCATGCCCGCGGTGACGAACACCATGTCCGCGCCCTTTAGCTGTTCCTCGACCAGCATGACGCTCTCCTCGGCCGCCGCGCGTCCGACGTCCGGGTTGGCGCCGGCGCCGAGCCCCCGGGTCAGGTCCCCGCCGATGGCGAGCTTCACCGGCGCCATGTTGTCTTCGAGGGCCTGCAGGTCAGTGTTCGCCGCCACGAAATCGGCCCCGTACATGCCGCCCTCGATCATCGTGTTCAGCGCGTTGCCTCCGCCTCCACCAACGCCGATCACCTTGATCCTGGCGTTCTGGTTCAGGCTCTCATCGGGTTCGATAAATGCCATCCTTGCCTCCTCTGGGCCTCAGCCCGTCGCGTTTCGAATTGCGTTCCGTAAATTTCTCACGGGCCCTAGAAGGCCCGGCCAAACATCTCTTTCATGCGCGTCCAGAGCCCCCGGCGCTCCGACTCCCGATCCAGCAGCGGCACGCCGTCGAAGTTCTCGGCGCCGTACCGCACCAGCCCCACCCCGGTGGAGTAGCGCGGGCTCCGCACCACCTCGGCCAGGCCGCCTACCCGCCGCGGCAGGCCGAGGCGGACCGGCATGCCCAGCACCACCTCCGCAAGCTCCACCATGCCGGGCATCGCCGAGGCGCCTCCGGTGAGCACCGCGCCCGACGCCAGGTTCTCCTCCGGCAGCCCGGAGCGCTCGACGGCCTCGCGCACCAGGGTGAAGAGCTCCTCGGCCCGGGGCTCGATGATCTCCGAGAGGATCTGGCGGCTGATCACCTGCGGCTTGCGTCCGCCCACGGAGGGCACCTGCACCTCCTCGTCCGGGTTGACCATCTCGATCAGGGCGCAGCCGTACCGCTGCTTGAGTCGCTCCGCCTCGTTCATGGGCGTCCGCAGGCCCACCGCGAGGTCGTTGGTGACCTGGTTCCCTCCCAGGGGGAGCACCGTGGTGTAGACAATGGACCGGTCCTCCACGATGACGATGTCGGTGGTGCCGCCGCCGATGTCGATGAGCACCGCGCCCAGCTCCTGCTCCGCCTCCTGCAGCACCGCGAGGGTGCTGGCCAGGGGCTCGAGCACCAGCGCGGCGACGGTCAGATCGCACCGCTGGCAGCACTTGATGATGTTCTGGGCCGACGTGGTGGCCGCGGTCACGATGTGCACCCGGGCCTCCAGCCGCCCGCCCGACATGCCCACGGGCTCCCGCACGCCGTCCTGATGGTCCACCACGAACTCGGTGGGCAGGACGTGGATGATCTCGCGATCCATGGGCAGCAGGCAGGTGTTGCGCGCCGTCTCGAGCACCCGAGCCACGTCGCTGGGGCGCACCTCCCGCTCCTTCACGGCGGTGACGCTGCGCGTATTCATGCCCTGAATGTGGCCGCCGGAGATGCCCGCAAAGACCGTGTTGATCTCGCAGCCCGCCATCTGCTCCGCCTCTTCCACGGCCGCGCGAATCGCGCCCACGGTGGTCTCGATGTTGACCACCACGCCCTTGCGCAAGCCGTGGGACGGATGGGTGCCCAGGCCGATGATGTCGATGCCGCGCTCCGACACCTCCCCCACCACCGCGGCGATCTTGGTCGTCCCGATGTCGAGCCCAACAATCAGTTCGCTTTCCATGGACATGCCGTCGTCTCCTTTTCGCGGACCGCTCACTGCGGCCGGCCGACGTTCACCTCTGCCTCTGCCAACCGGACGGTCACCTGTCGGGGGTGTCGCTCGTTGTCCAGTCGGATGGCCGCGGCCCGTTGCCCACGCCGCGCCAGCTCGGTCACCACGCGATCGAAACGCCGCAGCTTGGCTGCGATGTGACCCCGCCCGAAGCGCACCTGCACCGCTCGGCGAGCGGTGTACAGGGTGATGCCCTCCACCGGGTCCACGTGAATTTCCCCAATGCGCGGTCGCCCGGGCTGCGCCAGGTACCGCCCGTACACTTGAATCGCGTCCCGGATCCGGGCCGTACTCGAGGCCCGATGCCGGAGATACTCCGTGCGGCTGATGCCGGTGATCAGCGCCAGCCCCTCGAGCTCTGCGGGCACGGCGCGCTTGAACGCGCGGCCCTGGACATCCACCAGATAGAACCGGCTCTGGCCCGGGCGGGAGCCGTGCACCAGCACCGCCGCCGACGCCTCGTGCTCACGAACCTCGATCCGGATCGCGTTCGGCATCCGGCGCAGGGCCGTGGCCGAGGCGATCCAGGGGTGGCGCCGCACCTTTGCGGCCACCGCTTCAAGATCCACGGTGAAGATGTTCGTGCGCTGGGAAATGCCCGCGAGCTTGCGGACCTCACCGGCCGAGACGTGCACCGTGGGACTCACGATGACCTTGCGCACCTGGAAGTGCGGTGACCGCACAACGAAGCGGTGCGCGAGCACACCGCCGTACACCACGCCGGCGAGCAGCAGCAGCGCGCCCAGGGGGCGACCCAGCCAGCGCGCCCACCGGACCGCCGTCTCGAGGGTCGAGCCCCCGCCCCCGGGACGCCTCGCCTCCGGCGCCTTCTTGGCCGGGGAACGGACGTCCGGTTTCTTCACGCCGCGCCGAGCGGTCTTGGCCGCCCGCGCACCCGACACGCTCAGCTCCGCCGACTTCTGGGCCTGCTTCAGTCGCCGGTTGCGGACTGTTTTCCGCGTGCGTCGGTTGCCCACAGAGGCTTTCGTGCGCGTCCTAGTCACCCGTACCCCCCTCCAGCAGCCCGGCACCCACCCGCCAGACGTTTCCGGCGCCGAGGGTGATCACCAGATCCCCGGCCCGCACGCCGCTTCGCAGCACCTTGAGCGTGTTCTCGATGGGGCCCGTGTACCGCACCGCCTTGTGCCCGTGGCGGCGGATCGCCCGGGCGATGCACTCGCCGCCGATCCCCGGGAGCGGCGTTTCACCCGCCGCGTAGATGTCGGTGACCAGCACCTCGTGCGCGTCGTTGAAGGACTTGGCGAAGTCGTGCTGCAGATCCCGGACCCGGGTGTAGCGATGGGGCTGAAACACCGCGATGAGGCGTCGCTCCGGGAACGACAGGCGCGCCCCGGCGAGGGTCGTCACGATCTCAGCGGGGTGGTGCCCATAGTCGTCCACCACCAGGACATCGTCCCGCTCTCCGCGAACGGTGAACCGTCGCTGCACGCCCTGGAACTGCCCCAGGGCCCGGCTGACCGTGTCCACCGACAGCTCCAGCTCGTCGGCGACCGCGAAGGCGGCGAGGGCGTTGAGCACGTTGTGATCGCCGGGCATTTGGAGCGTCACCCGCCCGACGCTCTGACCCCGGATCAGCACCTCGAACTGGGTCACCAGCCCGCGGTGCTGAAGGTCCCGGGCGACGAAGTCGGCCTGCGTGCTGAACCCGTAGGTCACGTACCGCTTCCGGACGCGCGGCAGAATGGCCTGCACCCGGGGATGCTCCAGACACGCCACCACCAGGCCGTAGAAGGGCGTCTTGTTGACAAAGGTCAAAAACGCGTCCTCGAGCCGCTCCAGGGTGCCATAGTGCTCCATGTGCTCGGGGTCGATGTTGGTCACCACGGCGATGGTCGGGCTCAGCTTGAGGAAGGAGCCGTCACTCTCGTCCGCCTCGACCACCATGTAGGGCCCCTGGCCCAGGATGGCGTTGGTGCCCAGGCTGTTGAGCTTGCCGCCGATGACCACCGTGGGGTCCAAGCCGCCCTCCGCCAGGATCGTGGCGATCAGCGAGGTGGTGGACGTCTTGCCGTGGGTGCCGGAGACGGCGATGCCGAACTTCAGCCGCATCAGCTCCGCGAGCATCTCGGCCCGTGGAATGACCGGGATGGCCAGCTGTCGCGCCGCCGCCACCTCCTGGTTGTCCTCGTGGACAGCCGAGGAGATCACCACGACGTCCGCCCCGACCACATGGTCAGGGGTGTGACCTTCGTGCACCCGGCCGCCGAGCGCCGCGAGCCGGTCGGTGGTCGCGGACCGGCGCAGGTCCGATCCCGACACCTTGTACCCGAGGTTGATCAGCACCTCCGCGATTCCGCTCATGCCGATCCCGCCGATGCCGACGAAGTGGACGCGTTTCACGCGCTTCGGGAACATGGGCATCATGACGTCTGCCTCCGGCCCAGCGCCTCCAACCGGTCCACGATGGACGCCGCAGCCCGGGGCCGGCCGAGGGCGCGCATCGCGACCGCCATGGCGGTTCGCCGCGGCTCGTCGTCGGCCAGCTCACGGATCAGGTTCACGAGGATCGTGCCGTCCAGATCGCGCTGGGGTCGGCAGAGCGCGGCGCCGCGTCCCTCGTACTCCCGGGCGTTCGACTCCTGGTGATTGTGGGTCGCGTAAGGGAACGGAACGAGCACCGCCGGCCGACCCACGATGGCCAACTCGGACAGGGTGGTCGCGCCCGCCCGGCAGACGATCAAATCCGCCTGGGCGTAGCGGGCGGCCATGTCCGAGATAAAGGGCACGACCTCGGCCTGGAGGCCCGCCGCGGCATAGGCCTGGGAGACCCGCGCGTGATCCGCCTCGCCGGTCTGATGCACCAGCGCGACCGCCTGCTCCGCGAGCGCGGGCGCGGCCTCCATGAAACACTCGTTGAGGAACCGAGCGCCCTGGCTGCCCCCGAAGGCGAGCACGTTCAGCCGCCCGTTGGACAGGTGCGTCAACTCGTCATCCGCTCCCCGGAGCGCTTCGACGATGGACCGACGCACCGGATTGCCGAGCAGCTGCATCTTGCCGGCCGGGAAGTGGAGGCGGGACTCCTCGAAGGCGCCGAAGACCTGCCGGACGACCCGGCCCAGCAGACGATTGGTGATGCCCGGGACGGAGTTCTGCTCCAGGATGACCGTGGGCACGAACGCCGCGGCGGCCGCCAGCACCACCGGCCCCGAGGAGTACCCGCCGACCCCCACCACCACCTGGGGCCGAAAGGAGGCCAGCACGTCGATCGCCTGGAACGCCGCCACCGGGGCGTCGACCAGGAATTGCAGCCGTTGCTTCCAAGACACCCGGGCCAGGCCCTGGACCCGAATCGTCCGCAGCGGGAGTCCCAGCTCCGGCAGCACCCGCGCCTCGATCCCGCGCTCGGTCCCCACGAAGAGCACCTCGCCCCCGCGCGCCAGCACCTCCTCGGCCACGGCGATTCCCGGGAACAGATGGCCGCCCGTGCCGCCGCCGGCGATCAGCACTCTCATGGCCGTCCCTCCCCGCCGGCGGTTTCGACGGCGGCGCCCCGGCGCTCCTGCTTTCGGAAGGCACGCCACACGCCGCCGGAGCTGATCCGCACCGGGGAGACGGGGCCGCCCTTGAGCTTCGGGCTCACGGCATGCTCGCCGGTGATGCGCAGGCCCCAGCTGCGCCGCGACGCGGCCGCCTCCGCCCGCCCCCGGGAAATCGACAACAGCACGCCCACCATGAACAGGCACATCACCAGCGAGGTGCCGCCGTAGCTCACGAAAGGCAGGGTGATGCCCTTGGTCGGCAATACGCCCACGACCACCGCCATGTTCATGCAGGCCTGGAAGCCGAGGAGCCCGGTGAAGCCGAAGGCCACGTACCGACCGAACCGATCCTCGGCGAGCATGGCCGTGGCGGCGCCGCGCCAGAGTAACAGCGCGAACAGCACCAGCACCGCCGTCACCCCGATGAAACCGAGCTCCTGGCCGACCACGGGAAGAATGAAGTCCGTGTGGGCCTCGGGCAGATAGAACAGCTTCTGCTGGCCCTCCCCGAGGCCCATGCCCGAGAGCCCTCCGGAGCCGAGGGTGAGCAGCGCCTCATAGACCTGATACCCGGCGCCCTCCCGGTGGGCCTCCGGGTCGAAGAACGCCATGAGCCGCTTCATCCTCCAGGGCGTCCCCACCACGGACAACCAGGCCAGGGGGGCAGCGATCATGCCGGCGCCCAGGATGTAGACGAGGCGGGTGCCCGCCACGAACATCAGCAGCAGGGCGGACATGCCGAGCAGCACCGCGGTGCCGAGGTCCGGCTGCAGGAGGGTCAGCCCCGTGACGAGCCCCACCACCAGCAGCGGCGCCAGGAACCCGGTGCCCAGCGCCTTCACGTGGCGCTTGTCGTCGGCGAGGATCGTGGCGAGGTAGATCATCAGCGCCACCTTGGCCAGCTCCGAAGGCTGCAGTGACAGCGGCCCCAGCCGAAACCAGCGCTGGGCGCCGCCGACGCGGACGCCCAGTCCGGGAACGAGCACGGCCACCAGCAAGATCACCGCGACGACGAGCAGCGGACGCGACAGCCGCTGCAGGAGTCGGTAGTCGAGGTGCTGGGCGACCAGGAGCGCGAAAAGCCCCGCCCCGGCGTAGATCAGCTGGCGAAGCGCGAAGTGGGTGTCCGAACCGAAGCGACCGAGCGCATACACCGCACTGGCGGAGTACACCATCACCAGCCCGAAGGCCGACAGGGCGAGGGCGACCCCGAACAGCACCATGTCCCACCGGGGCGCCGTCACCGCACGGACCGACTCGGCCGTGGTGACGATGTGGGCCGGCTCGGCGCGCTCGATCATGCGTCGCCCCCCTTTTCCAATCGGGCCACCGCGGCCGCGAAGGCCTCTCCGCGGCGCTCGTAGTTTGTGAACATGTCGTAGCTGGAGCACGCCGGCGACAGCACCACCGCCTCCCCCGCCTGGGCGAGCTTGGCGCCGAGACGCACGGCCTCCTCGAGGGTTTTCGCGCGGTGCAGCGGCGCCACTCCGTACAGGTCCTCGGCCAACAGATCCGCCGCCTCCCCGATGAGAATCACGGCCCGGACCGCCCCGAGGACCGGCCGCAAGGGCGTGTACGGGGCGCCCTTGTGCCGACCCCCGGCCACCAGCACGTAGCCGCCGGGGAATCCGGTGAGCGAGCCGACCACGGCGCTGACGTTGGTCGCCTTGGAGTCGTTGAAAAACCGCACCCCGTCGTGCTCCCCCACGTGCTGCATCCGGTGCGGCAGCCCGCCGAACTGGTCCAGGGCCGCCTGGATCTGGGCCGCGGTCGCGCCCGCCAGCGCCGCCGCCAGGATCGCGGCCATGGCATTCTCCAGGTTGTGCCGGCCCACCAGGCGAATGGACCGCGTGGAGAGCCGCATCCGCGGGACCCCCGGCAGCCGGATGCAGAGCGCGTCGTCCACGAGCGAGGCGCCCGGATCCATGCGGGCCGTCGTGCTGAACCGCGCCACCCGGGCGGCGATGCCCTCGGCCACCGCCAGGCAGGCGGGCTGATCTCCGTTGATGACGGCCCAGTCGTCCGCGGTCTGCGCGGCGAAAATGCGCGCCTTGGCCGCGATGTACTCGTCCATCCCCGCATAGCGGTCCAGGTGATCCTCGGCGAGGTTCAGCAGCAGGGCGACCCGGGGCCGGAGGGTGGTGCAGGTCTCGAGCTGGAAGCTCGACAGCTCGGCCACCGCGATGCCGTCGGGTCCGGCCGCCTGCGTGCCTGCGGCCCCGATGAGCGGCTCGCCGAGGTTCCCGCCCACGAACAGGGGCCGGCCGAGCCCGGCGAGCATCTCGCCGATCCAGCTCGTGGTGGTGGACTTGCCGTTCGTTCCGGTCACCGCGATCAGCTGCCCTTGCAGGTGGCGCGCCGCCAGCTCGATCTCACCGATGATCTCCACGCCCGCGGACCGGGCCTGGTCGAGGGCCGGCAGGGGGGGCACACCCGGGCTCAGGACGATCAGCTCCGCCGACCGGAAGACCTCCTCCGGGTGCGATCCCAGGACGACCCGGACCCCGTCCGGGAGCTGCGCCAGCGTCGCGGCGAGGGGCTCCTCCCCCCGGATGTCGTTCACGGTGACCCGCGCCCCGCGGGCCGCGCAGAACCGCGCCGCGCCCAGGCCCGACAGGCCGAGGCCGACCACCAGCACCGCCTTGCCGCTGAGCTCCATGCCATGGTGGGGAGGCATCGTCATCCGCTACCTCACCTTCAGCAGGCCCAGCCCGATCAGGGCGAGCATGAATGAGATGATCCAGAACCGCACGATGACCTTGGGCTCGGCCCAGCCCTTCTTCTCGAAGTGGTGGTGGATGGGCGCCATCAGGAAGATCCGCTTCCCGGTGGCCTTGAAGTAGGCCACCTGCAGGATGACCGACACCGCCTCGACCACGAAGACACCGCCGGTCACCAGCAACACGAACTCCGACTTCGTCATGACCGCCACCGCGCCGAGCCCGCCCCCCAGCGACAGCGAGCCGACATCCCCCATGAAGACCGACGCGGGATAGGTGTTGTACCAGAGGAACCCCACACCGGCGCCGGCCACGGCGCCGCAGAAGATCGCGGTTTCGCTGGACCCGGGAATGAAGGGCACACCCAGGTACTGCGCCAGGGTCTGCCCGTCCTGGGTGAGCAGGATCGACCCGGAGATGTACGCGATGACCATGAACACGAAGGCGCAGATGATCACCGGCACGATGGCCAGTCCGTCCAGGCCGTCGGTGAGATTGACCGCGTTCGAGGTGCCGACCACCACGAGGGACCCGAAGGCGACGTAGAGCCACAGCGGAAGCGCGAAGGCGATGGCGTAGTAGTCCACGAACGGGAAGGCCACCTGGAGCTTGTGGGGCCCCATCAGGCTGCCGTGGAAGGTGTACGCCATGGCGCCCACGGCGATGCCGGTCAAAAGCAGCAGCTTCAGCTTTCCGGAGAGCCCCGCCGAGGAGCGCTTGGACACCTTGAGGGAGTCGTCGACGAAGCCCACCACTCCGTAGCCCACCGTGATGGACAGCAGCATCCAGATGAAGCCGTTGGTGAGATCGCACCACAGCACCGTAGAGAGCACCAGGCTGAACAAAATCAGGCTGCCGCCCATGGTGGGCGTGCCGGCCTTCACCTGGTGGGTCTCCGGGCCGTCCTCCCGAATGGGCTGGCCGATCTGTTGCTCTTGCAGCCGTCTGATGAACCACGGGCTCAGCAGGAACGAGATGATCAAGGACGTCAGGGTGGCGGCGATGATGCGCGTCGAGGTGTAGCGGAACAGGTTGAGCCCGGAGAGCCAGCTCGCCTTGTCCATCAGGTACAAAAGGAGGTGGAACAGCATCAGGACCCCTCCCCTTGGGCGACGGCAAGCTGCCAGTGGGCGATCACCGACTCCAGCTCCATGCCGCGGGAGCCCTTGACGAGCACCCGATCCCCCGCGCCGAACCGCCGACGCACCTCCTGCGCGGCCTCCTGGGCCGAGGCGACGTGCACCACTTCGGGGGCGCCGCCCTCCCGGGCCCCGGCGCACAGCGCCGCGGTCAGGGGCCCGAGCCCGACCACCACCTCGACGCCGAGCCTGGCCAGCTCCCGACCCAAGGCCTCGTGCAGCGGCAGGGCGTCGTCGCCCAGCTCGAGCATGTCTCCGATCACCGCCCCCGCGCGTCCGTTCCCCGGGAGCTCCAGCAGGGTGGCCGCCCCGGCGCGAACCGACGGTGGATTGGCGTTGTAACAGTCGTCGAGCACGGTCACCCCGCCCAGCTGCAAGAGCCGCGCGCGGTGGGGCAGGGGCAGGGTGGCGCCGAGGCCTTCCCGCACCGCGGCCAGCTCCACGCCCAGCGCCAGACAGGCGGCCGTGGCCGCGGCGGCGTTCAGTCCGTTGTGGCGACCGAGCAGCGGGAGCGTGACATCGAGGTTTCCCCGGGGCGTGCGGAGCGACAGCGACAGCGCCCGGCCGGCGGTGGGCTCGGCGCGGAGGACGCGGATCTCCGCCTCCTCAGACCACCCAAAGGTGGACCGGGGACCCGCCGCCCGCTCCCGGGCCAGCTTGACAAGCCGCGCGTCGTCGGCCGGAACCACGGCACAGGCGTCTCGGCTCAGGCCCCCCCAGAGCTCCGCCTTGGCCCGCGCCACGCCGTCCACGCTGCCGAACCGCATCAGGTGCGCCTCGGCGGCGTTCGTCACCACTCCCACCTCCGGCTCCGCCAGAGCGGTCAGGTGAGCGATCTCGCCCGGGGCGTTCATCCCCAGCTCCACCACCCCGACCGCCTGGCGGGGCGAGGCCCCCAGCAGCGTGAGGGGGAGCCCGATGTAGTTGTTGAAGTTGCCCGGGGTGACCAGCACGTCTTCGCGGGAGCCAGCGTGCACGGCCAGCACCGCGGCCACCATCTCCTTGGTGGTAGTCTTGCCGTTGGAGCCGGTCACTGCCACCAGCCGAGGCCCACAGCGGCGCCGCCAGTAGCGACCCAGACGGCCCAGCGCGTCCAGGGTGTCCTCCACCCGGAGCACCGGCGCCGCAGGCGCCTCGCAGGTCTGCTGGACCAGCACCGCCGCCGCGCCCGCGGAAAGGGCCGCCTCCAGGAACCCGTGGCCGTCATGACGCTCGCCCACGAGCGCCACGAACAGATCGCCCGGCTCCACGTCCCGGGAGTCGGTCGCCACCCCTGTGAGCGCCAAGGGCGGGCCGGGGTCCGCAGCCAGCCCCAGCGCCTGTTGCAGCTCCTGCAGGGAAACCGACAGCGTCGCGCGCAGGGGTTGTCTCACGACGCCCTCCGCTGCGCGAGCGCCGCGCGGCTCTCCTCGCGATCGTCGAAGTGAATGGTCCGGGAGCCGAGGATCTGGTAGTCCTCGTGCCCTTTGCCCGCCACGAGCACCACGTCTCCCGGATGGGCCTGCTGGATCGCCGCGCGGATCGCCGAGCGACGATCCGGCTGCACGGTGTAGCCTCGCGACGCCTGGGCCAAGGACTCGGCGCTCACCCGGGGGAGGCCGGCGGGCGCGAGGCCGTCGAGGATCTGGGCGATGATCGCCAGCGGATCCTCGGAGCGCGGGTTGTCAGAGGTCACCACGGCCAGGTCCACGCGCTCCGCCACGGTCTGTCCCATGAGGGGGCGCTTCAGCGCGTCCCGGTCCCCGCCGCAGCCGAACACACAGATCAGCCGCCCGGCGCAGAGCGGCCGCAGGGTAGCGATGGCGTGGGCCAGCGCATCCGGGGTGTGGGCATAGTCGACCAGCACCGCCACGTCGGCGTCGGGCTCCACCCGCTCCAGCCGGCCCGGCACGCACTTGAGCAGCAACAGGCCACGGGCGATGGACTCCGGCCCGATGCCCAGCTCTGCCGCGATGGCCGCGGCAACGGCGATGTTGTTGAGGTTGTGCTCACCTACCAGCGGTGAACGAATCGACAGCGGCACCCCCCCGAGGGTGAGCCGCGCCTCCAGCCCCTGGAGCGTGGAGCGCTGAAGCTCGGCGTACACGTCAGCGTCGGCGCGCCGGCCGCTCACCTGTATCACCCGCCCCGGATAGCCGTCGACCATCTGCAGCGCGACCGGATCGTCCACCCAGAGCACCGCCGCCCCTTCCGGCCGGAGGTGGTGCGAGAACAGCCGCTGCTTCGCCGCCTGGTAGGACTCCATGGAGCCGTGCAGATCGAGGTGGTCCTGGGTGAAGTTGGTAAAGGCCGCGACGTCGAAGTCCATCCCGGACACGCGCTGCAGCTGCAGGGCGTGGGAGGAAACCTCCATCACCGCGTGGCTCGTCCCGGCCACGGCCATCTCGGCAAGCAGAGACTGCAGGGCCGGCGCCGTCGGCGTCGTGAAGGGCGCTGCTCGCTCCTCCCCGCGGAAACGGTAGCTAACCGTGCCGATGATCCCGGGGGACTTGCCCGCCACGGCGAGGAGGGACTCCAGCAGGTAGGTGGTGGTGGTCTTCCCGTTGGTCCCGGTGATGCCGACCATGGTCATGCATCGCGCCGGGTTGCCGGCGCGATTCGCCGCCGCAATCCCCAGGGCCCGCGCAGAGCTGGCGACGCGAATCACCGGCCCATCGAAATCGACGTCCCGTTCGGCAATGACCGCGGCGGCTCCCGCGGCGGCGGCCCGGCCCACGAACCGGTGGCCGTCCACGGTTCGCCCCGCCACCGCCACGAACAGGTCGCCGTCCGCCACGCACCGCGAGTCGTCGGTCACCGCGGCGATGGGAACTTCGAGAGAACCCCGTCGCGACACCACCTCGATCCCCTCGATCACGTCGGCGAGGGCCAGGCGGGCGGGTGGTTGTTCGAATCGCGTCTTCACTGGCTTCCCATGGCTCCTAGCCCCGCGGCCCGAAGGTTACGCGGCAGCGCGACCGACGCGACGCCGGCCCCGGCGGCGGTGACTGACGAAGGGCGCGGCCGGTGCCCGACACCTGGCAGGTCAGTCCGAGCTTCCGCGCCCGCGTGAGCACCGTGGACATGCTCATGCCGGTGAAATCCGGCATGGTGAACCGCGGTCCGCCGGGCGTCGACACCGGCAGGGCCGGGGCCGGTTGGGTCTCTGGCTCGGGGGTGTCCTGGAGCACCGCGGTTTTGCGTCGTTTTCCGACGGGTCCCGGCAAAAGATCCCTCGGCACGCCCAGATATCGCATCGCCTGCTCAGCGATCTCCCGGAAGGCCGGGCCGGCGACCTCGCCTCCGTAGTGCCGCTCCCGGGGCTCGTCGATGAAGACCACAATGGCCAGCCGAGGCCGCGTCGCGGGCACCACGCCCATGAAGGAGGACAGGTAGAGATCCTCGGAATAACCCGCCGTCTTGCGCGGAACCGGCTTCCCGGCCAGCGCTGCCCGGGCCGCTGCCTCGGCCAGCGCTTTGGCGCGCTTGGCAGACGTGGCGGCCACTTTCTGGGCCGTGCCCGTCTTGCCCGCGACCGAGTAGCCGTCGATGAAGGCCTCCTCACCGGTCCCGCCCTTCTCCACCACGGTGCGCATCATCTTGATCACCTCCAGGGCGCTGTGACGGGAGATGACGCGCCGCCGGCGCTTCCGGTACTGCACCACCGGGCTGCCGTTGGCGTCACGAATCTCGAGCACGATCCGTGGCCGGTACAGCAGGCCGCCGTTGGCCAGCGCCGACAGCGCCGCTGCGAGCTGCACCGTGGAGGCGGTCATGCCTTGGCCGAAGGCCACGTTAGACAGCTTGGCCTCGGACCAGCGGCGCCAGTGGTCCAGGTGACCACTCCGCTCCCCAGGCAGCAGCAGCCCGGTATTGTGCCCGAATCCGAACAGCCGAAGCGCCGTGTAGAGCCGCCGCTTGCCGAGCCGCTGCGCAATCTTGGTGGCCCCGATATTGCTCGACTTCTGGATGATGCCCACCGGGGAGAGCCATTTGTGGGGGTGGGAGTCCTTGATCTTGTGCCGCCCGATCTCGATGAGCCCGTTCTCGCAGTAAATCTGCTCGTTCAGGCGGACGACGCGGTGCTCCAGGGCGGCCGACATGGTGAAGACCTTCATGGTGGAGCCCGGCTCGAAGGCGTCGGTCACGGCGCGATTGCGCAGGCTCTCCGGGTCCGCCCCGCTGAAGTTGTTGGGATCGAAGTCCGGCGTGCTGGCCATGGCCAGAATATCCCCGTTGTGCGGATCCATCACCACCGCCGTCCCCCCTTTGGCCTGATACAGCTCCACGGTCTTGCGCAGGGCGTTCTCGGTGATGAACTGCAGCTTCTTGTCTAAGGTGAGCACCACGATGTGCCCGGCCGACGGCGTAAGATCCGGCCGCCCCTCGATGTAGACCGGCTTGCCATGGGCGTCCCGGAGCCCGCTGATGCTCGAGCTGGAGCCCCGCAGCCAGGTGTCGAAGTGCTTCTCGACGCCCTCCAGCCCGCGGCCGTCGAGGCCGGCAAAACCGATCACGGAACCGGCGAGCCGCCGGTTGGGATAGAACCGGCGGGTTTCCCGGGTCAGATAGACGCCTTTGAGGCCCAGGGCGCGGATCTGCTTCGCCTGCGTCGGCGTGATGCGTCGTCGAATCCAGGCGTAGTACCGGCTGGAGCTGAGCCGCTCGGCCAACAGATAGCGATCCGCGTCCAGGATCTCGGCGAGCTTGGCCGCCACCTCGGGCGCGTCCCGGCCCACCTCACGGGGATTCGCGTACACTGAGGGCACATCCACGCTCACCGCGAGGCGGGTGTTGTGGCGGTCCAGGATGGCGCCCCGCTTGGGGGGCAGCTTGAGGGTCTGAATGGTCTGCTTGCGGGCCTGCCGCCGGTAGTGCTCCCCGTGGATGAGCTGCAGCGCCAAGGCGCGGTGCCCGATGGCGGCCAGCAGGACCAGGAACAGCCCGAGGGAAATTCGGATCCGCACGCGAATCCAACGATCCGGATCCGCCCCACGGGCGGCCACTCGATCGGGCTGCTTCTTCCCGGCGGTCACGGCGCGCCTCCCCCTTCTGCCACCGGAGTCGAGCCGCGGCGTGGGCGCTTGGTCTTCAGCACATGGATCGAGCTGGGAGCAGGCGTGGTGAGGTTGAGCCGCTCCCGGGCCAGCCGCTCGAGCCGTTCGGGATTCCGCAGCAGGGCCCGCTCCACCTGGAGCTTGCGGTGGGCCTGCTGAAGCCGCTTCTCACGATCGGTCTCCTGCGAAATCTGATACCCGAGCCGCACCACCTGCAGCCGCACCCAGACATGGGCCAGCGCCGCGGTGGTGAAAAAGACCGTCACGGCCAGCAGCGCCACCGCACGTCGACCCACGCCAGCGCCTGCGGAGCGCTGCCGCTGCAGCGACATCAAGCCGCCTCCGCGCGGGGGCTGTTTCCGCCAAACCGCAGCCCCCGAAGCTTTGCGCTCCGGGCGCGGGGATTGCGCGCCGTCTCCGCGTCACTCGACCGAACCGGCCGACGGGTCAACGACTCGCACAGGGCGCGCCCCCGCTCGGCCTCGGTCAGCGGCAGGTCGGCGGGCAGATCCGCCCCGGCTCGACACAGGTCTGCGAACCGCCGCTTGACCTGCCGGTCCTCCAGCGAGTGAAACGTGATCACCGCCAGCCGCGCCCCGGGCGCGAGCACCCGGAGGAACTCGTCGAGGAATCGCGCGAGCTGGCCCAGCTCGTCGTTGAGCGCGATTCGAATCGCCATGAAGGTGCGGGTCGCCGGATGAACGGCCCCGGCCTGCCGGCGTGGCAGCACGGCGGCGACGATCCGCGCCAGGCCGGCCGTGTCGGCCGTGCTCTCGTCGGCCAGGTAGCGCTTGATGGCGCTGGCCACGGCCCGAGCCCGGGGCTGCTCGCCGTAGACTCGCAGGACCCGGGTCAACTCCACCTCCGACACTTCGGCCAGATACTGCGCCGCAGTGATCCCGCCGCTGGGATCCATCCGCATGTCCAGGGGGCCGCACCGCTGAAAGGAAAACCCGCGCTGCGGATCGTCGAGCTGAACCGAGGAGACTCCGAGATCCACGAGCAGCCCGTCCACGCCACCCTGCTCACCATCCTCGGCAGCGACGAGGCCCAGCTCGCTGAGGATCTCAACGATGTCCCGGAGCTCGCCGTGCAGCAACGTGACCCGATCACCGAATCGCGCCAGCCGCTCACGGGCAAGAGCCAACGCTGCCGGATCCCGATCAATGCCCACCAGCCGTCCCGTGGGGGAGCTCGCCTCGAGAATGGCCTCGGCGTGGCCGCCCAGCCCCACCGTAGCGTCGCAATACACGCCTCCCTCCCGGGGCTGAAGCAGCTCCAGACACTCAGAGAGTAGAACCGGGATATGGGTGGCGGGTGTCATTTACTTCAACCAAACTCTCGCAATTGATAGATAACTACTTGTTGTTGTTGTAAAATTCAGCGTACAGCCTGTTCAGGTCGCCAACCTCGGCCAGATCCTTGCGGTGCGCTGTTTCCCACTTGTTGCGATCCCAGAGCTCCATGCGATTGTACATGCCGACCCAGGTGACCTCGCGGTCGATGCCCACCAGCTCACGAAGGTTCCCAGGGATCAGGATCCTCCCTTGACGGTCGTGGGACACCTCGATGGAAGTGGGAAGAATCGCCCGGGCGTATCGCTCCAGCTGAGCGTCCATGGGCCCGACAGTAGTGAGCTTTTCCGCGAATCTCGCGAACGGTTCGCGCGGATACACCACCACGCACTGCTCAGCGTCCCCGAGGTTGATGGTGAGGATCAGTCCCGGCTCAGGCTGGCTCGCAAGCAGCTCCCGATAGCGAGCAGGCATGCTCACGCGCCCTTTGGCGTCCATGGAATGGTGATAGGTTCCAAGAAACATGATCTACAACCTGGGATCCAATTCCCACTTCACTCCACTCTACCCCACAATATGGATCTACTAAGCCACTGGCATGGTTATATGTCAAGTTTTCTTGAGGCAAGTTCTCGGAATTACTCATTATGTACAATATATGGCCCAGCATACATTGACCTACACACCACATCTTGTGGCCAGCCCGCCGGGTGGTGCGTGGGAAATCAAGGTGCGCTGCCTTGGAACAGATCCGATGCAAGCCCTGTATCCAATAGTTTACATTAGGTTGTTTAGCACAACGGCTTGTTATGGTGAAATTTTTGCTCAATCATCGCCGAATCATCGCTAGATCACTACCGCGCGAGCGGATCCTGGCGAACAGCTTCAGCGTTGAAAACGGATCTCAATCCCCGGTGGGTCAGTGGTCAGGGGACTTAGCCACGTCAGTCGCCTGAAGGGTTGAATTCGCGCCTGGATTGTGGCCTGATGACGGCGGCTGCCCACGGGTTGCAGGTCACCACCATTGATGTCAAACAGACCCACACTCAGCACTTGGAAGAGGATGAAAACCGCTCGCCGAATGCTCCCGATTCTGCTCCTCGGCGCAGTCGCCCTGCTGCTCACCGGCTGCGAGTCGCCGCTGGACTTCGCCGCGGCCTCCAAGCAGGGCAGCCTGTGGCAGTTCGTCGCGGCCTTTGTGGGTGGAATGGCCATTTGCCTGACGCCCTGCGTCTTTCCCCTGATTCCGATCACTGTGAGCGTGTTCGGGGGCCTGCCCGACGGGTCGGAGTCCAAAGGGAAACGTCGCCTCAGGGCTGCCCTGACGGGCGCAACCTACATCCTCGGAATCGCTCTGACATATTCGACGCTGGGGCTGCTGGCCGGGCTGGCCGGCAAGGAGACGGTGGGGGAGCACCTGGGGTCGGCCTGGGTCATCGTTCCGCTCTTTGGGCTGTTCATCGCCCTGGCGGCCTCCATGTTCGGCGCTTTCGAGCTCCAGCTCCCCGTGTCCTGGCAGTCCAAGCTCAGCGGAGTCGGCGGAACCGGGCTCTGGGGCGGATTCCTGATGGGTCTGGTGGCGGGCCTGCTGGCCGCGCCCTGTACGGGCCCCATCATCACGGGGATCCTGGTGTACATCGCCTCCACCCAGAACGCCTTCCTGGGGTTCTGGCTCCTGTTCACGTTCTCGATGGGTTTCGGCCTGATGTTCCTGGTCATCGCCGCCTTTGCCTCTGTGATGCCCAAGAGCGGGCCCTGGATGGAGGGCGTGAAATCCACCCTCGGCGTGATCCTGCTCGTGATGGCGCTGTACTACCTGAGCGCGCTGCTTCCCGTGCTGGAAAGGGTACGGCTGCGGGAAACCTGGATCGTCGTCACGGGCGCCGGCCTCAGCGTCTTCGGCATCCTGCTCGGCGGGATCCACCTCACCTTTCACGAGCGCAAGCTCTTTCCCATTGCCCGCAAGCTCGTCGGCGTGCTCACCCTCAGCGCGGGCCTGTTTTTGAGCCTGCAGTACTACCGCGGCTCCTCGGTCAAGGCGCAGTACACCTCGGTTCCCAAATGCCTCGCCGCCGCCAAGAAGGCGAAGCGGCCCATCCTGATGGACTTCTGGGCCACCTGGTGCGAAAAGTGCATCGAGTTGGAGAAGACGACCCTGGCGCACCCGCGGGTGGCCAAGGTGCTCAAGCGCCGCTTCGTGTTCTGCAAGGTGGACTGCACCAAGAAGAACGACCAGACCAAGGCCACCAAGCAACGCTTCGGCGTGAAGGGGCTGCCCACCCTCGTGCTCATCGACAGCAACGGGAAGCGGGTCAAGAATGTGGTGGGCCTGGTCACGCCCGACGAGCTGCTCAAGATCCTGAAGAAGATCGAGTGAGCCGCCGCTGCCGCGCCGCCTCGGCCAGCAGAATCCCTGCCGTCACCGAGACGTTGAGCGAGTCCAGCCCCCCCGCCATGGGGACGGTCACCAGGAAGTCGCACTTCTCCCGGGTGGTGCGCCGCAGGCCCTGGCCCTCGGAGCCGAGCACGAGGACCGCGCGGTCCACCAGATCGAGCGTTTCGGGCGGCTTCCCCGCCGCGCCCACCGCGCCCACGAGCCAGTGGCCCGCCTCACGGATGGCCGCCAACGCGCGGGCCAGATTGGTCACCCGGGCAATGGGGAGATGCTCCGTGGCGCCGGCCGAGGTCTTGACCACGGTGGCCGTCACCGCGGCCGCCCGCCGCTCGGGGAGCACCACGCCCACCGCGCCGAGCGCATAGGCGCTACGAATGATGGCACCGAGGTTCCCGGGATCCTGGACCTGGTCGAGCACCACCAGCGCCGCGTCGGGGGCGCGCACGGCGCGCTCCAGCAGGTCCTCGAAGGCCAGGTACGGATAGGCGCCGACAATGGCCACCAGCCCCTGGTGGGTTCCCCCGCGGGCGAGGCGATCCAACGACCTCGCCTCCCGGTGCTCGCTTTCCACCGGCAGCGCGGCCAGCGCCGCGTCCAGCCACGCCTCCCGGCGGCGCCCGGCCGCCACGTACAGCGCCTGCACCTCCTGAGGACGCGCGCGCAGGACCTCCTGTACGGGTCGCGCGCCGAACACCACTCTCGGGGAGCTCATGGGCCTGGTCCCGGGGCCGCCCGGAAGAGGGCCTCGGCCATCTCGGCCACCAGGTCTCGGGCCGCCTGCACGGGATCCGGCGCGTCGCGGATGGGACGGCCCACCACCAGGTGTGAGGCGCCCGCGGTGATCGCGCCGCCGGGAGTGCCCACCCGCTTCTGATCCGCCACCGCCGCGCCCGCGGGGCGGATGCCCGGAGTGACGATGTTGAACCGCGGCGACGTCGCCTCCCTGACGGCGCGGGCCTCGTGCACCGACGACACCACCCCCGACACGCCACACTCCTCGGCCAGCCGCGCGCGCGTGAGCACCAGCTCCGCCGGGGACAGCGCCACACCCACGGCGCGCAGGTCCGCCTCATCCATGCTGGTGAGGACCGTGACCGCGAGGATCCCGGGCGGCTCGTCCGCCGCGGCCGCGGACCGCACCGCCTGGCGGAGCATCTCCGGCCCGCCGGCGGCATGCACCGTGAGCAGCGACACCCCGAGCCGTGACAACACCGTGACCGACCTCGCCACAGTGGCGGGGATGTCGTGCAGCTTGAGATCGAGGAAGACGCGGGCCCCCCGGGCCCGGAGCTCCCGCACAATCCGCGGGCCCGTGGCGCCGAAGAGCTCGAGCCCGATCTTGAAGTAGCCCACGTGAGGCGCCAGCACCTCGGCCAGGGCCAACGCCGCGCCTTCCTCAGGCACATCCAGCGCGACGATCAGCCGCTGTCGGGCAGCCTCGAGGGCCGTCTCGGTCATGGACAAACTCCTTACCGGATCCGCCGGATGCCGCTCGGGTGCACCTGGTAGAGCCGGGGCGCATCGGCCCGCTCGCCGTTTTTGTCAAAAATTGGCCTTGCCTTGGCGTCCCGTTGGGCTCGCAGGGCCCGCACGAGCGACACCCGACCCCAGGCCTTGCGCACGAGCAGCCCCCGGATCCGCTGCACGGCCAGGTAGCCGAGGGCGGCGTACCGCCCCGGGGGGTGCCCGAACACCTTGGTGAAGGCCGCGACGAAGCCGCCGAGAACAGGGTCTGCGGCGTCCGGATAATACCCGGGCGCCAGGATCGCGCCGGCCACCGCGTGGGCCACGTTCTTCACCAGCCGTGAGCGAAGCCCTTCCGCGGTCGAGAGCAGGAGCACCTTGCCCCGGCCGAGTCGGGCTGTCGACGCCGCCTGCAGACCCGCCAGCGCGAGCTGCGGGGCCACGAGCTCCAGGCGCACGGCGCTGTCGGCCACGAACACCGCCTGGACGCCCTTGGCGACGAGGGGCTGGAACTGCTTGTAGAGCGTCGTATCGCTGCGACGGTAGGCCACCGTGGCCGCGACGGTCAGCTTGCGCCGGGTCGCCTCGGCGGCAAAGGCCGCACCGACCCGACGGCCGTACCCGTTGTCCGGATGAACCACGGCCACCCGCTGCACTTTCCGGGTGGCCGAGAGATGCGCCGCCAGGGCCCGGGCCCGCTGCACCGGAGAGTGCACCGCCCGGAAGATGGCCGTCCCGAGGGTGGCCACTCCCGCCCCGTCCGCACCGGTGAGCAGCGCCAGGCCGAGCTGCTGGCACCGCGGCGCCGCCTTCCGGGCCTGGCTCGAGCGGGGGACTCCCACCAGCGCGACCGCGCCGAGCCGCGCCAGCGCCTCCACGCCGGCCACCGGATCCCGCGCCGAGTCCCGCACGACAACGGTCGCCGAGGTCCCGCGCGAGCGCCCCGACAGGTCGGACGCCAGAAGCATCCCGGAGAGCAGCTCCCGCCCCAGCGCGCCGAGGCCACCCGAGAGGGGAATCAGCGCTCCGATCCGGGTGGGCTCCCCGGCCCGGGCGAGGATGGCACGGCCCTCCGCCGGTGTCAGCCCGGACCCTGCGCCGCGGAGCAGAGCCCGCGCCTTGTCCTCTCGGCCGGCGGCGATCTGCAGCTGCGCCTGCCTCGCCACCAGCAGCCCTCGCACCCGCGTGCCGGCCGCGAAGCGGACGATCGCCGCGGACACCTGCGACTCAGACAGGCCCCCCACGAAGCCCCGGAGGCGCTGGTCGAGATAGCTGAGCTCGTGTGCCGGGCGCACCTGCGACAGCAGCGCCTGGTACCCGAGGAGCGCGCCGAGCACGTCAGCCCGCGCCTCGGCCGCCAGGGTGTCCTTCAGCGACGCGCTCAGCGCACCTCCCCGGGGTCGGGCCTCCCCCACGTGCCACGCGCGTCGTGACTCCGGCCCCCGGGGCTCGGGGCCGATTCGCGCCGCCCGGGCGGCCGCCTGCCGGCAGCCGGCTCCCAGGGAGAGGACAACGGCCAAGAGGCTCACCGCTTGTCTGTGCTGCAGCTGACCCATGCTCTGCGTTCTACGCCTCGTGGTGGCAAAGATGCCCCCTGCGGGCGGGAGCGTCAAGCATCCGCGCACGCCAGGCGCGGGTCGAAAGGAATTGAACAGGTCCTGGGGTGCCAGTACCATACCGGAACCCGGGCCGGCGCCGCGGCGCCGGCCCGGGTCGTCCGAGGATGTGCTATGTTGAGTCTGCAGATCTCAAAGGTGTCCCTGTGAAAAACCCGAGCTCCACAATGTTCCTTGCCACCCTGACCGGAGTCCTCCTGCTCGGCTGCGGCGGAAATGACGAAGTCATCCCGTTCACGGTCCACACACCGGAGGGGCAGGACACCTTCGCCGGAGTGTCGGAGGTGCGCCTGACCTTCGGAGACCATGAGACGACGACGTCTCTGGCGAGCTCCGGGTCGGCCTTCGAGCTGGAGATCAAGCTGCCGGTGGGAGAGACGGGCGAGGTCGTCCTGGAGGGGCTCAACGCCAGCGGTGACGTGGTGTGCCGCGGTCGGAGCCCACAGGTGCTCTCCTATCCGAGCAGCGACCCGCTGGTGCTGTTCGTCTCCCGCGTGGGCACCTTCGGCCGCGCGCCGGTGGATGCGCCCCTGGGGGCCACGGCCATGGCCATGGCGCACTACGAGGTGGAGGATTGGGACGACCTCGACAGTGACGACATCACCACCACGCTGTGGTTCGGCGGCTACACGCCCGACGCCAGCATCGTGCAGACGCCGATCTTCTACGACTCCTACTTCCACGACGTCTACGACCTCACCGCGCTTCCGGACCCGCGCTACGGCATGTCGGCCATGAACATCGACGGCGGCTACTTCCTGCTGTTCGGGGGCCGAGGGCTGGACGGCACCTACTCGGAGCGGCTGGACATGATGATGCCGGGAAGCTATGTCTTCGAGTACTCCGCAGACATCGACTACGGACTCACCGGCGCGGCCCGAGCCAACGCGCCGGTGATCACCCTCGGGCCCTACCCATCCCTGCTCCTGGGCTACGACGTGCGCGTGATGAACAGCTTCCTCATCGTCGGCGGGGACGGTCCGACCGGGCCGGTCTGCGACGCGCTCCACTTGATGTCCACCTACGACACCGGCACCTACGTCTGGAGCGTCGCCGCGGAGCGGCGCCTGCTCGCCGCCTGCCGCTCCGGTCACACCGCGACCCTCACCAAAACCCTGGCAGGCGCTGACACCGTGATGGTCGTGCTGATCTACGGCGGGGCCGCGGCCGGTGAGCCGGTGGCCGAGCTCTTGCAGGTGAACCCCCAGCAGCCGGACGTGGAGACCGTCAACTGGGGCTGGGTCGAAACCACGGTGGACCCCGACCCCTCGGCGATGATTCGCGACCACGCCGCGCTGACGCTGCCGGACGGCAGGGTGCTGGTGGTGGGCGGCCGGACCCTGGACGGCACGGTGCTCGCCGACGGCGTGCTCTTCGACCCGGGGGACGGCTCCTTCACCCGGGTGGAATCCATGCTCACCACGGCCCGCTACGGTCACACTGCCGAGCGGGTGGGGAACGAGCTGGTGGTGGCGGGCGGCACCGACGCCAGCGGCATTCCCGTGGGAGACGCCGAGATCTTCGACGTGTCGGACGACGTTCCCTCCTTCGAAGCCGCGGTGGACCTGGTGGTACCGCGCACCGGCCATCATGTCTTCCTGATGCCCACGGGCACCATGGGCCTGCTCGGCGGCGTTGACTCCTCCGGCGCCCCCACCACCGTCATTGAGCTCTACACCCCCGGCCTCGTGCTGTAGCCAGGTGATCGTAATGACTCCAAGGCCCCTGCTCCTCACCGCCGCCGCGGTCGCCGTCCTCCTGGGAGGAGGGTGCCCGAACGAGAAAAGCGGCCCCGGCGCCCGTACCGCCAGACCGGCCGACCCGTCGCGGCGAGCCCGCCGTGCAAGCCTCGACGCGGCGCCCCTGCGACAGCAGATCGAAACCATCTGTGACCGCATGGAGGACTGCGCCGTGGAGCGGAACGTCGACCTCGCGCGCACCTATGGGGGAACACCGGCCGACATCACCCTGGCCCGAGAGCAGGCTCGCACCGTGCTGCACACCGGGTTTGTGCGACGCTGGTGTCAGCAGCGTCTGCACGCCCTGACCCTGCGGGACATCGTGCGCATCCACCGCTGCCTCCGCCGCACCGCCTGCGATCCCTTCTTCAAGTGCGCCAAGCTCGCGTCCACCACCGGATCCCCCGTCCCCGGCAGCCGCGCCGTCTGCGCGCGCCGCTGACAAAAAAACCCCCGGGAGCATTGCTGCCCGGGGGCTCTCGAGAAATAGGGCGACGGAATTATCGTTTCCAGCGTTGGCCAGGACGACCGGCGCCCTTAACTTGGTTCCGCTCGTCGTGCAAAATTCTATAAGGGCGCGGGGCGGCCAGTCAAGAGCCTATCGTTGGCATCTTTCGCTGTTTTAGCTGGATTCCGGGGTGTTGTTGTTTCCGAGGAGATCTTGTACCTGTTCACCTTCGGACAATCGGTCCAGGATTTCCGCTGCGGCGTTCTGCTCGGCGTCTTTTTTGGTCCGCCCCTCCCCCGTGGCCAGCGCCACACCGTCGACAACGAGCTGAACCGTGAACCGAAGGTCGTGCTCCGGGCCGTTGGTTTCCACGAGATCGTACTCCGGCGCCCGCTTGTAGACCGCCTGGATCCGCTCCTGCAGATGTGTCTTGGGATCCATCCGCTTGACGCCCCGCAGGGCGTCGTCCAGCCGCGCTTCGAACAGCCGCTGCAGTACCTCCAGGGCGACCTCGTATCCGCCATCCAGATAGAGCGCCGCGGAGAGGGCCTCGAAGCCGTCGGCGAGAATCGAGGGCTTGGATCGTCCGCCGGTGCGCTCCTCGCCACGACCCAGCCGGAGGGCCTCCCCGAGGTCGAGCGACCGCGCGACCTCTGCCAACCCGGTGGCGCTGACCAGCGCCGAGCGCGCCTTGGACAGCTCCCCTTCGCTCCACTCCGGATGACGCGCCATCAGCAGATGACCCACCACCAGGGCGACCACGGCGTCACCTAGGAACTCCATCCGCTCGTTGTGGGGAAGCTGGGGGGTATGCTCGTTCGCGTAGGACTTGTGGGTCACCGCCGTCTCGAGATGTCCACGGCTCTGAAATGCGTAGCCAAGCCTCAGCTCGAGCTCGACCAACTGTTGTTCGAGATCAATTCCCATTTTCATAAGCCTACTGTAAAACTTCTTCCGTCACCAGCCTCCCCGCCATGCCGTCGGTCGTGAGCTCGCACAGCTCGACCCGCGCCACCGTGCCCGGGAGCCGCGCGGGACCGTCCAGCACCACGCGGATCGCCTGATCCGAAACCGCCAACAGCCGCTGCTGCCGACGCCTGGCGGACACCACCACGCTCACTTCGCGGCCCTGCTGGGCGCGACGGAAATCGCGCCAGAGCGTCGCGCCCAACGCCCGAAGCGCCCGGGCCCGATCGCGGATCACACGTCGTTCCACCGGGTGCGGTAGGGCGGCCGCGGGGGTGGACGGCCGCGCCGAAAAGGGGAACACGTGCAGGTAGGACACGCGGAGATCTCCGAGCAGCTCCAGCGTGCACCGGTGGTCAGCGTCGGTTTCTCCGGGGAAGCCGGCAATCACGTCGACGCCGATGGCAAGGTCGGGGATTCGGGTCTTCACGGCGCGCACGCGCGACGCGTAGGTTTCGGCGTCGTAGGGTCGTCGCATTCGCGCGAGCACAGGGTCTGCTCCGCTCTGCAGGGGTAGGTGCAGGTGGCGACAAATCGCGCCCGACCCGCGCTGCAGCTGTTCGATCACGGCGTCGGTGAGCTGCAGAATCTCGATGGAGCTGAGCCTGACCCGCCACACCGGTCGCTCCCGTCGCACCCGCGTCAAGAGCGCAGCGAGGCTGCTGGGAGGCTTGAGATCCCGCCCGTAGGACCCGAGGTCGATGCCGGCAAGGACCACCTCCGGACACCCCTGCCGGCCGAGGGAATACAAATCGGCGAGGACGTGATCCGGGGGCTCGCTGACGGGCCGTCCCCGGGCCGCGGCAACGGTGCAGTAGGTACAGCCGCCGTCACAGCCGTCCTGGATCTTCAGGGGCTGGCGGGTCACCTCGTGGGGGACGTAGCGCGGCTCGGGGCGACCGGAGATCGACGCCCAGGACAACCTGTGCAGGCCGAGGCGCGCGGCGATCGTCTCCGCCAGACGCGGCTTGGCGGCGTTCGGCTCCACGGCGACCACCCCGGAGAGCTTACGCAGGGGGGCCGGGTTCAGCTCCGCGAGACACCCGGTCACGATGACCTCAGCGGCGGGATTCCGCCGGTGCGCACGGTGCACGAGCTGCCGGGATTGCCGGTCCGCCGTGGCCGTGACGGTGCAGGTGTTGATGACATAGATGTCTGCGACCTGGCTGAAGGAGACGAGCTCGACCTCGTCCGGTAACGCCTCCCGAATCGCCGTCGTGTCCGCCCGGTTGACCTTGCAGCCCAGGGTGGCAAAGGCGATCTTCACTGGCATCCTTCAGGGCGCGGTTGGGGGTTAGTCGGCCCAGGGAACGCTCAGGGTCGCCGTCAATCCGGGCAGGCTTTCCGCCTCCGGATCGGTCATCGAGAGCTCGAGCCGGCCGCTGTGCCGGCGGGCGATGAGCTCGACGATCGTGAGTCCGAGTCCCGCGGTTTCCGTGTACCCCTCGGTGTCGGTCACCCGATAGAAGGGGCGGATGATCTTCTCCAGCTCCGTGGCCGGCACGCTGGGCCCGTAATCCCGGACGCTGATGGCGCAGGCGCCGTCCTGGGGCGTCAGCGCCATCGTCACGGTGGACTGCGCCGGCGCATAGCGGAGGGCGTTCTCGACCAGGTGCATCAGCGCCATCACCAGCAGATTCCAGTCCGCCAGGATCTTCCGACCGTTCGCCGCCGCGGTGGCCTGCTCGAGCACGACCTCCCGGGCGTCCGCCGCGCCGGCCAACCGCCTGACCACCTCGGTCAACGCCTGGACCGGCAGGAGCGGCACGGGCTCGCACGGGATGTGGCCGCGCTCGACCCGCGCCATCTCGAGCATCCGATCGTTGATCGCGGTCAGTCGGCGCAGCGAGCGTCGCATGGCGCCCATGCAGCGCATTTGCATGGGGGAGAGCTTGTCCTGGGTGCGGAGCTCGAGCAGATCCAGATGACCGAACAGCGGCGTGAGCGGCGCCGCGATTTCATGGGTGAGATCCCGCAGCAGCCGGCGGAGGAACTCGAGATCCTCAGACTGCGCTTCCGATTGATTCGTCGACATGGCACCCTCGGCTGTTGCGACACGACCCGGCATGCTGAAAGACGACCCGGCTTCGCACCAGGGTCACGCCCCGAACCGGTAGACGCTGTCCACTGGCGCTCCTTCCGCTCGGTCGTACGCCAGCCGCATCGCCATCAGCTCGTCGAGCAGCGCGGAATCCAGCGGCCCGCGCTCCTGACGCCGCGCCGCATATCGCGCGATACGTGGCGCCGCCTCCCGGGGATGATAGCAAAAAGCCGTGGTAAAGTGCACCTCACCGCCGATGCCCACAACTCGCCCCTCGAAAACGTCTCCCGGTTCTGTCCCTGGCAGTCCCTCGGGCGCGGTCACGGTCCACCGCATTCCGTACAGGAGATCGTCGACGACCATTCGCCCCAGCCGATCCCGGGCGACGAAGGAGAACAGCGAGCGATGGCTCGCGCAGAGCCCCCGCAGCAGCCGCCGGTCGTCGGCCGACAGCGACCCCCGCTCGACGAACCGCTCGCAGGGTGTGCCCCCGCCGTGGACCAGGGGGCGGTCCAAGAGGAACCACTCCATGAACTGCGCCATCCGCTCATCAAAGGCGCGGTCGCCCTCGTGAACCCGCCCGGTGGCCGCGAGGAAGTCCTCCCGGGCGCCGGCGGCGTGCCGGGCGGCGTCCCCCTCCACGTACTCGCCGGAGATCCGCTCCAGCAGCGCGGTGAGCTGCTCCCCGGTGGTCGGCGCCGAGCTCGGCGCGCTGACGAGCGGCGAGCCGTTGTCCTGAGCAGGGTCTGACACGAAATCAGCCGTTCACGAGGCCGTCTGGCCAGCGGTAGACCACGCGGCCGCCCACGATGGTGGTCACCGCGCGGCCGCACACGTCCCAGGCCCCGAAGGGCGTGTTCCGGGACTTGGACTGGAAGTGCTCCGGCTGAATTGTCCAGCGAAGCTCGGGATCGATCAGCGTCACGTCGGCGGCGGCGCCGACGGTGAGGGTGCCGCTGTCCAACCCGAGGCAGCGGGCCGGTCCACAGGTCATCCGGTGAATCAGGGTCGGCAGGTCCAGGACGCCCTGCTCCACCAGCCGGAGCGCCAGGGGCAGCGCCGTCTCCAGCCCGATGACCCCGAAGGGTGCGTCTTCGAACTCCACGGCTTTGTCGTTGGGCGTGTGGGGCGCATGATCCGTGACCAGGGCGTCGATGGTGCCGTCCACCAACCCCGCGACGCAGGCCGCTCGATCCGCGGCTGTTCGCAGGGGGGGGTTGCACTTGGTGTTGGTGTCGAACTCGAGGTTGGCCTCGTCGGTGAGCAGCAGATGGTGCACCGTCACCTCCGCGGTGACCGGGAACCCGTCGGCCTTGGCGCGCCTGACGAGCGCCACCGAGCCGGCCGTGGACAGGTGCGCCGCATGGTACCGGGCGCCCGTCTCCCCGGCCAGGATCAGGTCCCGCGCCAGCATCACTTCTTCCGCCGACGAGGGCTGGGCAGCCAGCCCGGTCCAAGCCGAGCTGATCCCCTCGTGCATCGCCGCGCGGCGGCTGAGCGAGAGCTCCTCACAGTGGTTGATGACCGGGAGGCCGAAGGTGGACGCGTACTCGAGGGCCCGGCGCATGATCCCGGCGTTGGCGATGGGGTGCCCGTCATCACTCACGGCCACGGCACCCGCCTCCCGCAGCTCCGCCATCTCCGTGAGGGCTTTGCCCTCCAATCCCAGGGTGACGGCGGCCACCGGGTGCACCCGCGCGGTGCCCGCCTCTGCCGCGCGCTGCCGGATGAGGTCTGTGACGGCCCGGCTGTCGTTGGGAGGCACGGTGTTGGGCATGCAGCACACGGCGGTAAATCCGCCGGCCACCGCGGCCGCCGCACCCGACCGAATGTCCTCCTTGTACTCCAGCCCCGGCTCGCGCAGGTGCACGTGGATGTCCACGAGTCCCGGCGTGGCCACCAGCCCCCTGGCGTCGAGCTCCGGGAAGTCGCCCGCGGGCCTGTTCACCTCGCCGACAGCGGCCACGCGCCCGTCCTCGAGCAGCAGGTCGCCGAGTTGATCGATCGCATTGGCCGGATCGATGATCCGGGCACCGCGGATGAGTAGACGATTGTCCATGTTCAGCCGTTCCTCAACTTTCCCTGATCACCGAGTCGGGCGAGCCTCCCGCCATCAGGTACAGCAGCGCCATCCGCACGGCCACGCCGCTGGTCACCTGCTCGAGAATCACCGAACGATCACCGTCGGCCACGTCCGGCTCGATCTCCACTCCGCGGTTGATGGGGCCGGGGTGCATGATGAGCCCATCGGGTTTGATCCGGTCCACGCGCCGGCGGTTGATGCCGAACTGGCGCGCGTACTCCCGGGTGCTGGCCAGCAGCGCGTCGCCGCCGAACCGCTCGAGCTGCACCCGGAGCGCCATGGCCACGTCCACGCCGTCCAGGGCGGAGTCGACGTCAGCGTACAGCTTGGCGCCGAGGCTTTCCAGCCCCGGCTGCAGCATCGTGCGGGGTCCGCACACCCGAACCCGCGCGCCGAGGCGGGTGAGGCAGAGGATGTTCGAGCGCGCCACCCGGCTGTGCGCGATATCGCCGATGATCGCCACCTCCAGCCGCTGGAAGCTCTTGCCCTGTCGGCGCATGGTGAAGGCGTCGAGCAGCGCCTGGGTTGGGTGCTCGTGCGCCCCGTCCCCGGCGTTGATCACGGCCGCGTCGATGTGCCGGTCCAGGAAATGGGGCGATCCGGCCGCCCGGTGCCGCATCACCAGAATGTCAGGGCGCATGGCCTGGAGGTTGCGGGCGGTGTCCAGCAGGGTCTCTCCCTTTTTCACGCTCGAGGTGGACGGCGACAGGTTCAAGGAGTCTGCCGACAGCCGCTTTTCGGCGATTTCGAAGGACGCCCGGGTCCGCGTGGACGGCTCCATGAACAGATTGACCACGGTCTTGCCGCGGAGCGTGGGCACCTTCTTGATGCGACGCTCCGAAATCTCGTAGAACGTCTCGGCGACGTTCAAGATGGTGATGATGTCCTCGGTGGAGAGCTGCGCGATCCCGAGCAGGCTTTTGTGCGCGAACGCCATGGTGTTCCCTTCTCCGATCCCTAGGCTTTCTTCGAGTACAGAATGACCTCTTCCCGACCGTCCTGCTCACGGAGCCTGACGGCCACGGCGTCCCGGGTCTTCTGGGTCTCGACATGCACCCCCACGTAGTCCGCCTGGACCGGGAGCTCACGATTGCCCCGATCCACCAGCACGGCGAGCTGGATCCGCCTGGGTCGACCGAAGTCCATGATCGCGTCGAGGGCCGCGCGCACCGTCCGCCCGGTGAAGAGCACGTCATCGACGAGCACCACACACTGATCCTTGAGCGGGGTCGGCAGGGACGTGGGCTTGATCTCCGGGTCGGGAAGGCCCACGAGCACGTCGTCGCGATACAGGGTGATGTCGAGGATGCCCTGGGGAACCCTGGTCCCCTCGAGCTCCGCGATGATCTCGCCGATGCGATCGGCGAGGGGCACCCCGCGAGTGCGGATGCCCACCAGCATGAGTCCGTCGGTCCCGGAGTTCCGTTCGACGATCTCGCCGGCCATGCGCCGTAGGGCGCGGGCGATCCCCGCCTCGTCCATGAGGTGACGGTTTTCCGCGAATCCCGCCTTGAGCAGCTTGTCCTCGGATGGTGCCATAACCGACTCTCCTTGGCCTGCGCCTGAGGCATGTTTCACCCAAGGCAGGCGGGAGGTCAAGGGGGACGCGAAGGGCTGGGGGCCGAAGACGGCGCGGGAGGAAAGTGATATGCTGCCGAGCATGACCATCCAGCGTGTCGCGATCCTCGTGATCGGGGATGAAATCCTCTCCGGTGACACCCAGGAAACGAACGCCCACTACATGGCCCGCGAGCTGTTCGGCCTCGGCGTTTCGCTCCGCAGGATCGTGGTGGTTCCCGACGAGGTGGACGACATCGCCCGCCACGCCGCCGCGCTCTCCCGGGAGCACGACGTGTTGATCACCTGCGGCGGCATCGGCCCGACCCATGACGACGTCACCCTCGAGTCCATCGCCCGCGCCTTCGACGTGGAGCTCGAGGAGCACCCCGAGCTCGTCGCCCTGCTGCGCGGTTGGCGCGGAAACGACCTGGACGAGAGCCACCTGCGGCTGGCGCGGGTCCCCCAGGGCACCGAGCTGATCTGGGGGGGCCGGTCCTTCCCCCTGCTGCGGGTGCGGAACGTCTACGTCCTGCCGGGGGTGCCCAAGCTCCTCCGGCAGGAGTTCGCCACGCTGCTGCCGCTGCTGCACGGGGAGCCGCTCCACGAGCGGCAGTTCCACACCGACGTCGAGGAACTGGCCATCGCCGCGCCCCTGCGCGCCCTGCAGCAGCGCCACCCCGACGTCTCCTTCGGCTCCTACCCCTCCACCGACGAAGCCGGCGCCTGGTCCGTGCGCCTGGTGCTCAAGGCCCGAGACGCCGACGCCCTCTCCTCGGCCTGCGACGCCCTCACCACTCAGATCGAAGGCCTCGAGGAGCTGGAATAGACATCACGCCAAGGGCCACCACTTCGAACCAACTCGATTGCTTGGCTCGATTATCCGATGATACAATCCCCTGGTGGTCCACGTTGGCAAGGATGCCCTGGCGACGATGACCCCTCTGGCAACCAGTCTTGGACGACACCGTTGGATCTTGCCGGCGGCCACACATGGTCACGCGCGGCCTCCGAGGTATGGCCAACACTCAGTCGTTCCACTTCTCGCGCTGATCGCGCTCCTGACCACAGAAACGTCTTGTCTCGGCCCAGAGGCCACCTGGTGCGGATTTGACCTGATCTGCCCGTCCGGGATGGCCTGCGACTCAGAACACGGGCGATGCGTGTTTCCCGCCCAGCTCACCGCCTGCGACGGTCTAGAGGATGGACAGACGTGCACATTCCCCGGATCTTCCGGGCTGTATCAGTGCCAAAACGACGTGTGCCTAGCCATTGGTGTGTGCGGCGACGGCGTGAGGGACGAAGGCGAAGAGTGCGACTGCGGGGAAAGCCATACGAGTTGGCCGGTCGAATGCGAGGGGCCGAACAGCGACACCGAGCCCGACGCTTGTCGCACCGACTGCCTACTGGCCTACTGCGGCGATCTCGTGGTCGACGACGGCGAGGCCTGCGACGACGGCAACGACACGCCGGCCGACGGCTGTTCGGCGGACTGTCAGATCGACGGCTGCGGCGACGGCGTCCGCAACTACTGGGAGGACTGTGACCGGGGCGACCTGAACAACACTACCTGCTTGGATCTCGGCTACTATGCTGGCGAGCTGGACTGCCAGGAGAACTGCCGCTACGACACTTCGGGTTGTCTAACCTATGACCGTGAAGGCGATTTAGGCGCGTGTGTCATGCTATCTCAAGCCTGGATGAGCGCCTGCGCAGCGGATCCGGAGGTCATCGACTTCGGCACTGTTTCCTACGGCGACACTGCAGCGCGGGAAGTGGCCATCTTCAACGAGAGCGCGAATGCCACGCCGCTGATCATCAGCGGGGCCTTTGTTAGCCAGTTCACGGGATTCGGAGATCTGTTTGGGCTCGATCTGTCGCTCTTCGTGCCCGATCCGACTGATGCGCAGGCGTACATCGAGCAGCCGGTTCCGGACCTCATGAGCGAGCCGCTGGTGCTGAGAATCGATCAGAGCACCGGTCGGTCCGACGTGCTGCTGGTGCAGGTGAGCTTCCTGGCCGAAACCTCCGGCTCGGGAATCGTTCCCCAGGAGTACCTGGTGATTGCCAGCAGCGACGCCACGGAGAGCCGCCACGAGATCGGCATGGTGGGCTCTGTGGTCGGCTGCCCGCCTGGCCGGGCGGATCTGGATCCGGGCATCCCGGGCTGCGAGTACAGTTGCCCAGTCTGGCCAGCCACGACCGAGCTGTGCAACAACATCGACGACGACTGCGACGGCGTGGCGGACAACGGGATCGACCTGACCAGCGATCCGCAGCACTGCGGCTTCTGTGGCCATGCCTGCGATCTACCGCACGCACAGTCCGACTGCCAGAACTCGCTGTGCGTGATCACGTCCTGCGATTCGACGGCCACGACAGCGTACGCGAACATCAACGGTGATCCCGCCGATGGCTGTGAGTACGCCTGTCCGGTGTGGCCGGCCACGGTGGAAGCCTGCGACAACATGGACAACGACTGCGACGGAGACGTGGACGAGGACTTCAATCTGCAAAACGATTCCTTCAACTGTGGGTTCTGCGGCAACGACTGCGCGGCCCAGGGGCTGACTTGCGCCGCCGGAACTTGTGTGCTCGTCTGCCCGCTTGGCACCACGCTCTGCTCCGGCAGTTGTGTGGACACGGACACGGATCCCCAGCACTGCAACGGGTGTGGAAACCTATGCACCAACGATCACGGCACCGCAAGCTGCTTGAGCGGCACTTGCGCCCCGGATTGCACCGGGCTGTGGGACGACTGTGACGGCAATCCGGACAACGGCTGCGAGACCGCCATCAACACCCTCACCAACTGCGGCGGCTGCGGCACCGGCTGCGCGCTGGCGAACGCGACCGAGTCCTGCGCCACCGGCTCCTGCCTCATCACCGCCTGCAGCGCCGGCTACTGCGACGAGGACGCGATTCACTCCACCGGCTGCGAGCGGGACCTGGACGCCGACCCGTCCTGCCCCGGCTCGGCCATCGACATCGGCTCGGTCAACGGCGACAGCGGCTCCACGTCCACGAGCTACGCCGACAACGGCGAGCGGTGGCTGCGGCTCTACGTGGCCGAGGCCGACAATGACCCGACGGCTTGCGCGGCCTTAAGCGTGCGCATTCGCCTCTATCCCGCCGCCGGCACGGACTATGACCTGTATGTCTACTGCGACAACTGCACGAGCTCCCAGCAATCCTCGACCAACACCGGCAGCACCATGGACGAGGTGATCATGGCTTGGGACGAAGCCTGCAATATGGGCTTTCCCACGGGCACCGAGTCCGGCCGGTACGTCTACATCCAGGTGCAGTACTGGAGCGCCAACATCTGCGACGACTGGTACCTCACCGCCACGGGCCACACCGGCGGCGCCAACACCTGCCCGGACAAGTAGGCGGGCTCCTCGGGCAACATCTCCGCCGCAGCACCGGCGGTGTGGGCCGCGCCCACCTGTACAAGCTCCTCCGGAAATACGAGCTGATTAACACCGTCCGACTTTCAGCGGCACGGTCGTCAAGTTGCCCATCCGTCCGGGTGCGGCTAAGGTACCGGAAGCCTCGGGAGATCCATGGGAGCACGACGAATCACCGGCCGCAGCACCGGCCGCAGCACCCGCCGCAGCACCGGCCGCAGCACCCGCCGCGTCACCCAGGCGCTGGTCCTCGGCGCGGTGCTGCTGCTCGCCATGCCCGCCGCCCAAACCCGCCGCAAGAACCACAAGCGCGACAACGTCCGGCCCCGCAAGATCGGGCACTCGGTCACCCTCGGGGGCAACACCTTCCGGATCTGGGGCGCGGGCCCCACCGGCATCATGCCCAAGGGCGTATCCGCCTCGCCTGACGGCAAGCGCATCTACGTGACCAACTTCGGCCGGCGCCGAAACCACAACCTGGACGTCTACGACGCCAAGGCCTTCCAGTGGCTGCGCAAGGTGGACTTCAAGGGCAACACCATCGAGTCCATCGTCTCGGCCGACTCCAAAACGCTCTTCGTGACCAACCGCTACGGCTATCTGGTCCAGGCCCTGGACACCCGCACCTGGAAGATCCGCTGGGCCACGCGCACCGGGCACTTCCCCAAGATGATGGACCTGAGCCGGGACGGCAAGTGGCTCTACGTCACGAGCTGGGAGTCGGCCACGGTGTCCCGCCTGGACACGGCGACGGGCAGGATCCACGCCTCGGCCAAGGTGGGGCGCAACCCCCGCGGGGTGTCGGTCAGCCCGGACGGCAAGACCCTCTACGTGGCCAACACCGGCAGCCGCTGGGTCTACGTGCTCGACGCCGTCACGCTCAAGCGCACGGCCAAGATCCCCACCGGCCGCCTCCCCCGCCACACCGCCCTGACCAAGGACGGCAAGACCCTCTACGTCTCCTGCATCGGCGGCAGCAAGCTGCAGGTGATCGACACGGCCCAGCGCAAAGTGATCAAGACCGTGTACGTGGCGCCGGGCCCCCGCTCCATCGCCCTGTCCATGGACGAAAAGTTCGTCTACGTGGCCGCCTACGCCGGACACGCCCTCTCCATCGTGGACACCGCCACCTATCAGACCGTCACCCTCGACCTCGACGTCGTCAAGGGCTCCGGCATCGCCGTGAACCCCAACGACCGCTTCATCTACGTCTCCGGCTGGTGCTCCAAGGACCTCTGGGCCGTCGAGCGCCTCAAGCCCGGTCAGACCCCCGGCCCCCTCGGCAAGGGCCTCCGCCGCGGCCGCCTCATCCGCGACCCCAAGATCGCCTGGCGCCTCGACTGCCCCATGCCCAAAGACATGTACCGCAGGTGGCGGAAGTGAGGGATCGCCCTTCCCTCACAGCTCATTGATCAGTCGATTCCCAATCTTGCGCAGGCACTTCACGAAGGGTGTGCAGCCGGCGAGGCCGTAGCACTGTTCGAGCTCCTTTTTGGCGCGGACGAGGCTGGGGGATTGGGTGTCCCAGTACTGCTTGCAGTAGCGGACGACTTTTTTTTCGCCGATGACGTTGTGTACGAAGCTGCGGAGCACGGTGCCGACGGCCGAGGCGCCGAAGCCGGACTCGCCCTGGCGCTTGGCGCGCTTCTCGGCCAGCTCGGCGGCGAGGTCGGCCAGCGGGTCGGCGCACTGCTCGGCCCGCTGCTGCAGCCCCTGGCACGTCATGGGCCCCGGAGGGGGCCCGGCCGTGTCCTTGGACTCCCCTTGGTCCTGGAGGATCAGCAGCGTTACGACCGCCGCTGCCACGAGGCCCCAGAAGACGGCGAACCCGAAGAGGAGGCGTTTCATGTCACACGTTATACCCGGATTCGTCAGTTTCCTGGATCCCTGCTATCGCCTCATGGTTGGCCGCAAACGTTCAAGTGGTAGACGGCACAGCACGCCCGCGCTGGCGCGCTACCCCTCGAGGGGACGGGAGGGGAGCCTTCCGCCGCGGAGCGGCGGAGCTGTCGCTCTGGTTTCGACACCGAGCAATGGGGCCCCCTCCCGGAGATCGATCCGAGAACACATGCGATTGATCGCAGGTTCCCAAGACGTTGTCTCGATTTCGGACCGCAGGATCGGGGGTGGCCGGGTGGCGCCGCGGGGTTACTGCCGACCGGGAGGGGCTGACTTGTGAATGCTATTTCCGTCATTGACGGAAATGACGGATTTTATTTAGCCGGATGAAACCTATCTAGATAACTAGTGAATATAAAAACGCTTTCTGTCAACTACAGGGAGCGCGATGCTCTCTGGGCCAGCTTGACGGAAATCCCACCAGGGCCGTAGCCGAGAGCTGCCGACCCTCGGCCGATATCCTCGTAAAGAAATACTGGGGGATGGGCCGCCGGCTTTCGCGGGGATGACGGACATCGACGCTACTGCGGCGCGCCGGGGAAGCCGTAGCAGCGGGGGTGGTAGAGGATGGCGGTGAACCACGACCGGGTGGGGAAGATCTTTTCCCAGGCGCGCCAGCGCTGGCGGGTGCCGGAGAAGATGTCGATGTGGTCGCCCTGGATGGCGCCGCCCTTGTCGTCGGCCCGGACGCAGCCGGTGTGGGGCTCGGTCCGCCCGGGGGGGATGACACCGTCCAGCTCCGGCAGGTACAGCACCGTGCCGAAGGGGACGGTGGCGGGATCCACGGCGATGGACACGTCCGGCTCGAGCACGCGGCCCTCCACGCCCATGCCCCAGGGATAGCGATCCACGTCCAGCACGCGGTAGCAGATCTTGTAGCGCCTGCGGCCGCAGGGAAGCGCGGCGAAGCACTCCTGCGTGCAGGAGCTCGAGTAGTTCACCACGCGGCCGTCCTTGAGCACGCCGCTGCCCTCGATGCAC
>JBDRSE010000362.1:0-2166 GCA_043825095.1 bacterium
GGTACAAGCCGTAGGCGAGCTGCACCGCGGACTGGATGTCCGTGGCCGCGCCCTGACCGCCGCCGT
Source organism: bacterium (assembly GCA_043825095.1). GTDB lineage: Bacteria > Myxococcota_A > Polyangia > HGW-17 > JAJRWW01 > JBDRSE01. Next base: position 67 of record JBDRSE010000362.1, read on the forward strand.
GGCGCTTGAGCAGCGGAAACTTGGAGGGCTCGTCCGGGAGGTCCAGCACCCGGGGGCGCTGGGCAAAGGTGATCAGCTTCACCAGGTTCTTGCCGCGCAGCCTGTGCACCGCCTGGATGTAGCGGCGCGCCTCGTCGAGCTGCAGCGGCGACACCGAGTCCGAGGCGTCCACCAGGAAGACCGTGCACACCTTCCGGTGCTCGGTCACGGTGCGGGGGCGGGTCAGGGCCAGGGCGAGCACGGCGATGATCAGCGTGCGGAGCACGAGGGTGATGCCCTGCTGCACGCGGCTCATGTCCGACAGGGAGAAGCCCTGGATCAGGTAGAACACCGGCACCAGCGACAATAGCCAGAGCCACGCCGGGTCAGCGAGCTCCCACTGCTTGCCTTCGTAGGTGAACCGGTAGGGAAGCGTGTCGCTCACGCCCACGAAGTGGATGAGGGCCGCGATGATGCCGCCGGTCAGCACCAGCCAGACGAGGATCCGTATTTTCCAGCGCGTGGAACGCTCCATCGTCTGTCTCACACCGTCACCCGACGGTTGTACGTCACCCATTCGGCGAGCAGGATCGCCGCCACCGCGAGCAGCAGGCCGGTCCACGGCCGCATCTCCGCGGCAAAGGCCACGATCACCACGGACGCGGCCAGCAGCAGGATGCCCAGGAACACCCAGAGCGGCGCGGTCCGGCCGCCGTAGAGCCCGAACCCCAGCAGCACCAGCCCGATCCCGGCCAGCAGCACCGTGAGCAGCACGGTGCGCGTGGAGATGCGGCTCTCCTTGGTGGCCTCCTTGAGGTCGAGCCGTCCGAGCTCTCGTTTGTACGTGCCGTGGCTCAGCACCAGCTTGGCTCGCGGCGTGATGTCCGACTCGTCGGGGTTGGCCAGGTTGGCGGCGATCTGCACCGACTTGGTCGCCGTGGTGATGCTGTGATAGCCGATGTGGCGCCCGTAGAAGGATACGGTGCCGTCCTTGAGGGGCGCCTTGAACTTGTTCTTCTTCGGGTCCTCCACCTCGGCCAGGTCGCCGGCGGCCTCCAGGGGAATCGTCCACGTCTCGCCGGTGCGGTAGGTGTGGATGAGCCGGGTGTTCTCGCCGGCGAAGTAGGCGATGGTGTTCAAGATGAACACCGGGAAGCCGATGCGCATGACCCAGTTGGTCTGCTGGCTGGAGAAGCCCACCACGACGATCTTGCGCCCGGCCTCCCGGCGGAGCAGCGCGTACACCGGGCCGCGCTCGTCGAGCCGAATCAGGGGCACGTCGCGGCGCTCGGTTTCGAAAATGGACGACTCGAGGGCGCGCACGTCCTTGACCCGGATGTAGTCCATGATCTGGTGCCGCTTGTCCTTGTCGCTCTGGGGCCACCAGATCTCCGGGTCCTTCACCCGCTTGAGGATCTTCACCGGAGAGTGCTCCCCCCGGGGGTCCCAGAACATGAAGTTGCCGGACCGGGGCAGCTTGGGCGGGGTGAAGTCGTCGAAGATCACGACGTCGTACTTCCGGGCCGCCGACGGGGTCCAGGCGGCCGGGGTGATCCGCTGATAGGTGATGTTCTCCTCGTCCAGCAGCAGGGTGCCTTCGATGTAGAGGTTTCCCCCCGACACGAGCAGGACCTTGGACTTCTGCCGCTTGGGCAGCAGCGCGTAGGCGGTGTCGTCCAGGGGAAAGTCGTCCAGGCGCCCTCCTCCCCGGAGCTCGAGCTTGCCGGTCATGCGCTTGCCGGCGGCCGGCAGGCCTTTCTTGATGTACTGCCGGGTCTCCCCGGGGCCGATCTCCAGGGGCACCTTCTCCGGCAGCACCGCGCCGGAGGAAACCAGCAGGTTCACCCGCACCGCGGTCTTGCGATAGTTCTTCACCTTGACGAAGAGCTGGTGGCTGAACTTGTCCGCCGGGTTGCGTCGGGCGTTGAAGGCGATGATGCCCACGTTGTTCGACGAGGTGCCCACCCCGATGGCGTAGGCCATGATTTTGCCCATGGCGATGGGGTCGATGAACCGTTCGGCGGCCACCACGTCCGGGCGCGGCGCCTTGAGGCGGACCTTCGGCTCGGGTTTCGGCTTTCCGCGCGCGGCCGCGGGGCGCATGGCCGCGGGGCGCATGGC
>JBDRSE010000363.1:0-15166 GCA_043825095.1 bacterium
CAGAGTGTAGCGACCTTCAGATCAGTTAGCTACGTCTTGGTCACCGCGCGGCCCTTCCGGAAGGCGTATGTGTTCACGGGGGGGCTATTTGCGGCACCTCCCGAGCGCAGCGAGGTTCCCCCGGAGGGGGCGGAGGGGGAGCGCTGAGCCGCGAAGCGGCGGATCGATCTCCGGCAGGTGCCAGCATTCGCACCGCGCCGAAACCAGCCCGCCAGCTCCGCCGCTCCGCGGCGGAAGACTCCCCTCCCGTCCCCTCAAGGGGAAGCCCGCGCGGCGCGGGGGGCGCTGTGCCGTCTCCCACGTGAACGGTTACCGGAAGGCTACTCGAAGGTGTATAGGACGCCATTGTCGCAGCCCACGTGGAGGCGCCCCTTGGCGGAGATTGCCACGGTGCTGTCCACGTCGGCTGGAAATCGCCACTGCCAGAGCAGGGTGCCGTTCGGGGCTACGGCATAGAGTAGACGGTCCTGGGAGCTTACGTAGATACGACCCTGGGCGTCCACCACCGGGGAGGCGTGGATCCGCCCCCCCGTGGTCAGCACCCACTTCGTGCGGCCGCGGGCGTCCACGGCGTAGAGACGGCCGTCGTAGGAGCCCACGTAGATCGTGCCGTCGCCGCCGAGGGCCGGGGAGGAGCGCACCGGCCCTCCGGTGAGCACGGCCCAGCGGAAGGTGCCGTCCGGCCACAGGGCCAGGAGACGGCCGTCGTCGGTCCCCACGTAGACGGTGCCGTCCGCGCCGATTGCGGGCGAGGAGTCCACGTCCCCGCCCGCCGGGTAGGACCACTTCAGCTTGCCGCGGGCGTCCACGGCGTAGACCCGGTCGTCCTGGGAGCCGAAGATCACGGTGGAGCTCGGCAGCACGGCGGGTGAGGACGCGATCCGCTGTGGGGTCTTGAAGTGCCAGCGGAGCTTCCCGGTGGGGCTCACGGCGGACAGCCCGTCCCCGCCCACGTAGATCGTGCCGTCGGGGCCCACCGCCGGGGACGAATCTATGTCGCACTTCGCGCCGTGCGACATGGTCTTGGCCTTGCCTTTGCCCTTGGCTTTGCCTTTGGTCCCGCCCGGCTGCTGGCAGCTCCCCAGGCGCAGCTTGAACCGAATCGTGCCGCGAGCCGCGTCGAAGCCGTACAGGTGGTCGTCGTCCGAGCCGACGTAGAGCGTCTTGCCGTCCTTTGCCACGGCAGCCGAGGACCAGACCTTGTCTCCGGTCCGGTGCTGCCACCGGCGCGTTCCGGCGGCGGTGAAGGCGTAGACGGATCGATCATGGGAGCCGACGTAGATGGTGCCGTCTTTTCCCAGGCTCGGGCTGGCGCTGATGGCGCCGCCCAGCTTGCGCCACCACAGCAGCTTGGGTCGGGTGGTGGGGCCCGCGTATTGGGAGCGCCCTTGGCGGAGGTGGTCGACTCGAAACATCGCCACCGCAGTGGCGGGTGGGCCGATGCGCACCTGGATCGGCCGGGGCCTGGGCCGGGCCCGCACCCGGGGTCGCGTCGACAGTGGTGGGCAGCGGCACCGTTCCGTGGGTTCGACGCAGGTGTGCTTCACACAGACCCGGTGTCCCTTGCAGTCGGTGTCCTTGAGACACCCCCCCGTGGGGCGCGGTTGGCACGCGCCCATCACCAGGCCGGTGGACACGATCCCGAGGACGATGCGGTGCGTCATGGGTTATTCTTTACCACAGCCCTAGATCGGCGCAAAGGTGAGCCCTTGACTATGCCTTGGGTGAGTGATAAGTCGGGGCCGCCTTGGGAGAGGACGTGGAGATGTCCCGGCTGGTATCGAGATCGCTGCTCGGCGCGCTACTGACAGTCGCGGTCGGCCTTGGGTCGGCGTGCGGTGATCGCGCAATAGGAAAGGGATTTCAGGATACTTACGAGCGGAGGGAGCTTGGCCCGAACTATCGTGACACCATCGGGCGGTGGGTGGTCTATGGCGGTCGTCTCAACGTCGCCGATGCGTATAACCACCCGCTCTGGCTAAAGCGCCGGCTTCCGCGTAACGTGGTCATCGAGTTCGATGCCTGGTCCTACACTTCGGACGGCGACATCAAGGTGGAGCTGTACGGCGACGGGCGTAGCTTCGTGGACCACCGCGGCGCCTATCGAGGCAGCGGGTACATCGTCTGTCTGGGCGGATGGAAGAACACGAAGTCCTTCATCGCACGGCAGATCGAGCATCCTCCCCGGGGACGGGAGCGCGAGTTCATGTCCAGTCGGACTGACTTCAAGGTGAAAAAAGGGCAGAAATATCATTTCCGGATCTTCCGGAAAGGTGGGGAGATTCGGTGGGAGCTGGATGGCAAGGAGTTCCTCAGCTTCATGGATCGGCGGCCGCTCTGGGGCCGAGGCAACGATCACTTCGGCTTCAACAATTGGCAGTCCGAGGTGGCGTTCGACAACCTGACGATCCGCCCCCTGCGGTAGCTGGCGACGGTCCTGCGCCGCTCGGGTTCGTGCCGGTGCGATATTTTTTTTGGGGGAACGACTAACAGATAACGACTTAGTATCGTAATATTAATTGCCTGCGGCGAAGGGGAGCTCCTCTATCCATGAACGCTCGGCACACCGCGGCGGGTCGCGCTGCAGCGCGGCTCCTCCCCGGTGTTGTTCCCTTCGTCGCCCCGTGGTTCTCGCCCCGCGCGGGTTGATCGGGTCCGGCAGCGCAGGAGGAAGAGTTGGCCGAAAGGCTAGGCAAATACGAGTTGGTGTCCAAGATCGGCCAGGGTGGCATGGCCGAGGTGTACCTGGCACGAGCCGCGCTTGCGCAGGGGTTGTACAAGCTCGTCGTGGTCAAGAAGATCCACGCCGCCTTCTCGTCCAGTCCCCACTTCGCGCGGATGTTCCGCACCGAGGCGCAGATCGCCACCTGGCTGAACCACCCGAACGTGGTTCAGGTCTTCTATTACGGCAAAGAGGGGAGCGACCTGTACCTCGTCATGGAGTACGTGGAGGGGCACGACCTGATGCGCTTGGTGAAGATGGCGCACCAGGCAGGCATGCGGATGCCGTACGGCATCGCCGCCTACATCGTGCAGGAGCTGCTCAAGGGACTCGACTACGCGCACCGGAAGCTGAGCCCCACCGGCGAAGCCCTCGACATCGTGCACCGGGACGTCAGCCCCCAGAACGTGCTCATCTCCTACGACGGCGCGGTGAAGCTGGTGGACTTTGGCATCGCCAAGACCCGCACCGAGGTGGAGGAGGAGGGTGTCGTCAAAGGCAAGTACGCCTATATGTCGCCCGAGCAGGCCGCGGGGCAGGCGGTGGACCGGCGTTGTGACATCTTCGCGGCCGGGATCATCCTGTACGAGCTGCTGGCGGGCCGCACGCTCTTTGGTGGGATCAAGGGCGATCAGGCCCTCGAGGCCGTGCGTACGGCCGACATCCCACCCCCCACGGAGCTGGACAAGAACGTGCCCGCGGAGCTGGTGCCCATCGTCATGCGGGCGCTGGAGCGGCGCGCGGAGAGGCGGTACGCCACGGCGCGTGACTTCCAGCACGTGCTCACCAAGTTCCTGTACTCCCAGGACGAGATCTACGACACCGGCGCGCTGGCCGCGTTTGTGTCGCGGGTGATTCCCGCCGAGAGTCGCGCGCCGGACGGCACCATCGCCCCGTCCACGCAATTTCCGGAATCGGCCGGCCTCAGCTCCGGAGCGGATTTCGAGGACAGCGATCTGCGGCTCGACGAGGGGTCGCGAGCAGATGTGACTCCCATCGTCGAGCGCAAGAAGGTGCTGCTCGTCTGTGGGGCCTTCACCGAGCCCCAGGGGGCCACCCAGGGCACGGGTCGGCGGTTCGTGGAGGCCGTGGGGCGCTTCAACGAGCTGGCCGAGGGAGTGGTCTTCAAGTACGAGGCGCTGCTGGACGACCTGGGTCCGGCCGGCATGACCGTGGTGGTCGGCCTGCCGGTGTCCCGGGACGAAGATTCCGCCAAGGCCATCGGGCTGGCGCTGGCCCTGGCGGAGGCCTTCAACGCCACCTGTCAGGATTTCGACGTGGCCGGCGGGGCTGGCTTCAGCGTCACGCGCGGGTTTGCCAAGGTCACCCGGAAGAGTGACGGGACCTCTGAGCACGCCGTCAGCCCGCAGCTCATGCAGCTCGGGTATCTCCTTGCCGGTCGGGCCGACCACGGTGAGATCTTGCTCGACGACGGGGTGCGGAAGGCGGCCTCCGAGGAGTACTTCGTCACCGAGGTGCCGCTGCTCAGTGACAAGCTCCGGGAGGCCCGGGCAGCCATTTCCAAGCTGACGGATCCCGGCTCCGCGTCCATGCCGGCGCGCGTGTTTCGTCTCGACGGTCCGATCGAGGTGGCGGCGCCGGCCGCTGCGGAGCCGCGAGCCATGGTGGGGCGTGGGCTGGAGCTCCAGGCCCTGGAAGACGCCTTTTGGGACATGCAGCGCGTGCAGCGCGGTCGCGTGGTGGTGGTGTACGGTGACAAGGGCATGGGCAAACGCACCCTGGTGCGCGCCTTCCTCGACAAGCTGAAGAATTGGGACGGCCAGATCCTGCTCATGAGCGCGCGGCAGTCGAATCAAGTGGCCGCCCACGCGCTGCTGAGCGAGATCGCGCTCCAGCTCGTCACCGACGGAGAAAGGCTCCACGGAGAGCAGCTTCGGGCGCGGCTCGCCGAGGTGGCAGCGGCCATCGAAGCAGATCACCCCACGGGGCACGACAAGGCCTTCGTGTGGTCCTTGGAGGTGCTGCTCGGGCTCGCCACAGACGACGACGTGGCCCACCGGGATCCCGATCAGGTGGATCACGAGATCCAGGACGCCCTGCACCGGCTGCTGAAGTTCCGGTCTCGGCGCAGCCCGCTGGTGCTCATGCTGGAGAACGCGCACCTGGCCAGCCCGCACAGCCTGAAGCACGTGGCGTCGCTGGCGGCGCGGCTGAGGGATCGGCCGATTTTGGCCGTGCTCACGGCCGTCCCACGGAAGGACGACGACGAGGTGCTGGAGGGGATCGAGGGACAGGCGATCCTGCTGGAGGAGCTGGGCCCGGAAGAGCGCAAGGAAATGGTGCTCGCCCGGTTCGCGGATCCCGTGGAGGTCGCGCCCCTGGTGGCGCAGGTGCTGGATCGGGCGGGCGGCAACCCGTACTACATCGAGGCGATTCTCGAGTCTCTGGTGGAGCAGGGGTCCTGCGTACCAGACGACGGGGACCCGCAGCGACGGCTGCGGTGGACCCGCCAGGACACGCAGGTGCAGATCCCTGCCACGGTAGAGAGCCTGGTGGCCTCCCGGCTCGATCGACTGCCGACCGAGCTGCGGGACCTGCTGCGAAAGGCGGCGATCTTCGGCCGGGTGTTCGAGGCGTCGAATCTTGAGTCGCTCGTGGGGGGGCCGGTACACGACGGCCTGACACAGCTCGAGAACCGTCGCCTCGTCTACGCCCTCTCCGGCTACACCGAGCGCTGGGCCTTCTACCAGCAGGTCATCCAGGAGGTGGCGTATTCGAGTCTGGATCCCGAGATGGCATCGAAGCTCCACCTCCAGGCGGCGCGGGTGCTCGCCGCGGATTCGCGGTACCAGCCCGGATCCGGGGATGCCCGGGTGGCGCGGCAGCTCGCCCTCGGCGGGCAGAAGCAGGAAGCGGTGGCGCGCTATCTCAGCGCTGCGACCTATGCGCGGAACATCTCCGGCAACCGGGAGGCGTTCCAGCTCATGACCCTGGCGCTGGAGCTGCAGCCGACGGACTCGACCGCGCTGTTCACGATCCACAAGGAGCGGGAGCAGATCCTGCGGGGGTGGGGCCGGCGGCGGAAGCAGGAGGAGGAGATCGACTCTCTGCTGCGGGTCGCCGATCAGAGCGGGGACAAGCAGCTTCGGGCGATTGCGCTCGGGCGGGCCCTCCGCTTCGATCAGGACGGCGGGCGCGCCAACCGCGTGCTGTCCAAATTCAACGACGCCATGGCGGCGGCGGTGGAGGCCGGGGATCCGCTTCGGCAGGCCGACGCGCTGCGGCTGCGCGCGCGGGCGCTCAACGACCTGGGCAAGAACGACGACGCCCTCGATAGCGTCGGCAAGGCGTTACGGCTCATTCCCCAGGGTGAGGACGGCCTGCGGCTCCGGGGCGAGCTGCTCCACACCCAGGGCAACATTCGCTTCTACACGGGAAAGCTCAAGGAGGCGGTGGAGTCATACGCCGAGGCCCTGGCGTACTTCCGGAAGCTGAAGTTCCGTCGGTTGGAGGCGACGATGCTGATGAACATCGGCTTCGTCTCCCAGTGCATGGGCGAGTACGAGGGGGCGCTGCGGTACTATCAGGAGTCCTACAACATCGATATCGAGATCGGCGACCGGTTCTACACCGGAGCCAAGCTCGCCAATATCGGCCAGGCCTACGCGGAGATGGGGCAGTTCGAACGCGCGGAGCGCTATCTCCGCAAGGCAGGGGAGCTGTGCCGCTCCGTGGAGGACACGTCGGGTCTGGCGGACGGGCTCACCACCCTGGGGCAGGTTCGTCTCTGGGAGGGGGCCGTGGCCGACGCGCGGCGGTACCTGCAGAAGGGCGTCGAGCTGGCCCAGCGCGCCGAGAGCGCCTATAGCGAGATGCGGGCGCGGATCTACCTGGCCCTGGCCAAGCTCGAGGCAGGTGAATCCAAGGAGAACGCCCTCGAGCAGGCCCTCGTGGCCACCGACCTCAGCCGACGATCCGACATGCCCCAGGGGGTTGTGTTCGGCCTGATGGTGTCGGCCCTCATCCGGGCCGAGATGGGGCAGCTCGAGGAAGCGCTGGCGCTCTCCTCCGAGGGGATGACCGTGATCGCCACGGGCACTCCCATCGTCGGGGTAGAGGAGCCGCTCCACGTGCACGCCAAGCTGCTCCGGGACGCGGGACGCGTCTCCGAGGCCAAGCCGTTCATGGAGCGCGCCATCGGGGAGATCCGTAAGAAGGCCCGCCGATTCTCCCAAGACGATCGTCGCGCGTCGTTCCTGGCGGTGCGCCCCATCCAGGAGATCGTCAACACCTACACCCGGCTCGTGGGGCCGGTGGAGGGTCTCTAGCCCCAATGCCGATCAGATAAGAAGATGTCCGCAAAAACTGCCAAATCTTCCGATATCCGATATCCGACCTTCAATCTCCGATTTCAAGCTCTCCGATATCCGATTTCATTGACGAGAAGCGGTAGTCCGAAATCGGAGAGCGGAGAGCGGAAGGTCGGAGATCCGAAAATATCCGGTCCAAGCCTGCACCAAGGGATCGACGTAGTCCGGCAGTTTCTTAACTGACTGGCATTGGCTCTAGCCCGGCGAACGGCTGTCCGACGATTACGCAATACGCCGGTCGGGGCCGGCGATCTCGGTGGCCGCGGGATTGGTGATGCGGTTCTGCTCGTCCACGAGCACGACGGTGGGGATGTGGTGGGCGGCCTCGGACTCGGTCAGCTCGGCAAAGGTGGAGATGATGACCAGGTCGCCCGGGCGGCACAGGTGTGCCGCGGCGCCGTTGACGCAAATCACTCCGCTGCCGGCCTCGGCTCGGATGGCGTAGGTGGTGAGCCGGTTGCCGTTTGTCACGTTCCAGACGTGGACCTCTTCGTAGGGCAGAATGTCCGCCGTCCGGAGCAGCGCCCCATCGATGCTCAGGCTCCCCTCGTAGTCGAGGTCTGCCTGGGTCACCGTGGCCCGGTGGATCTTGGATTTGAACATGCGTCGTCTCATGACCGCTCCTGCGGGCGCGGAGAGGCTGGCCGAAGACCGGTCGACGGGGAGAGGGGCGTCCGCGGAGTCCGTCTCGGCCCTTACGGGTCCAAGCCTATCCTGCTGGTTCGGCCGCGGTGCTTCAGTGCCTGGCAGTCCGTGGATCTCCCGGCGTTCGCCGCGCGGCTCACTCGTTCAATAGCGCTCCCCGGCGTCCGGGTCAATCCCCTGTGTGCCCTGATTGATGGTGTTCCGGTGACACTGTCAGTAGTCGCAGGGGCGGGGAGCGGTGAACCCGACGAGGTCGTCGCAGGCGAAGTAGTTCGAGCACTCATCCGTGCAGCGGGGCAGCTTCTTCTGCTCTGAGATGGAGAGGTCCATGCACTCCTGCTGGCACCGCTTCAGGCTGTCGTCGGTGTAGGGACAGGTGAGGCAGGCGGCCGCCTGCCGGCAGTAGTCCATGCAGGCGCCGGCCTCGTCGTAGCAGCCGGGGCCCGCGGTGAGCAGCAACGTCAGGGCCGACAGCAGGGCAAAGAGTCCTCGTCTCATGTGTGCACTCCGTTCGACGGTTCGCGGGGGTGCCGCGGTCGGGTTGCAGCACTCCGAGGGTTGACAGGGGGACCGGTCCGCCCTATCCAGTCCTGATGATCGCAGACGGCGCGAGACATTTCAACCGGGTCGTTGGAATCGACCTGGGCGGCGGCAAGGGAAAGCACACCGCCGTGGCCATCGGCAGCGTCACCCCGGCCGGGCTGGAGATCCAGTCCTATGGGACCCGTGGGCCCGGGGGCAAGCCGTATTACGATGACGTGCTCACCCGGCTGCTGCTCAGCCAACCACCGGCCACGCTCGTGGCCATGGATGCGCCGCTCGGGCTGCCGGCCTGTGTGCGCTGCCTGCTGCCGGAGTGCCCCGGCATCGCTGCCTGCGAAGATCCCGCGGTGCGCTGGATGCAAACCGATGGGGCGCGGCTCGAGCGGGCGCATCGGCCGCGCGCGCCCCAGAGCAAGCCGCTGATCACGCCCTACACCCAGCGCGTCACCGAGATCCGGCTGCGCTGCGAGGATCACATCCAGCCCCGGGAAACCCTGGGGCAGGGGATGGGGCCGTTGACCGCCCGGGGGGTCCACCTGGCCAAGGCCCTGGCGGGACGCTATCGGCGGGACGAGTCGTTGATCGAGGTGTATCCCAAGGCGACGATCCACCAGTTCGCCGGTCCCGACGCGGCGCGGCGGTACAAGCGCGGCGTCGGCCTGTGGCAGGTGCGGGCGAGCCTGCTCGAGCGCTGGAGCCGGGAGCTGACCTTCAAGGCCTGGCGGGAGGAGAGCCTGCGTTGCGATCACTGCTTCGACGCGGTGGTGTGCGCCTTCACCGGCTACCTCTGGGCCACGGAGAGCTGGTCCCGCCCCGCGGGCTTCGACCGGATCGCCGACTTGGAAGGCTGGATCTGGATGCCCGAGGCGCAGGCGAGCCGCGAAACAGAAACCGATTAATCGTGGATCAAACGGGGGAGCAGTGGCCGTGAGGCGCCCGGGTCGCTACGGACAGCTCGTGAAGGTCACGCTAAGCACGGGGTGCAGGTTGGGGTCAGTGGAGTTGCCCCAAATCGGTGAACACCCAGGAAAAGAGGAGAAATCGTTGTCCGAGCTTCGCTCAGGCTCTATGGTCCAACCCAGTCGAAATCCTGCACCTGCGACCAGGGCAAGATGTTCACACCATTACGCGTCGTGTGGCGACTCCCACCGTAGACCAGCACTTTTTTTGCCGCCGGACCTGCAGCGGCCTCCATCAGCGCTTCGACACGTTGAAGGTTGGCGATGGCGTCGGATGACACGGTGGCGCCCGATTTGACCTCCACCAGGACATCGGCGTCACCCCGCTCGAGGACCAAATCGATCTCCAGCCCCTTGTGGTCCCGAAAGAAGAACGTGTCTTCCTCCAAGCCGTTGTGATAGCGCGCCTTGAGGACCTCAGAAACAACCCAGCTCTCGAAAATCGCGCCGCGCAGCGGATGGTAGCGCAGCTCCTGAGGACTCCGAATCCGCAACAGATAGCAAGCCAGACCCGAGTCGAAAAGGTGGAGCTTGGGGGTCTTGGTCATCCGCTTTTTGAGATTGCGATGCCAAGGTGGCAGGCGATGCGTCAAGAATCCCGTTTCCAGGACGGACAACCAGCTCTTCGCGGTGTTGTGACTGATGCCGGCATCCGACCCCAAGGACGACAGGTTGAGCACCTGGCCAGTGCGCCCCGCGCACAGGCGCAGGAAGGTCCCAAAGGTGCGTAGGTTCCCAATCTCCAGAACCTGGCTGACGTCGCGCTGCACGTAGGTCGTCACGTAATCGCGGTACCAGCGATCCGCCGGAATTCGCTGATCCTGGATCGCCGGATAGGCCCCCGTCCAGAGAACATCGAGCAGAGCAGTGGGCGCGTCGGGGAACCTTGCCAACTCCTTCAGGCTCGGCGGCAGGAGATGGAGCACCGCGGTGCGGCCCGCAAGGCTTTGCGTCACGCTCGCGAGCAAACCCAGGTGTTGTGATCCAGTGAGGATGAATCGCCCGGGGCGCCTGCGCTCATCCACCTCGGTCTGGATGTAGCTCAGTAGCTCAGGAACATGCTGCACCTCATCGATGATGACACCGCGCCGGTGCTCCTCGAGAAATCCCCGCGGATCCAGGCGAGCATCTTCTCTAAAATCCAGGGGCTCGAGCGACACGTACTCCAAATCCGGAAAACAGCTCCTGCACAGCGTCGTTTTGCCGGATTGCCGCGGCCCGGTCACGGTCACCACGGGGTAGAGTGAGGCGAGCTTTTTCAAAGACGCCCGCAGCGTGCGCTCGATCACCATGCAGCCAGCCTAGCACGATGGTACATTTTGTCAATTGCAGTTACAATTTGTACCACGCCGGCGTTGGAGTCGAGGGAGGAGATCGGGAATCTGTGACCGACGAGAAACGCAGCCAGCCGGGATGGCTTGGCGGCCTGGTTGGCGCTGCGCGGGCCCTTAGTACTCGTTGTTTCTGGCTTGGCCGGATCCGGGTTTCGGAACGAAGGAGTCCTTGACGACCAGGTTCGAGGAGCCGCGATCTCGCAGGAACTCGAGGAAGGCGATCGCCGCCGTCAGGTCGATGGCCGGGATGACGTCGATCAGCTCCTTGGCCTGGCGGCGGAGCACCTCGGCCGGGCTGATGGCGCCCTGGGCCGGTCGCGTCAGGGGCATGTCGGGCTCGGGAGGAGGCACGACGTCTCCCCAGGGCGCCGTGGAGTCGGTCTGGATGTCGTGCTCCTTCAGCCACTCGTTGATGAACGCGTGCAGCAGATCGCCGCGGTAGGAGAACCAGCGCTCTCGTTCCCCGGGATAGTGCAGCAGCACGTCCTTGAAGCGGCGAAAGGCGCCCTTGCCGTCGATGGCGATGATCAGCCGTTCGCGAAGGGTTTCGTCCTCCACCGACGCTACGAAGCGCTCCATCCAGCGATACTGCTCCCGGGAGGATGCCGGATCGATGGCCACGTAGGTCTCCGGGCGCATCACGGCGGTGGTTCTCCGGCCCTCGTCCTCTGGATTCCCCTCCACGAGCATCAGCACTTCGCCGGTGTCGATATTCAAATAGCTCGCCATTTCGGGCGAGTTGCGCTCAAACGCAGTCTCAAGGTCGGTCCAAACCACAGGTACGGGTGTCATAGATTAATCTCCAATAACGAGCCTGGACTTCTCACAAGAAGCCTCGCCGAACAGAAGCATATGCACTAGCATGCCTGACCCCCCGATTTCAAGGAGCTTTTTGGGATAATTTCGGGCCGGTTGGGTCGTGTGCATCGGGAGCGTGCCGCTGCCCACTGCTCAGAGACAGACCTTGAAGGAAGCTCGGCGGTCCCGGCGTACGCGGCACCGGAGCTTCCGTCGTTTCCCCGTGTGGCAGTCGGCGTCGGTTTCGCACGGCTTCCGGCAGCGTCCCTTGTAACAGCGTAACCCGGCCGCGCAGCCCACGTCGCGGGACCAGTGCCTTCCACAGCGCTCCCCCAGGGGGGCTGCCCTGCGGCAGTAGGCGCGGGGCGGCTCGGCCCCGCCCGGCCGTGCCGCGGCGGCGCGGATACCGTCGCAGACCTGCCCCTCCCCGCAGGGCGCTTCCGTGGAGCACAGGCGCACGCAACGGTTGCGCTGACAGTCGTGGTTTCTGGCGCACAGCGGCTGCTGTCCCGGGGTGCACGAAGCGCCGGCCTTGCCATCGGCGGTCACGCACGCCTTGTACAGCGTCGGCGCCGGGTGACCGAAGGTGCGGCGATCCGGGATTGGCACACAGCGCTGCGAAGGGGTGCAGTCCCCGTCGGACTGGCAGAACCGTACGCACACCTGACCGTGCTTGCATTGCAGGCCCGGCTTGCATCCGTCCGTGACGCGGCTGCAGTCGCCGCCTACGTCCACCTGGGCGCGTCGGCAGTACCGCCGTCGTGGCCCGGTCGCGTGGGTCTGGTGAAAGCGCCCTGTGCAGCGCAGACCCGCGCCACAGTCGGTGTCGGTGACGCACGCGTGCACGCACGTCCCGGACGTCAGCGGGGGACGCAGCAGACAGATCTGTGGCTTGATGCACCGGCTGTCGCGGCTGCACGTCTGAAAGGGGCGGTGCTCGCGACGCTCCGTCTGCCTGGACTTGCAGCCGGGCAGCGCGAGCACGGCCAACAGGGCCGGAATGTGGACCGAGGAGCGCCTCATGGATCTGTCCGGAGCATACTCCCCGGGGCCCAGATCGGGCAAAAAGATCGGGGGTATGCGTTCACGGGGCGGTGCTGTAGGATCGCGGCATGATCCTCGCCTGTCCCGAATGCACCCGACAGTACCGGGTGGACAAGTACCCTGCCGGCCAGCACGTGCGCTGTCTGTGCGGCCAGTCCATGACCGTGCCCGAGTCGGTGGCGCACCAGGCGCGGATTCTGCATTGCGCCGACTGCGGAGGGCCCCTCAAGCAGGGCGCCACGGAGTGCGAATACTGCGGTGGTGTGCTCGATCCGCTACAGAAGCACTACACCCTGGTGTGCCCCAGGTGTTTCGCGCGGCTGCCCGAGGACGCGCGGTTCTGCATCGAGTGTGCCCAGGCGATCCGGCCGCAGGAGGTGGTGCAGCGTCGGCGCTCGCGACGGCGCTGTCCCCGGTGCAAGGAGGCGCTCCAGTCCCGCGTCATGGAATCCATCGGGTTTGACGAGTGTCCGGCCTGTTTGGGGCTGTGGTTGTCCGAGGAGGAGTTCAAGCTCGTCTGTGACCGTAAGGTGCAGGAGTTTCGGGACAATCCCCTGCCGGATGCGCACAGGCCCGCGGCCGTTGTGGACAAGGTGACCTATCTGCCCTGCCCGGTCTGTCAGTCCATGATGAATCGGCAGAACTTCGGGCGCGTCTCCGGAGTGATCATCGATCGCTGTAGGGGCCACGGCGTGTGGCTCGACAACACCGAGCTCGAGCGGATCGCGAAGTTCATCGTCGACGGTGGGCTGGCGCGGTCCCGCCAAGTCGAGGCCGAGGAGATCGAACGTCGGACTCGGGTCGCTGAGCGGCAGGCGGCCCCCGCCGGGTCGGTGCTGACGTCACGGGTGGAATCTGGGGGGGGCGGCTTCAGCTTCCTCCGAGTGCTGAGCGGCTTCTTCGACTGAGCTCGGACCACGGAGGTCCTTAGTCGCCGATGCGGCCTTCCAGGAACTCGGAGAACATCTCGTAACTGTCGATCACCCGAGAGAGCTGACAGCCCCAGATGTCGCACACCGCGACGATGTGGGCTTCGGAGAGCTTGGGGGTCAGGTAGGCCTTGCGTAGCTTGGCCGTGTCTGTGCACCGACAGTTCGTGAGCTCGGGGAGCTCCGCTTTGCAGACCGGGCACTGGATGGACAGCTTCGTGCCGTTCGGGAACGAGAGCCCGCGCTTGTCCGAGTCGCCGTGAATGGGGCTCACCACCACCTCCCCCGACTTGCCGGCTCCTTCGACCCACAGGGAGATGCCGGGAAAACTGTCGAAGGTTTCGTCGGAGAGGCCGATGAGGTTGTGGCCGTTTTGGCAGTAGAGCTGCGTCACGACAACGAACACGTCGTTGGTGTGCTCCTCGAGGACGATGTTGGTTTCCTCACTCGGTGAGTCCTTGTGCAGTCTCAGGTGCCCGCTGTCCACGTCGTTGTCTGACATTGCCATTGTCTCCGTCTATGTTATTCCAGGTTGCTCTCGGGAGCGGAATAGCGGGCCGGCAGCCCTCCGGCGCGCGTGATCCGCTCCTCCACCTCCGGGGAATGCTCGAGTAGATAGTCGAGCTCGGCGCGGCTCAGATAGCAGCAGCGCCGGAGCTGCAGCCGCTGTACGCCGAGGTGCAGCTCTGCCCGGTCGTCGTCTTTCCACTCCAGTTCGAGGTCGAGCTCCCCTTCGTTGCTCAGTCCGACGATCTCCCCGGCCAATGCGTCCAGATATCGTTTGACTCGCCGGGCGGCACGATACTCCCGGTGCTCAAAGAGCCCGAAGTGCTTGTTCCGAGACAAACGCTTCCGTCGGATCTCGTGCACCAGCTGCATGACCTGCGAGCCGATCATTCCAGCCTTATAGCACGCGCCCCGGCGGGCCCAAGAAAAAAATCTCTAGATAAGTGTTCGTAAGTCTAGATCACTCTGGGCACGTGCTCGTGCTCGTCACGTGCACGTGCTCGAATTCCGTGCACACCGTGCCCGAGCACGAGCACCGGCCTTCGGCCTGAGCACGACAAACAGTAGCGACCTTCGGATCAGGTGGCTAACCAGGGTCCCCTGGACCCTGAGTCAAACAGCGTCACAGTGGCCACGAGGCGCCCGCCAGGCAAGGCGCGAGTGAGGAGCGCGCGCAGCGTACTTTTGGTACGTGAGCACGCACCGCAGCGATCAACGCAGCCTGGCGGGATGGATCGTGGTCAATGTGATGCTGTTTAGTCGAGGATCATCACTTCGTCGATATACCAGCCGGGATACGTGTTGACCGAGGTGTCGGTGCGGAAACCGAAACGGAGGTAGACCGTGGATTGGCCCGCGTAGGCGGAGAGGTCCGCCTCGAAGACGGCCCACGTCTGATTCCAGGTCTCGTAGTCCTCTCCCCAGGCGGGCTGCCCGTCGATGGCGCTGCAGTTGTAGGCCGGGGTGACGCTGGTGACCACGGTGTAGTTGACGCCGTCAGTGGACACCTTGAGGTTTCCGCCGTCCCAAACCGAGCCCTCGGAGGACAACCAAGAACGGAACTGCAGCACCGGAGCGGTGGTGGTGGACAGGTCGATGGCCGGCGAGGTGGCGTTGCAGGTGGCCCAGGTGAGGCCGTTGGAGTAATACCCGGTCATCGCAACACCGATGCAGCTACCGCTGTAGCAACCGCCCGGACCATTGCCGCTCGGCGCGCCCCAGCCCCACTCGCTGTTCAGGGTCCAGCCGTGGGTGGACGCGTCGAAGTTCTGATACCAGATGCCCTCCACCACGTTGAGCTGCACGGGCACCTCGTCGAAGTTGCCCGGGTAGCCCGGCACCGCGGCGCGCACGT
>JBDRSE010000364.1:0-31307 GCA_043825095.1 bacterium
TCGCCGCGAGGCGGAAGACGGCGCCCACCGGGTTCCCGGTGACCTTCTATGCGCACACCCGGATGATCAAGGAGGGGTTGGTCGGCGCGGCGTTCCTGGCGGCCCTGGCCATCATGCTCCTGCTCCTGTTGGACTTCACCGAGGAGAAGTACGCCGTGCTGGCCCTGGTGCCGCTGGCCATCCTGGCGGTGTGGTCCTATCAGATGTCGGGCTGGACCGCACCTCCGGGATTCATCCTGGTGATGGTGGGGGGCATGTCGATGTTCGACATGAAGGCCGTGGGCTACATGCTGCTCGCGCTGATCCCGCTGGCCATGGGCGCGGCGTGGATGCTCGGCATGATGAGCCTGTTCGGCATCGACTACAACCTGGCGAACGTCGTCGCCATTCCCCTGCTGATGGGGATCGGGGTGGTCTACTGCGTGCACATCATTCACCGCTTCCGGCAGGAGGGGGAAGACAACGTCTACGACGTGGTGCGCCACACCGGCGGCGCCGTGTTCCTCGCGGCCATGACCACCATGATCGGCTTCGGCGCCCTCACCGCGGGCTCCCACGGCGGCATGAAGTCCATGGGCAAGACGATGCTCATCGGCATCTTCACGTGCATGGTGACCGCGCTGGTGGTGCTGCCCGCAATGCTGCGCCTGCTCCCGGGCGTGCGCAAGGCCGAGGCCGAGCTGGCCAAGTCCGGGGAGCACCCGTTCAGGGCGCCGAAGAAACAAATGAAAGAGAACGCGAAAAAGAACGTGAAGGAGGACGTTAAGGAGGACGAGCCCGGTTCGATAGGGGGCGGGGAGGTCGAGTGAATAGTGCCCCGGCGATTGCCGTCTACCCCTCGAGAGTGAGGAGAACCCTGTCATGAAACGATATCTCATATCACTGCTTGTCATTCTCGGCACTTTGCTCTGGACGCCACGGGCGAACGCCGGCTCCCGAAACCTGCTGATCTGCATCCCGGGCAGCCCCGGCACCAGCGCCACGGCGCAGACCTACATGGCGCCCTTCTACCGACGCATCGAGTCCCTGGCCACCTGGCAGGTGGGCAGCCTGCAGGGGAGCTACCAGCCCACCTACAGCGGCTGCTTGAGCAAGATCAACAGCTGGCAGCCCGGCTTCGCCGTGATGTCCCAGGGCGTGTACCTCGAGCATCGAAAGGCGCTCAGGCTCAACGTCATCGGCAGCCTGCAGATGTTCGCCGGCGCCGGCAAGCAGCTCTATCTGGTGGTCAAGAAGGGCTCCTTCAAGACCGTCGCGGACCTGCAGGGAAAACGGCTGACCTCGAACCACCTCGAGGAAACCAAGTTCCTGAACAAGGTGATGTTCGGCGGCAAGATCGACGTCACGCGGCACTTCCTGCTGAAGCAGGTGAGCCAGACCACCAAGGGCATGCGGGACGTGGTGCGGGGCCGGGCGGACGCGACGATCATCAACGACGACGAGCTCCGAACCATGAACGGCCGCTCCTGGCGCAACACGCTGCAGATCATCCACAAGTCACCGCGGCTGCCGGGCGCGGTCCTGGTGGCCTTTGGGAAGTGGGCGTCCCGAGTCGACCTCGCCCAGATGAAGAAGGTCGCCCGCACCATGTGCGCCGGGCCCGGAGGCCGCAAGCTCTGCCGCGCCTCGGGGATCCAGAGCGCCGGGGCCGCCACCCAAGCCACCTATGGCCGCATCATCAGGCTGTTTGGGAAGTAGCGCTGTCGGCGCGGCGTAACCGTTCACGTGGTGGACGGCACAGCACGTGGCGGGCTTCCCCTTGAGGGTCCGGGCGGGGTGTCTTCCGCCGCGGAGCGGCGGATCTGTCGCTCTGGTTTCGGCATCGAGCAATGGGACCCCCTTCCGGAGATCGATCCGCCACTTCGTGGCTCAATTCGCCCCTTCCGCCCCCTCCGGGGGTACCCTCGCTACGCTCTGGGTGCCGCAAATAGCTCACCCCGTGAACACCTACGTCGCGGCAAGGCCGCGTCACAACCACCTTCGGAGCCGATAGGCCAGGGTATCCAGGAAGCGCTGGGACCAGGGCCGTCGACGCCACTCCTCCAGCCTGATCTCGGTGGCGTGCTCCAGATCCTCCCGGAACTGACGGGTCAGGGGCGCGGCCAGGGTCTCGCCCAGCGCGACCACGTTCGACTCCAGGTTGTACCGCATGCTCAAAAAGTCCAGGTTGCAGCTTCCCACCGTGGCCCACCGCCCGTCCACCACCGCGGTCTTGGCGTGCATCATCGGTCCGGCCCACTCGAAAATGCGCACGCCGCACTTGAGCAGCGGCTGGTAGGTGTGCCGCGCCGCGCGGGTCACCAGGCCGATGTCACTGACGCCCGCGAGCAGGATCTGCACGTCGACGCCCCGCCGGCACGCCTTCCGCAGCCGTCTGCGAATGCCGCGCCCGGGCACGAAGTAGGCGCTCGTCAGGTAGATGCAGGACTGGGCGCGCTTCAGGGCGTGCATGTACGCCCGGCGGATCTGTCGTCGCTCCTTGTAGATTCGATTGGTGATCACCACCGCGTCGGCCCCGCCCGCGTCCTTCGGGAGCGGGAGATATCTCTCCTCGACGAGGGGCGGACCCTTGGCTTTGCGCCACGTGAGCAGGAACGACCGCTGAAGCTGCCGCACCACCGGGCCTGCCAGCCGCGCATGGGTGTCCCGCCACCCTTTGCCTCCGCACTCCCAGTCAGCGTACTCGTCTGCGACGTTCAAGCCCCCCACAAAGCCCACGTGACCGTCCACCACGAGGATCTTTTTGTGGTCCCGGCGCCACCATCCCCACCCCTGACGCCAAGGCGCCAGCGGCTTGTACCAGGTGACCCGCGCTCCGGCGTCCGTGAGCGCCCGAATGAGCCGGTCCGAACAGCCCATCGAGCCGAGCCCGTCCAGGAGCACGTTCACCTCGACCCCTTGCCGGGCTCGCTCCGCGAGGGCCTCGGCAAAACGCCATCCGGTGGTGTCGGAGGCCAGAATATAAGTCTCCAACGAGATGGTGTCCTGCGCCTGCCCGATGGCCTCGAGCATCGCCGGATAGGCCACCCGTCCGTTGACGAGGAGCCGCACGTCGTTGTTGTGCGTAATCCGCTGAGGCTTGAGCAGGTATCGCGTGTAGTCGGGCATGGCGGATCGTGTTCCACCGGCCTTAGGGCCCACCTCCCGTTGGGCCGTCCTTCGACCCGGGAGGTGCCGGTTCTCGGATCGTGTCGTTCGGCACCAGCTCCGGCTTGAGGCGAGCCGGCGCCGCGTCGACCGAGGAGGCGGTGTCAGGGGCGGCCTGCCCCGGGACGGGCGCGGCCACGTCGGGGGACGGCGACGGCTCCCTCGGGCGCGCCTTGGGAACGGCCTCCTCCACCGGTGGCTTCGGCGCGCGGCCCTCGGGTCCGGGCGACGTATCCCGGGCAACCGACTCGGGCGGTTCTGTCGCCGCCGCGCGGGCCTCGCGCTCTCGCTCCTGCTTCTGCCACGGATACTCAGGCCGCACGTGGAACTGGCTGCGGAGGATCTCCTGCACCGTGGTGGTGATGGTGGCGAGATCCGCGCCGGTCAGCCCCGCCTGGTCGAGCTGTCCCGCCTGCAGCTTCCCGAATACGATCCTCCGCACCAGGTTGTCGATCCCACCCGCGTCCGGCTCCTTGAGGGACTTGGAGGCGGCCTCCATGGCGTCCACAATGGCCAGGATCGCCGTCTCCTTGGTCTGGGGCGGTATGCCGGGGTAGTGAAACGCGTCCTCGGGCAGCGCGCGCGAGTTGCCCTGCTCCTGACATTTGTGCCAAAAGAACTCCAGCAGCCCGTCGCCGTGATGGGTGAAGATGAACTCCCGCACCGCATAGGGCAGCTTGTGCTGCCGCGCCAGCCGGACCCCTTCCGTCACGTGCTCGAAGATGGCAGCCGCTGACTCCTCGGGCCGCATGTCCAGATGCGGTGAGCGGTCCCCCGACTCCAGATTCTCCGCGAAGTTCTTCGGGTTCGTGAGCTTTCCGACGTCGTGGTAGTAGGCGCCGACCCGAACGAGCTTGCCGTCCACGCCGATGGCGTTGCCCACAGCCTCCGCCATGTTGGCCATGGAGAGTGTGTGCTGCCACGTGCCCGGCGCATCGGAGGCCAGCTCGTGGAGCAGCGGATGGTCCATGTCAGACAGATGCAGGAGCTTGTTCTGGGACACCACCCCCAGCAGCCATTGGAAGACCGGCTTGAGCAGGAAGACGATGATGGGGGATACCGCCGCCGCGCCGACCACCGCCAGCAGACCGGAGCGCCGGAAGTCGCTCAAATCCTCGGCGGGGAGCATCCCCTGGCTCAGGAAATGGAACCCCACGTACGCCACCACCGCCGCCACGGCCCCACCGACCCAGGCCACGCTCGGGGTGCGCCGCTTCCGCACGGAGTCCATGAGCAGCGGCGGCACGAATCCCTGGGCCGCCAGCGCAATCATCAAGCCCCAGTCCAGGGGAAACAGCGTCCCCGCCGCCACCGCACCCACCGCTGCCACCGTGAGCCCCGCGAGACGCGAGTGCAGGATGGCCCAGGTCATGCTCAAGGCGGCCAGCGGGATCCAGAACACCGAGAACGGCGTCAGCACGAACACGGCCTTCGCGATCGCGAGCAGCACCACCACCGGGAGCAGGAGCAGGAGCTGCACCCGAAGCAGGTACCCGCCCCGCACCAAGATCCGAATCGCCTGGCTCGCAAACACGAACAGGGCGATGAGCAGCGCGGCCAGGCCGATGGCGAAGCCCAGATCCGGCGGCCGGCGGTGCTCCTCCAGGGCGCGGAGCAGGCTCAGGTCACGCGGCGTCACCTTGTGGCCCACCGGCAGCTCGAAGCGGACCCGCCAGTACAGGCTCTTCTCGTCCAGCTCCTGCAGCACGTGGGTGGAGGGGATCCGATAGCTGACCGTGGTCCGCTCACCCACCTTGGGGTGCGCCAGGGACGGCAGCGCCAGGTCCGTGGTCGCCACCGCGAACATCACGGTCGCCAGAAACAGCCCCAGCAGAAAACAGCCCACTGAGGTTATGGGGATTCGTCGCCCGAACATTTTCACTGTGGACGTTTTACCACGGGGCGGAGTCCGGGCACATCACATGCTCAGGTAATAGCTTCCCTGGGTCAGCTTGCCGTTGAAACTGGGAAATCTCAGCCCGCGCAGCGCCCGACGGACGCACCCGGCGGCCGCCTTGGGCTTGGTGCTCACATACCCCAGCTTCCCGCTGCCTTTGACCTGGACGAAGACCGAGATGGATTTGGATCCCGCGCTGATCATGCAGCCGCCAACGCGGTTTTTCCGTTGGTCGATGGTCGACCGGATCACCGACGGGCTCAGCCGCTCGCTGCCGCCGCCCCCCATGCCGGTGAAGTCGAACCCCTCGGTCGCATCCAGCCGCATGCTCAGGCCCGTGCTCCCTCCACTGCCGCCGCCTCGCCGCCGGTACCGCCCCCGACCTCGCCGTTTCATGCCCGTGGGGTCCTCGTCCGAGCCCTCGTACTCGCTGACCTCGTCGCCGCCTCGTTTGGACGGTCCCTTCTTCTTCTTGGAGATGCCTTGATAGATCAGGATCGATCCCACGGCCAGCGCGATGACGCCCACCGCCGCGATGACGCCGAACATCAGCACCCGGGATTTGCGCCGCTCGGTGGTTTCGGTGGCGCTCTCCGCCTCGGCGCGACGCCTGGCCTCGCGCCGGCGTTCCACCTCCTCGGTGAAGTCCTTGAACAGCGGGTGAACCTTGACCTTCTGCCGCTTGCCCGTGTCGATCTCCACCACGAGGTCGTTGGGCATGATGTCCGCGGACGCGATCTGTCGCTTGACCTCGGTGAGCGCGAAGGGACCGTACTCGAGCCCCCCCTTGGAGATCAGATATTTCTCCTCCTCGTCTCCCGTGGCGTCGGAAATGAGCGTGTCGAGGTCAAAGGCGTCCTGCGAGCTCCCGATGAGTGGTGGGGCGCCGTCCCCCAGACTCGCGCCGAAGGGATCGGCGTCCGCCTGGGGCGGCGGCGGCGGCAGACCCGCCGGCAGGCCCGACGCCGGAGACGGCCGGCCCGAGGACGGCTCGTCGAAATCGATGTCGATATCGATGTCCACCGCCGCGGCGGCGGTGGGCATCCCCGAGGAGGCCACCCGGCCATCCTCGGGTGCTTCGGAGACGTTCTCCAGCGCGCCCATGAGGGACAGCTTCAACATCTGGATGGAATCGAACCGATCGTCCGGCATGGGGCGCATGCAGCGGCCGATCACCTGATCGACCTCCACCGGCAGCCCGGGACGCACCGTGCTCGGGGCCTCGAAGCTCTCCGCCGGGGACCGCCCCGTGATCAGCTCGTTCAAGATGACACCGATGGCGTAGATGTCGGCGCGGCCGTCCGCCGCCCGCGGGTTCTGCGTCAGCTCCGGCGCGAGGTAGAGATACCCGTTTCCTCCGAGGAGGCTCTCGAAGTTGCCGAGGCCGCTCAGCCCGCTGGCAAACCCGAACTCGGCGATCTTGATGCGGCCCGCCTTGTTCACCAGGATATTCCCCGGATTGAGCGCCCCGTGGCTCGTGGTTTCGTGAGCGTAGCCGCAGGCGTTGCACAGGTGGGCGACGATGTTGTAGGCGCCCTTCAGGGTGAAGGGTTTGTTCGTGCGCCGCTTGCGCTCAATGATCTCCCGCAGCGCCTGTCCCACCACGTGCTCGGTCACCACGAACAGCATGTCCCCTTCAGCGGCCATGCCGAACGTCCGGACCACGTTCTTGTGCTTCAGCGCAGACACCAGCTCGATCTGCGCCCGCAGGCTCGCCACGACCTCGGGATGAGAGGTCAGCTCAGGCGCCAGGGCCCGGAGCGCGACCACCGCATCCGACCGCACGTCGACCGCCTGGTAGAGGGGGCCGAGGCCGCCGCCACCCAGCCGTCGCTCGATCCGATAGGTGCCGCCGATCAGCGTGCCCGGTTCGAGCTGCAACGGATCACTACTCGGTGCCGCCCCGGCTGCGGGGCCGTTCGGAGGAGCATCACTCATGTTTGCCTGTACCTTGCTCCAGATTGCAGGTAAGTAGTGTGAACTATAGATGATCTGAATTGGCCTTTCAAGCCGACAGGCTCAACTCCCCAGGATTCATTAAATCTGGAGAATCCGACGGCTCGAGATCCATCCCCGTCGACGCCGTCTGCAGCCGTCCGTGGCGCTCCTGAGCCTCAACGGCGGCGGATCAAGCCGTCCACCGTCAGGTACTCGTCGTACAGATCGACGGTGAGGCAGGAGTGGACGGGGAGCACGAGGACGACGTCGCCGACCTGGATGTCGTCTGCATCGGCCCCCTCGAGTGACACGACACCGTGCTCCTGGGAGAGCGAGCTCACCGGGAGGCGAGGGTCCGGGGCGCCCCAGCCGTTGTCGGTGCGCTGAGCGAGATAGCCGAACAGGCGGGTTCCGTGGTCGAGAACAGAGTCCTTCGACAGATGGATCGCCCCGCCGTAGAGCACGAGCTGGTTCCGCTCGGGGTAGACCCCGACCACGGGGCAGGCCACGGCCACGGCGAGATCCTCCGCCTCGCAGCTCCCGAGCTGGAGCTGGGTGAGGTCGAAGAACACGTAGTTCCCGGGTCGAATCTCGTCGATCCCCTCGAAGCTGTCGGCAACACTGCAGCACGGCGTGTCCCCGATGGAGAGCTCGCACCGCCGCACACCGGCCGCGAGCAGCCAGTTCCGGAGCTCGATCAACCGGGATCGGGTCTGGTCGTGGATCGCGAGAATCTCCCTGCGACCACGGGCGTGGTAGCTGTGACCCGCATGGGCGAGCAGGCCCGCGAAGGAGCCGGCCCCCGATCCGTCAATGGCGGCAGCGAGGCGGGCGATCCGCTTGGACCGGGACCAGTCGATACCGGCGCGGCCGTACCCCGTATCCACCTTGATCCAGATCCGCGCCGGCTCCACCAACCGCGCGCCGAGCACCGAGGCGGTCTCCTCGTCGTCCACCACCAGCCCCAGATCGATCCGACGGACCAGATCGTTGATCTCGTCGAGCTGCCGGAGATTCACCGGGAACGCCAGAGTGATGTCGCGCCAGCCCTCCTCGGCGAAATACCGGGCCATGTCCACCGAGGAGACCGTGATTCCCGTGGCGCCGTGCTCCCGGAACCAACCGCCGATGGTGGCGGACTGGTGGGTCTTGAAGTGTGGCCGCAGGCGCACGCCCGCGGCCTTTGCCTTCACGGCCATGCGCTCGATGTTGCGCCGCGCCCGATCCACGTCGAGGACCAGGGTGGGTCGGGAGACCCGGCCCAGCCACGTCGGGAGTGTGGTCGTCATGGCCTCCGGAGCTCCTTGCCGATGTGGAAGGCGCGGCCCACCGCCGCACCCAGGGCGTGGTAGCTCCGCGATGACGTGGCGTAGACCAGCGGATCCACGCCTGCCACATCGATGGACCCGTCCTCGCGCACGTGCTCGGTGTCGACGTGCACGTCGAGCACCTCGCCCACGAACCACGTGTGGGTTCCGAGCTCGAGACGGTGGACGAGCCGACACTCCACGTTGACGGGGCAGCCGACGATGAGCGGCGCGTCCGCGGTGGGGCAACGCTCGGTTTCCAGACCGAGCCGGGCCAGCTTGTCCGGCTCCCGGGCGCCGGACACGATGCCCAGGTAGTCTACCTCACGCGCCAACGCCGTCGGGGGCACGTTCAGGGTGAACGCCCCCCGGGCCACGAGGTTGGCATGGGTGAGCCGATTCTTGCGCACGGCCACGCCCACGCAGGGCGGCTCGTGGCAGCACGACGCGGCCCACGCCGCGGTCATGGCGTTGGGGGTGCCGTCGTCGCCATAGGTTGCCACCAGCACCGCCGGCAGGGGCAGCACGGTTGGTGAGGCGCCGAGTCGTTTCTTCATTTACCGGTCCTTCCTGGTCGCCCGGGGCGCCACGCCACGGTACCCGGCTTCCCGGCCGCCCACCCGCACCTCGTCGAAAAAGATCCGGCGGGCGCTCACGGTGGAGGGCGTTTCCGGCTTGTTCCAGGGGGCCTTGTAGAGACCGAGCTTCAGGACGGGACCCACCCGGTCGTTGTACGTGTTGGGGCCTCGCTTGGTGGCCACGACCCGGCCGTTCTTCCACACCCGGACCAGGCCGTCGCGGCGGTAGGACCAGTGCACCTGGAACACCCAGTCGGTCCACACGCCCCGCTCGTAGTCCCCCTTGTAGAGCTTCTCCTTGGGCGCGGTGTTCCCCACGGAGAGCGGGTTCGGATCCCAGCGGTTGTTGACGATCCAGGAACGTTTCTTGATCCGTAGGGCCAGCGACGGGCTGCGCGGGCGCTCGCCGAGGTGGCGGTCTCGGGTGGCGAACCACTGGGTCACCACCTCCCCCTGGAAGTCCTCTTGCCAGTCCTTGGGCAGGTAGACGCTGAAACCGTACCAGTACTCCTTGCCGAGGTCGAAGTGCCCCGGCACCATGAGCTCCGAGCGCTTGCCCTTGCTCCGCATGGGATCGCTGCGGCGCAGGGTCACCTCCAGCGCGCCCTTGCCGTGGCGCACCGGCGTAGCGACGATCCGGGCGGAGGTCCTCAGAAACAGCCAGCGAAAGCTCCAGCGTTTCAGGTGCCCGGCCTCGAAGTCGTCCTGGAACAGGAGCCCTCCGGGCGCGGCGTGTTTGGGCGGCGGATCCGGCTCCCGGGACGTCTTGCGCGCCGACGTGCCGGTCTCCCCACGACACGCGCCGTGACCCACGCCCAGCACGCCGCAGAACACCAGGCCCAGGAGTCGCACCCGGGGCACCGATCGCGATGGAAGCAGCCCGCGCCGCACCCTCACGGCTCCCGAATGATCTGCCGCTGGAGACGCGAGTGGTACTCCTTGGCGTAGGCGCGCACGCGCTTGTGGTAGGCGTGGTTGAGGCTCACCTGCTTCAACCAGGGCACGGCGTCCTCGAGAAACTTCACCTTCGCCATGGTGCGCAGGATCTGCACGCGGTAGCGTTCCGTCATCCCCGCGAGGTGCACCTTGTCGTGGATCTGCTTGCCGCGACCATCGGGGCGCAGTACCACGGTCAGCCGCTTGCAGTCAAAGTCGGAGGTCTTGCGCTGAAACTCGTCCATCATCGGCTTGGACACACGGGCGGCGTGGCCCAGACTGCCGAAGGCCCGCACGATGGCGCAGCGCACCTGCGGCCGGGCGCCCTTGAGCCCCCGCAGCAGCGGGCCGAGCGCCTGGGGATGCTGCATGCGGGCGAGGGCCCAGGCCGCGGCCACGGCCAGGGTTTCGTCAGCGCTCGTCAGCAGCCCGCCGAGCGCGGGCACCGCGGTCTTCTCCCGAAGATAGCCCATGGCGAGCACCGCCTCCACCGACACCGAACCCTGCGCCACCTGTCGCTCCAGGAAACGCCGGGCGGCCGGCACGAGCCGGGCGCTGGCGTCATCTCCGCGTCGGAGCACGTAGCGCGCCGCGCTGATCACCGCCGCCCGCTGCTGCTCGGTCGTGCCGGTTTCGAGCAGCCGGACCAGCAGATCCTCGGCCCGATCGACCTGCGCCGCGGGCTTCAGGGGCAGCTTGAGCTTCCGACGATACCCGAGGGCCCAGGCCGCCCACACTTTCTCCTTGGCCGATCCGTTCTCCAGGCGGTCCCCGAGCAGCTTCTCCAGATCCACCCCCACCTTGTCGCTGCGCTTGAAAGAGAGGCCCAGAATGGCTCGGCTGCGCTCCGCCGCCTTCTTGGAGCGGAGCTGGGTGACGAGGTGGCCGCCCCGCCCATAGTAGAGATCGAACCAGCCGTTGAGCGCGTTGAACAGCAGGAAGTTCGAACCCAGCAGCAGAAAAAACGCCAGAAAGAACGGCAGCGAGTTCTCCGCGATGAGGGAGCGCACCGAGCTGCGCTTCGACTGGATGGCGTCCTCGAACTCGGCGTCGCTCAGCTCCAGCGCTTCGTCGCTGCCGGCCGCCGTGTCGCCGGGCCCGGGCGCCCGCCGACCTCCGAAGAACCGCTTGCGCCACGCCCCCCCGTACCGGAGCTCATCGAAGAGCAGCGCCTCGACGAAGGCGGTGATGAGCATGAACGCGAAGTAGGCGAACCGCAGCGCCAGGTCGGTGTTCACCGAGGCGGACCGCTCCCGGATGTAGCCGGTCGTGGGAATTGAATACGCCTGCGCCGCGACGTTGAGCAGCACCACCGCGAGGATGAGGATCAGCGTGGATCTACGCATCTATCACCTGCGTCTCTCTCGTTGCCCTCTGTCAGACACACCGGGGCGGCTCGGGTTCCCGTGGCGCGCCCCGCGACGGTGCTCGGTCCTCCATGCCCCACCGCCCTCACTGACGGCGCTGGAAGTACTTTCGACGGGCCTGGGCACGCGCGAGCCATTTTTGCGCATTGCGGGCGCGGCGGCCGGTCTTAAACGGCGTCAGATCCAGGAACCGCCGGAGGGCCTGCTCGGACTGCAGCGCGTCCCGCTTGGCCGCCAGGAGTAGGGCGCCGAGATAGTAGTACCCGTCGGAGAGCTCCGGCGCAAACCGGGTGGCCCGCTGATAGGACTTGATCGCCTCGTCCAGAAATCCCCGGGCCTCGAGGAAGCGGCCGATCCGGAGCTGGGAGTGCGGATTGCGCCAGTACAGTCGCAGGGACCACCGCAGGATACGCAGCACGGCCCGGTGCCGGTACTTCTTGAGCGCGGCCAGGCGATCCCCCAGCTCCGACATCGCTCCGGAGGCCAGGTACAGCGCCCCCAACCCGCGATACTGGAGCATGGCGCGCACGTAGGTCCGGCGGGCCTGGTACACGAAGTTGTACTTGAGGTAGGCGCGGGCGAGCTCGAGCTGGATGGCGGGATCTCTGCCGGAGGCGCTCCAGGCTTTGTCGAACAGCACGCGTCCGCCGCCGACGTCTCCCCGCCAGAAGGCAAGGCGCGCGAGACCCAGCATGGCCGGCACGTGGCTCGGATCCCGCATCAGCGCCGCCTCGAACTTCTCCCGGGCCTTGCGTCGCTGCTCCCCGCGGAGCAGAAGCACGCCCTGAAGATAGGGGCCGTGTCCCGAGGTCGCGTGGGTCCGCACCAGGCCCTTGGCGATTCCGGCCACGTCCTTCCACTGCTTGAGCATCAGCCCGAGCTCTCCCAGATCCATCAGGGTCCGGGCGCCGCTCGGCTTTTCGCTCAGTAGGCCGTTCCACAGCTTGAGCGCCCTCTCGGGCCGATGCGCCAGCAGCAGCCCCCGGACGAGCTGCAACCGCATTCGATAATCCTGCGCGGACTCCCGGACGGCGCGACGGAGGAACGGCAGCGCCGCGACCGCGCGCTCGGTGTGCTGCAGCGCCTCTGCGAGCAGCGCCAAGGTCCACGGGGAACTTCCCGGAGAGCGCACGACCTTGGTCAGCGACGCCACGGCTCGGTTGTACTTCCGTCGCTGATAATCGCGAAGACCGGCGACGAGCTCGCTCTCCACGCCCGCCGTCACACGGCGCAGCTCGGCCTTGAGCATGTCCTCCCGGCGCTGCCGCGCCGCGTGCGCCAGACAGGAGACCCGCGCCAGGCGGCCGACGCTGCTTTGCGACAGGACGGTCGCGCACAGCCTATCCGCGAGCTCCGGCTGATCCAGCTCATGGGCGGCGTTCACCCGCGTCGCCACGATTCGGTCCTGGACGTCCTTCGGAAGCGCCGCCGGAACCGGCCGCCGGAGAAATCCCAACGCCCGCGCCGGCTGCCCCACGGCGAGCGCGACCTGGGCGAAGATTGCCGCCGCGGCCTGATACTCGCGCGACCGATCCACGATGCGCTCCTGGTTCGACCACGCCTTCCGAGCGTCCCCTCCGGGGTGGTTCTGGGAATCCACTTGCTGCAGCGCAATCTCCGGATCGTCCGGCGCGAGCAGGGCACTTTCCTGCAGCTGGCGCCGCGCCTGCTCCCACTCGCCTCGGGCCAGGGACTGACGGGCCGCCGCGAGCTTGGCGATGGCCAGCAGCGGAGGGTACGGCCGAGCCCGCCGCAGCAGCAGCCGGAGCCCGGCGCCGGCACCCTTGTCCCGACGGGCCTCGGCGATCAGCTGCAGCTCGATGAGCGCCTCGAGATGCTCCGGGCTGTCCACCAGCACCCGCCGCAGCGTGGCCTCGGCACTCTTGAGATGACCGCGCTGTCGCTGGATCCTCCCGAGCGCCACCCGCGCCGGCAGAAACCGGTCGTTGTGCGCCTGGGCGAGCTTGAAGGTCGCCTCCGCGGCGGTCAGGTCACCGAGGTGGTAGCGCGCAACACCGAGCACGTAGCCGAGCCGGGCCGACCTTCGATGGGTGAGGAGCGCCGCCTCCGCATGGCGGGCCGCCTCGGCGTAGTGGCCCTTGAACAGCAGGTGGTAGCCCTCGACGGCGGTCACGCGCTCGCCGTCGGCGTCGAGTCGGCGCGCCAGGCTGAGGGAGCGCATCGCCGCGAGGCGCGCCTGCTCGTCCCCGCCGAATCGTCCCCACAAAAACGCGCGGATCTCGGCCACGACCCCGGCCAGCCGAGGATTGTTCGGCCGTCGCGCCGCGACCTTGTCGAGGATCTTCAGGGCCGTGCCGTACGCGATGGGGGTGTCCAGGGCCACCATGCGCTGCGCGCGGTTGAGCTCGCGATCCACCGCCTTTTTCTGCGCCTGCTCGTAGACGATGTAGCCCGTGGCCACCAACGCTCCGGCCACCAGCAGCACCACCAGGGCCAGCTTGACGACAAGGCCCAGCCTGCGTCGGGATCCGACGGGCTTGGGATCCGGATCCGACACGGGTGGTACCAGGGTCAAAACCTGTCCCGAAGAGCGTCTTTTCTGTACAGCGGGTTCCACGATACGACAGCCAAGGCCCTAGACAAAGGGCACGGCTTTATAGCATTTCGAATCCGGCCGATGAAAGGAAAAAGCACCAGGGACGTCTTCGCAGCAGATCCGACCTGAGCACGATCCCCACGACATACGTCATAGATCCGGGTTGTTACATCGCTCGTGCCGCAGCGAGCGGGAACACCATGCGGAACGTGCTCCCCGCTCCCTCCTCACTCTCCATTTCCACGGAACCGCCCATGTTGTGACAGTGCCTGCGGACCAGGGCCAACCCGAGCCCGGTGCCTTCGGCACCGCCCTGCCGAACGTTGGTCGCCCGGTAAAAATCATCAAAGATTTTACGCTGTTCTGCCCTTGGGACCCCGATCCCTTCGTCTCGAACCTCGATCACACCGCTCCCGGCACGCGAGTATACCCGCAGCCGGATCCCCCGGGCGGATCCGGAGTACTTCACCGCGTTGGTCAGCAGGTTGATGAGCGACTGGATCACGGCGTCCCGATCCACATTGACCTCCGGCTGATCCTCCTGCTTGAGCTGGATCTCGAACTCCTCCGCCTCTCGGAAGTTCCGAAACGTCTCCAACGCCTCCCGGCCGAGCTCCGCCAGGGATTGACCTTCGAATTCATAGGTCTTGGTCCCGCGCTCCATCCGACTGAAATCGAGCACGTTGTTGATCAGGCGGCCCAGCCGCTCGGACTCGGCAACGATGATCCCGTAGTACTTCGATCGCCGCAGCTGATCCGCTGCCACTCCCTGCTGAAGCATCTCCCCGAACATCCGGATCGAGGTTAGAGGGGTCTTCAGCTCGTGAGACACGTTGGAGACGAACTCACTCTTGAGGCGCGCCAGCTCCCGCTCTCTGCGCACCCCGCGGTAGATGGTGAGCAGCCCCGCCAGCAGCACGAACACCAGCCCGCCGACCAGGCCGAGGTACTCGGCCACCCCGCTGGCGAACAGCCCCCGTTCCCGGCGCGCCGGCCCGAAGATCACCAGGCCCAGATCCCCGAGCACCTCCCCCAATGGGCGCACATAGCTGGGCTGCGGCCGGGTGTCCTCGGACACGGGCATGCGCCCAAGCCGCACGCTGAAGCCCTCCGGCAGCTGCTTGCGGCCCTGGTGGCGAAGCAGGTTCCGCACCAGCTCCCGCCGCCTGAGCACGAAGCCGACCACCTGGCTGCCCAGGCCCTGCACCACCAGCAGCTCCCGTCCCTTCCGAAACACGCGGCTCCGGAGGGCTCGCGGTCGGTAACCCGACTGCTCGACGATGGCCCGCGCGCCCTCCCGTCCGAGCTCGGCCGCGAACCGGATCCCCACCCGAAGCAGTGCCACACCGGCGTCCAGCTCCGCCAGCCGGCGCCGCGGCTCGGCCTGGCTCGGCGGCCGGATCTGCCGCCTGATCCAATCGATGTAATAGATGCGTGTCCGCAGCGTCGTCGGCAGCTGATCGTTCACGAGATCCGTATAGAGTCGGATCGCTTCGGTCTGTGGATCCGCGAGCTCCTTGGGGCACTGCTGCGGGAGCCCCCGCGGCGGCGCCGCCCCCTTGCTCACCGTCGGCTGGCGACACCTCGTGGCCACGGTGAGCAGCCCGATGCGACCGATGAGCCCGTAGGGCACTCCGGCCCAGTCGAGTAGCGGCTCGAAGCGCCGCACGAGCACCGAGTGGGCGTGGGCCGCATCCAGCCAGCGCCGCTGTTTCATGGCGACCCGCGCCATCCCCTGGTACGCCTCGGGCGCCAGGTGCGACGAACGGCCGGCCACCGCCCGGTACGACACGTATGCGGTCCGCGACTCTTCGCGGAACTCAGCGAGCTCCGCCCGGGCCAGCAGCCGCCGCGCCTCCAGCTCCCGCTTGACGCGTCGGTGGTAGTTCGCAACCTCCTGGAACAGATTGGCACCGGGGCGTGCCGACGGAGGGGCCACGATCAGGGTTGCGACGCGCGGGCGCAGCCGGCCCCGCCGAGACAGCGCCGGGTACAGCAGCTCGCCCTGGCGCCCCAGGATGAACACCTGTCCGATGAGGGGATGGCGACTCCGAACGCGCTCCACGGCAACGTCCGTGGGCCGGCCCGCCCGGGCCAGGTCACTCAGCTCGCGGATGGCAGCGGTCGCCAGCTCCTGAAGCCCCGAGGCCATCAGATCCGTGATGGACTGGATCGAGCGATGGAAGCGACTCTCGGCGAGCACCTGCTCCGCCTTGTAGGACCGCAACCCCAGGAACGCCAGCACCACCGCCGGTACGAGCACCAGCAGCGCCGGCAGCATGGCTGTCCACCAACGTCTCATGGCACCTGACTACGTTGACACGAAGCGCACCTCGTTGCCAGTGGCGCGCCGCACCCGCTCAACGGCGAAATCTGATCTTCCAGACCACGAGCAACGCCTCCCCGAAGATCCGCCCCGACATCTTGGACTTGCCGAGCCGCCGATCCTTGAACAGGATCGGCACCTCCACCACCTGCAGCCCATGCTTCACGGCGAGGTACTTGACCTCGATCTGGAACGAAAACCCCTCCGATCGGATGCGAGCCAGGGGCAGCGTCTCCAGCGCCCGCCGGCTGAAGCACTTGAAGCCGGTCGTGAGATCCCGAATCCCGATCCCCAGCACCAGCCGGGAGTAGAGGCCGCCGCCACGGCTGATGAACCGGCGCAGCAGCCCCCAGTCCTCGGTGCCCCCGCCCGGCACGTAGCGGGAGCCGATGACCAGGTCGGCGCCCCGGCGGGAGCGTTCCAGGAGGCGGGGCAGGTCCGCCGGATCGTGGCTGAAGTCGCAGTCCATCTCGAAGACGTGGAGGTAGTCGCGCTCCAGCGCCCAACGAAAGCCGAACAGGTACGCCGTCCCCAGGCCGAGCTTGCCGCTGCGGTGGTGCACGAACACGGTGTCGCTCCCGCGGGCGAGGTCGTCGGCGAGCTCTCCGGTGCCGTCCGGCGAGCCGTCGTCGATGATCAGGACGTGGGCGCCGGGAAGCTCGCGACCGATGGCCTCGATCATCGGCGGGAGATTCTCACGCTCGTTGTACGTCGGCAACAGAATGAGCACCTTGTCCATGGCCGTCACTGTACCGCATCCGGGGCGGGTCATCACGCAGAACCCGCCGGCCGGGTGGGATCGCGGCGAAAACCCACGCGGCGCGCGGGGCGTCGGGGCGTTCATCACCAACGGGGCCGGATCACACCCCCTCCGGCCCGAGCTCCCGCTCGAAGGCGTGCCCGTTCTGCCAGCCGAGCCGGCCCGTCTCCCGATACTGCTCGAGCCGCCGAATCGTGAGCTCACAGTACACGGGATCGAGCTCCGCCGTGACGCAGCGGCGGCCCAGCCGCTCGCAGGCCAGGAGCGTGGTCCCCGAGTGGGCAAAGCTGTCCAGCACGACGTCTCCCGGGGCCGAGCTGGCGGCGACGACGCGCTCGATGGCCTTGAGGGGCTTTTGCGCGTAGCAGCCGGAGACGTTCTCTTCCAGGCGGTAGAACACCTGCTGCACATCGACCCAGACGTTTCCGGGCCGAATCGTCCCACCCTTGCCGCGGGCCAGATTCTCGGTTCGCACCCCTGCCACGTCCTTGTAGTAGCCGCGAAGAATCTTGGGGATGTCCGTGTACTGCACCGTGAACTCGGGCGCGCCGCGGGTGTAGACGAGCAGCTCCTGTCGCACCGCCATCCAGTTCCGCTGGGTTCCGTAGCCCCGCTGATTCCGCAGCGTCACAAAGGAGCGCGAGGCCAGGGGGAGCTCGCGCATCATCACAATGAAGTCCGGGAGCGGCTGGAACCCGTGGCGCTGATCCGCGCCCAACCAGACGTAGAGCGTCGCGTCGTCTGCCAGGCTCGCCACGGTCACGTCCACCCAACGTCGACACCAGGCGATGTACTCGTCCAGCCGCCGCTGATGAAAGGCCACGAGGTTGTACGGCGGATCCTGAACGGCGAGTGCCACCGCCCCGCCCACCAAGGCCCGGATCTGATCGGGATCCGCGGCGTCGAGGCAGCCGACCCGATGGCGACCCTCGGGATCCTCCCACAGCTGTCCGGGACGCAGCCTGCAGTGGTAGAGCAGCCGCTCCCGCAGCTCCGGCGCTCGATCCAGCCGCGGCAGAGGATTCCGTTTCATCCGCCTCGTGATAGAGCTCGCGCGAGAACCCCGAAAAGGGTTCTTCCACGCGTCGCTACTGCTTGATCCCGAGCAGGGTCCGGGCGGCGGCCACGTCCGCCACGGGGCGCCCGATGGACCGGGAGTACTCCGCCACCTTGGCCACCAGGGGTGCGCTTCCCTGGGACTGCACGCCCTTGCCGAGATGAATGTTGTCCTCGAGGCCTACCCGGGCGTGCCCGCCCCGCCGCACGGCCAGCTCGGCCATGGTGAGTTGGTGCCTCCCGACCCCGGCCACGCTCCAGGTGGAGCCGCGCGGGATGTTGTTTTCCAGGAGCCCCAGCACGTCCTTGCGCGCCCCCATCCCGCCCCGGGCGCCGAGCACGAACTCGAAGTGGCCCGGGAGCTTGATCAGCCCCTTCTTCGCGAGCAGCTTCACGTTCTCGAGGAAGCCCACGTCACAGATCTCGAGACAGGGCTGCAGCTTCGCCTGCTTCACCAGCAGCGCGACGTGCTCCATGAGGGGCTTGGAGTTGAAGAAGATGTGATCCCCCCGGTTCACCGTGCCCGTGGCGATGGTGGCCATGTCCGCGCCGGTGTCGAGGGGCTGGCAGCGCTCCAGGACGTCCATGGAGGCCTCGCCCTCGGTGGAGACCTGCACGATGATGTCGCATCGCTGACGGATCTTCGAGATCGCGTCGAGGAACAGCTCGCGGCGCTGGGACGGCTGACCCGCCGCGTCCCGCACGTGCAGGTGGACCACCGTGGCGCCCTCCACGGCGCAGCGAGCCACGTCGGCCGCGATCTCGTCCGCCGTGATGGGGAGATAGGGCGTGTCGTCCCGGGTGGTTTCACAGCCCACGGGGGCGGCCGTGATGATGAGCGGCTGCGGCCCGTTCTGAATCCGCCGCCGCTCCTCGGGAACGAAGTGGACCGACTTGGCGGTGCAGACCACCTTGGCGTGCGGGAGCCGCTGACCGGCCGAGGACCGGGGGAGTGCCGGCTTCAGGCTCGTGGCCACCTTCTTCGCCGTGAACGAGATCTGCCGCATGCCGTCACCCCAGTGCACGATCTCGGCGTCCGCCTCGATGAAGTCTCCCAGGTGCACCGGCTCCGGGAGCTCGACCCCGGTGACCCCCTTGAGCACGCCCTCGTCGCCATCGATGTCGATGAGCAGCTCGGCCGCCATGTCGCTGAACAGGTCGAGCAGGTACGTGCCCTTCACGGTCCCGTCGGCGAGATGCGGCGCAGAGGCCGGGATTCGGAGCTTGAGCGTGGTGTGCATCGCGGTCCTCCTCGAGCGACAGGCCGGTTGTAGCCCACTCGTCGTCGCGACACAAGACGGGTCGCGCTAGCCCAACCCGCGCTCCGTCAGAAAGCCCATCACCTGCTTGAGATCTTCCCACACGGGGCGCTTGGCCTCCGGGTTTCGGAGCAGATAGGCGGGATGGTACGTGGGCATCAGGGCGATCTCGCGGTCGTCCAGCCGGAAGGTGTGCAGGCTGCCGCGGAGGCGCGAGATCGACGCGTCGGTGTCGAGCAGGGTCTGGGCCGCGAAGCGTCCCAAGGTCACGATGACCTGGGGCTGGATCGCGCGGAGCTGAGCCCACAGGTACGGCGCACAGCAGTCGATCTCGTCCGGCTCCGGGTTGCGGTTCCGCGGGGGACGGCACTTGATGACGTTGCCGATGAAGACCTGCTCCCGATCGAGGCCCATGGCCCTGATCATCTTGGTCAGCAGGGCCCCGGCGGCGCCCACGAAGGCTTGCCCGGCGAGGTCCTCGTCGCGCCCGGGCGCCTCCCCCACGAACATCAGCGCCGCCTCCGGGTTCCCCTGTCCGAAGACCAGCTGGATCCGCCCCTCCGCCAACCGGCACCGCTGACAGTCGCCCAGGTCCGCGCGAATCCGCTCGAGGCCGCGCGCGCCGGCGCCGGGTTCGACGAGCACCGGCGAGTCGCCGCGGCCCCCCGGAGCGATCCCCTCCGCGTGAAGCTCCTGCCGGTCTTCGCGGTCCAGCTCCTGTGGCGGCGCGCTGATCCGCGGGGAGGATCCGGCCGGCAGGTACGCGCAGCCATGCCCGGCCAGCCAGCCGAGGTGCGTCCGCAGGCCCCCCACCAGGGCCGCCAGCTCCTCGTCAACACTCACTTCTTCTGGGGGCTGATCCGTCATTCGGGGTCACCTTACCACAGCGTCGCCAGGCGGCGAGAGGAGAATGCCGCGCTGCTTGACGAGATCGCCCGCAACCCGGTAACGTTGGGGTTCTGAGGAAAGGACCCGCGCCATGAGCCTACGGAAGATGGTATTCGCCTGCGTGACGTTGGGGTGCGTATGCGCCTGGGCCGGAGCGGCGAGGGCCGTCGACTTCCAGGTAACGCGCTGCGAGGCCAACGTGGAGCTGTACGACATCACCATCGACGCCCAGGTCTGTCGGCCCGCCCTGGACGACCCGGTCGGCGCCGTGAACGCCAGCCTCAAGGTGTGGTTCCACAATCCCTCGGATCCCGGTTCCAGCGCCACTCCGGACGTCTCGCTGCCCCTCGGCCTCATCGCCACGCCCGGCTGCAGCGACGTGAGCTACCCGCCGCCCCTGGTGCCCTTCCAGCTCCCGAACGGCAAATACAAGCTCTGGTGCCGAGTGGACGCGGCCGGAGACACCGACTCGGCGAACAACGTCAACGACGGGGGGTTCGACTACGTCGTGGGACCCGACCTGTGGCCCTACTCGTTCTGGATCACCAAGGAGGGGGACACCACCAACTACTACGCCATCGTGTGCAACACCGGCACGGACGTGGCGCGCAACTTCCGGGTCGGCTTCTATTACGACCGCGAGCCGGCGCCCAACACCTATTCCGACGCCTTCAAGTCCGTGGATGCCCTCGCGCCGGCGTACCACTGGTTCTGGGGGTTCGCCTACTGGATGTGCAAGGAGATCCTCTACAAACGCACGCCGACGCCCAACGCCACCTACCACTCCTGGGTCAAGGTGGACGACGGTGAGTTCGTCGACGAAGCCGACGAAACCAACAACACCATGGGAGAGCTGACGTTCACCATGTCCAATGCCGACCTGGTGATCGAGCACTTCAACGCCATCGTCAGCGCCGCGCCGCCCTACCGCGTCGACTACGAGGTGACGGTGTGCAACCGCGGGACGGCCACGGCCGGCGTGTTCTGGATCGATCTCTACTATGACCGCGACGGCGACGACCCGCCGCAGCTGGGCCAGCCCGGGGATCAGAACTTCGGCTGGCCCTCGCTGCCCCCCGAGACCTGCGTCGAGCACGTTTTCACTCGCTTGAACGTTCCGCCCACCACGGCCGCCCACCCGGAGTACGAGTCCTGGGTCCAGGCCGACGCCGACGAGTTCGTCTACGATCCCGACCGCTCCACCAACCTGGAGGGGCCCATGGAGCTCACGGTGCCGGGGGGGGTGATCGCCTCCGGCTGCCCCGACGCGGATGGGGACGGCTACGGCATCGGCTCCGATTGCCAGACCCTCACCGACTGCAACGACGCGGACGCGAGCATCCACCCGGGCGCGGAGGAGGTGTGCGGGGACGGTGTGGACCAGAACTGTAACGGAACCCCGGACGACGGGTGTGAAGGAGTAGACTGTATCGACGAGG
Source organism: bacterium (assembly GCA_043825095.1). GTDB lineage: Bacteria > Myxococcota_A > Polyangia > HGW-17 > JAJRWW01 > JBDRSE01. Next base: position 21,456 of record JBDRSE010000364.1, read on the forward strand.
ACGGCGACGGCTGGCCCACCGGGCCCGACTGCGTCATCTCGGACTGCGACGACACCGACCCCACGCGGTACCCCGGCGCCATCGAGATCTGCGGCGACAACATCGACCAGGACTGCGACGGTATCCCGGACGACTGCTGCGAAGGGGTGAGCTGCTGTGACGAGGACAACGACGGCTATGGCGTCGGACCCGGGTGCCCGGGCGGGGTCCAGGACTGCGACGATTCGAACCCCGCCGCCGGCTCGCCGGACGCCGAGGAGATCTGCAACGACAACGTGGACAACGACTGCGACGGGCTCGTGGACGAGAACTGCGAAGGCTCCTACTGCGACGACGTCGACGGCGACGGCTACGGCGTCGGAGTGGGCTGCACCGGGCCGCAGGACCCCGACGACACCGATCCGAACATCCACCCCGGCGCCGTGGAGGACTGTTCGAACGCCATCGACGACGACGGCAACGGCGTGATCAACGACGGCTGCCCGGGCTGCGTCGACCACGACGGGGACGGCTACGGCGTCGGTGACGACTGCTTGCCCAGCGAGCGGGACTGCAACGACGAGGACGACACCATCTACCCCGGCGCCCCCGAGGTGTGCGACCTGATCGACAACAACTGCAACCACACCGTGGACGAGGGCACCCCGGGCAACCAGTGCCCCGAACCGGACTGCGCCGCCGCCTGCGACGGAGACCAGTCGTGCATCGACGACTGCCCGCTGCTCAACTGCATCGACAGCGACGGCGACGGCTGGGGCGTCGGCTCCGGCTGCCAGATCGAGGACTGTGACGACAACAACTTCTCCATCAATCCGGGCGTCCCGGACGACTGCAACGACGCCATCGACAACGACTGTGACCACACCGTCAACGACGGCTGCCCCGGAGTGGACTGCGTGGACCACGACGGCGACGGCTGGGGCGTCGGCCCCGGCTGCGCCGAGGGCTGGGAAGACCCCGACGACACGGATCCCGCCGTCTGGCCGGGCGCGCCCGAGATCTGCGGCGACGGAATCGACCAGAGCGGGGACGGGATCCCCGACGAGGGCTGCGTGCTGTGCGTGGACCACGACGGTGATGGCTACGGCGTCGGGCCCTTCTGTGGCGTGCGCGACTGCAACGACGACGATCCCGACGTTCACCCCGGCGCCACCGAAACCTGCAGCTCCGTTGACCGGAACTGTGACGGTGTGACGTCGGTGAGCACCGCCTGCGCCGAGTCCTGCGACTGCTCCCACCGCGGGGGCTCTCCCGTGGGCCGCTGGCCCGAGGCCACCGTGCTGCTCGTGCTCCTGCTGGCGCTCCTCCGACGGAAACGAGAGTGAACTACCGATCCCGCCGTCAGCGCCTGCTTCTCAAGCACCCGCAGGCCGTCTTCGTGCTTCCCGCCGCGCCCCGCGCGCGGATGGCCCACGACATCCACCACCGGTACCGCCCGGACCCGGACGTGATCTACCTCACCGGCTGGGACGAGCCGGAGTCCGTGGCCGTGCTGCGCTGGCGTGCCGGGGCCCCCTCCCTCACCCTGTTCGTCCGGCCCCGGGACCTCACCGCCGAAACCTGGAGCGGTCGACGCCACGGCCCCGAGGGCGCGAGGCTGCGCTTCGGCGCGGAGCTGGCCTACGCCATGGACGAGCTGCCGACGAGGCTGCCCGAGCTGCTGGTGGGCGCCGACACCCTCTACTACCCCCTCGGCCGCGATCGCGGCCTGGACGACGGGGTGCTCGCCGCCGTGGAGGGAGCGCGCCGGCTCGCGCGCAAGCGGCACGCCTCTTTTCCCCACACCATCGTGCGTCCCGAGATGCTGCTCGGGCCCATGCGGCTCATCAAGGACGACGACGAGATCAGCGCGTTGCGCGCGGCCTGTCTCACCACGGCGGCGGCCCACCTCGCCGCCATGCGCATCACCCGCCCGGGGCTGTGGGAGCGGGACCTGGAGGCGGTGCTCGAGTACACCTTCCGGCGCCACGGCGCAGACGGTCCGGCCAACCCGTCCATCGTGGGCGGCGGCGCCAACGCCACGGTGTTGCACTACGACCGAAACGACGCGCGCCTGCGCGACGGGGACCTCGTGCTGGTGGACGCCGGCGCGGCGCAGGGCCACTACGTGGGGGACATCAGCCGGACGTATCCGGTGAACGGACGGTTCACCAGCCGCCAGCGCCAGGTCTACGAGGTGGTACTGGCCGCGGAGGAGGCGGCCATCGGCGCCGTAGCGCCCGGAGCCACTCTCGGCTCGGTCCACGAGGTGGCCTGCCGGCAGCTGGTGAACGGGCTCTGCCTGCTGGGGGTGCTGCGGGGGGATCCGGCGGCGCTGATGGAGCAGGAGGCCTACACGCCCTTCTACCCCCATTCGACGAGCCACTGGCTCGGCCTGGACGTGCACGACGCCGGGCCGCTGACCTGCCCGCCCGGCGACACGGTCTTGGAGCCGGGCATGGTGCTGACCGTGGAGCCCGGGCTCTACTTCGCCGCCGAGCGCGAGGAGCTCCCGGCCGGTCTGGCCGGACTCGGGGTCCGCGTCGAGGACGACGTCCTGGTCACAAAGGCAGGGTGCGAGGTGTTGACCGCCGGGCTTCCCAGGACGGTCGCGGAGCTCGAGGCTGTGGTCGGCCGCGAGGCGGCTCAGGTGCCGGCGGAGTAGTCCGTGGCGTAGACCTTCTGTTCCTCGGTGAGGGTGTCGATCTCCAGCCCCATCGTCGCGAGCTTGATGGTGGCGATCTCGGCGTCCTGCTCGGGCGTGAGGTCGTACACCTTGTTCTCCAGGCCCTTGCCCTCCTTGGCCAACCACAGCTGGGCCATGAACTGGTTGGCGAAGGACATGTCCATCACCTCCGAGGGGTGCCCCTCGGCGGCGGCGAGGTTCACCAGCCGCCCCTTGGCGAGCACGTAGATCCGCCGTCCATCGGCGAGCAGGTGCTCGTCGCAGTTGTCGCGCAGCTCCCGCTCGGTCTTGGTGATGGCGCCGAGTGCCTCGAGGTCGATCTCGCAGTCGTAGTGGCCGGTGTTGCACACAATCGCGCCGTCCTTCATGACCTCGAAGTGGCGGCCGACGATGATGTCCTTCATGCCCGTGGCGGTGATGAAGATGTCCCCCAGGGCGGCCGCCTCGTCCATCTTCATCACGCGGAAGCCCTCGAGGGTGGCTTTCAAGGCCTGGATGGGATCCACCTCGGTCACGATCACGCTGGCGCCCATGCCCCGGGCGCGGTTGGCGCAGCCCCGGCCGCAGTGGCCATATCCGGCGACCACGAAGTTCTTGCCCGCCAGCAGCACGCTCGTGGCGCGCAGGATCCCGTCGAGGGAGGACTGACCGGTGCCGTAGACGTTGTCGAACTCCCACTTGGTCTCCGCGTCGTTCACCGCCACGATGGGATAGAGCAGCTTGCCGTCGTCCGCCATGGCCCGTAGCCGGTGCACTCCCGTGGTGGTCTCCTCGGTGCCGCCGATGATGTCTCCGACCAGCTCCCGGTGCTTGTTGTGCACGGTGAAGATGAGATCCGCGCCGTCGTCCAGGGTCAGGTTGGGCTTGAAGTCCAGGGTGCGCTCGATGCACCAGTAGAACTCCTCGTTGTTCATGCCGCGCCAGGCGTAAATGGACGTTCCCTCGTCCGCCAGGGCCGCGGCCACGTCGTCCTGGGTGGACAGCGGATTGCAGCCCGACCAGCTCACCTCGGCCCCTGCAGCCCGCAGGGTCCGGACCAGGACAGCCGTCTCCTTGGTCACGTGAATACAGCCGGCAATGCGATAGCCCTTCAAGGGCTTCTCCTTGGAGTATCGCTCGCGCAGCTTCATGAGGACGGGCATCCGAGACTCGGCCCACTCGATCCGCTTGCGGCCGACCTCGGCCAGACCCAAATCCGCGACTTTGTAGTTCATTCCAAATCCTCCATTGCCCCGGAGACAGCGCTCGAAGGCAGCGCGCCGGGGTCGTGCATGAGTACCGGGGTTTACACGTGGGAGGGACGTGAGTCAACGGGATCAGTTAAATCGCGAGATCTCGTTCATGTACTCTTCGCGCTCGGGGCTGGCCTCCATGAGGGGACCGACGTGGGTGAGGATGTCGCGGCCCTCCGCCTCCAGCCCGATGCGAATGGCCAACAGCCCGGCGTGGAACGCGGCATCTCCAAAGGCGGGATCCCGCTCCACGACGTCCAGGAGCATCTCCAGCGCCTCGGCAGACTCGGCGCGCATGCGGGACTCCACGGCCAGGGGTTCGTCGAGCTCTCGCCGGCACGCCAGCTCCGCCGCGGCGAGCCGAATCCTCGCCTCCAAGTAGTCCTGGGCAGGAGACGTGTCACCGAGCATGCGAGCGCGAACCAGCTCCCGGGCCGCCGCCTCCAGCTCCTCGCAATAAAAGAGGGTGCGCGCCAGGTGCAACCGCACGCGCCAGTCCCGCGGATCGGCGCGGAGGGCGATGTTGGCCGCGGCGAGCGCGTTCTGCGGCTTCTGCTGCAGCAGCCAGGCCTCGATGGTGGCCGCCGCATCGATGGCCGGAAAATCGCAGTAGGTCAGGGCGCGCCGCCGGGGAATGAGCAGCTGCACGGCGCGCAGCCGGGACCGCAACCGCTGCAGGTTGATCATGGTCTCCGACCCTGCCTCGGAGTTGGTGGCGGCACGGCGTGACCGCAACCAGAGCGCGACCGCCACTGACAACGCCGTCACCGCAAGGACAATTAGTACATAAATAACAACGAGATCTAGCATAAATTACTCAAAATGTACCGCTCCACTGCCGATTCTCCTTCGATCATACCGTAGGACCACCGGGATGCAACCATCCTTGGCGGCAGTGTCCGGGTTCTTTCGCACTTTGCAGGTTTGCCGAGCGATGATGGCCGTCTACGCCCTGCACCACCGGAAGCACGGCCCGCTCCGGCTCCAGCCGAACCGCGCGGCACAACGCCGCCCCGGTGCTCCTCTGGATCACCGGAGCGTCCACGGGTGTTGTCGCCAGCGGTTGCTGTAGCATGATATCCGTGATACCGTTACATCATGATACGGTCGTTCGCGAACTCGGCAGCGGAGGACATCTTCAATGGGCGCAATACCAAGGGTGCCCGCAGCGCCTGTCCCAGGATCCTGTGGCGAGTCGCGGCGCGGAAGCTCGAACAGCTCGACTCCGTGGAACGTCTCGAGGATCTGCGGATTCCGCCGGGGAATCGCCTCGAAGCGCTGTCGGGAGATCGGCAGGGACAGTACAGCATCCGTATCAACGAGCAGTTCCGCGTCTGCTTCACCTGGACAGACGAGGGACCGGAACACGTGGAGATCACCGACTACCACTAGGTCCGAGAGAATGATTGGAGAGAGCGAATGATTCGAGTGCCCACCCACCGCGAGCCCACCCACCCGGGGGAAATGCTCCTGGAGGAGTTCCTCGAGCCGCTGGACATCTCGCAGCGCACGCTGGCGGATGGCATACGGGTGCCCTACCAGCGGGTCAACGAGTTGGTCAACAAACGGCGCGGCGTGACACCCGCCACGGCGCTCCGGCTGGCCAAGTTCTTCGGAAACACACCGGGGTTCTGGATGAATCTCCAGCTGCGGTGGGATCTCTTCCACGCACAGAGGACCGAGGCGGAAGCACTTCGGAAGATTCGCCGCGTTCGCAAGACGGGCTAGACGGTCAGACATTTCGGGGAACGGCAAAGGTCGCCAACAGCGTCTGATAGTCCTCCGGAGTGTTCACGTTGAGCAGCGCGAGCGGGTCGTCCAGCGCGAGCCGTCGCGGCGCGGCGGCCGCCAGGATCTCCCGGAGCGTCGAAGCTTCGCCGGGCCCGGCGAGCAGTCCGCGGGGCACATACACCGGATGACCGTCTGCGCCCTGCACTACCGGCAGCACGGCCCGACCCGGCTCCTGCATCGCGGCACTGCACAGCGCCGCCACGGTGCTCCGACGAGTCGCCGGGGCGTCCACAGGCCAAACCAGCGCTCCCCCGGCCTCGCCCAGCCGTGCCTCACCCGCTCGGATGGACTCCAGCATCTGCCCGGCTCCATCGACGATCACATCGATCACGCCGAACCCCGACTCGGCGCGAAGCCGCTGCGCGAGCGCGTCGTCCTCATCGCGACGCACGACCACGATGGGCCCATCCACCACCTCGCAGCTCCGAATCGTCGCCAGAATGGTTCCCAGGAAGTCGGTGTCCCCAAGCGGGAGCAGCGGCTTGGAGCGCCCCATGCGGCGGGACCTACCGGCCGCCGGGAGGATCACGCCGATGTGGCGCCCCTCACTCAACGGGCGCCGGGTCCGCGACCGGAGCGATCCTCGCCGCGCGTCGCTCCGCGCGGAGCGCCACGAGCTGCGCCACGATACTCATGGCGATCTCGGCCGGCGTCGATCCGCCGAGCTCCAGCCCGGCCGGGCAGCGGATCGCCCGGACGACGTCCTCGGGGAAGCCGGCCTCACCGAGATAGGCGTCCAGGGCCGAGCGCTTCCGCCGACTGCCGATCATGCCGAGGTACGCCGGGCGCAGGGGAGCGACGGCGCGCACGAGGCCGAAATCCAGCTCGTGGGTGTGGGTCACCACCATGACGTAGGCGTTCGCGGCGTGCGCCCGGAGCTCCAGCTCCTCCAGGCGCTGCGGCTCTGCCGCAGGAAAGAGCCGCGCGGCCTGCGGAAACCGGTCCGACGTCAGCAGCTCCGCGCGGTCGTCGCAGACGATCACGCTGAAGCCGCAGCGGCCGGCCATCTCGCAAATGTGAGTCGCGATGTGTCCGGCGCCGAACAAGTACAGCCGATCCTCCGCGCCGATGGGCTCGAGAAAAACCGTCACCCGACCGCCGCAGCTCATGCCGAGGTCGTTGGCGAGGTGGAGCGGCACGAGCCGAGGCTCGCCCATCCGGAGCACCTCCGCCGCCAGGCCGTTGACGTGGTGCTCGAGCGCCCCGCCCCCGACGGTTCCATGGGTCGTGCCGTCCGGCAGCACGAGCATCCGCGCCCCCGCCTCCCGCGGCGTCGACCCCACCGCTTCCACCACCGTCGCCAGCACGGCCCGCTGCCCGGACCGCTGAATCTCCACCAGCTTCTCGAACACGTCGCTGTCGCTCATGCGATGGAAGTGTAGGGGACCGCTCCAAGGAGTTCAAGGCCGTCGATGCGTCCGGCCCCCGGCCTGCCCGAGGCCGCTGGAGCGCCATCCAAACCAAAACGCGACGAGCTCCACATGTACGGCACCGGACATGATATTTGTATTTGGACCGGACCCTGAAGAGCGTGTCAGACGGGAGGGACCGATCGTGCAGTGTGCCAACCAGTCAAATGAAACGGCCGCATCAGTTCAACCGACCGTACCATCGTGCACGGAGGACCACGGATGAGACAAAAACTCGCGGGATGGAAGACGTCGCAGGCGCTCGCGGTCTTCGTTGCTTCGGCAATTTGCCTTGGCGGAGCATGTTTCGAGCGGGGCGATCCCAACAAGCAGAAGACGAAAAGGGCGCCGTCCCAGGCCAGCGCGGCGGACCTCCCCAAAGACCGGGGCACGCTCGAAAAGCTCACCTGGAAGACGCTGCGGGACGCTCCGGAGCTGCGCCGGCTCGCTCCGCTCATCGTGGCTCTCCGGAGTGCACTCCAGCGCGAGCCCCTGTCGGAGGAAGATCACCTGACCGTGACGATGATCTTGGAGAACGTGTGTGAACGCCGGCTGAATTGGCCAAGGCTTCAATACGGCTCTCGGGGCTGGTATCAGGAGGTGTGGAAGGCCTGCGGCCCCAAGGGCTCGAACCTGGTTTCCCCGGCAGTGCGAAACCAATGGGGGGGACTCGCGATCTGGGTCGCAACCCTCCACGGCCTCCTGCGCCGCGCAAAGGTGCGCCCAGCCCTCGCCCGCGCCCTGAGCCGGGTCTGGTTGCGACCCCACCCGAGGATGACCCAGGCGCGCAGGGGCGTTGCACTTCCCAAGGTGAGGATCGAACAGGCACTCGCCCACCAGTCGCTATTAACGGTCACGGAGACCAAGCTGTTCCTGAACGGCCGGGTGCTCCCGGTGGCGCGCAAGGGAACCGGGCTCGACTCGCCGGACCGCTTGACCACTGCCCTGGCCGAGCGGCGCTCACACACGTCCAAGCTCCGCAAGGGCGCGCGAGGCCACCTCGGCCTGATCGCCGCCGCGAAAACACCCTATGTCATCGTCCGCCACGTGCTGGCCTGCGCGTCCAAAGCCGGGTATGAGCGGGTTCACCTCGTGGCGCGCGGAGACAGCGACGAACCGGGCATCATCGAGGTCTACACGAAGAAGCCGTTCAAAGAGTCGTCACAAAAGCCCGGCCTCGGGCTCGGCCTCAAGGTCACCGCCAAGGGCTACTTCATCCACTCACGATTCGGCTCGGAGTGTCAGCCGGGCGTCCCGGAAAACGCTCCCGTTTGCCTCCCGCCGCCGGGGGCGAAGCTTACGCCCGCGATCACGCGCGACCTCTCCCACCACCTGTGGTACCTGTTCGCCGCCAAGTACAAGGACCCCAGCAGCTACCCGAGCCCCAAGGAACGCTTCCTCCTGACCGTCACCGCGGAGGACACGGTCGCCTATGGCGACGTCCTGCGCGCTCTGGCCGCCGTCGTCACGATCCCCCACGACGCCAAGAACCCACCCGTGCGCCAGCGGGTCCCAGGGTCAGGATGCCGGCGGGACTACAAGCGCTCCGACCAGTCGTGGCGCTACCCCTACGGCAGAGGCGGGAACTTCCGCGAGATCGCCTGCATGTACGATGTACGGGTATTGAAGTAGCCCCGACGGTCAGACGCGACACGTGTCACGCGAAAAACACGCAACTCCATCCGCTGGCTGCCGATAATCGAGGTGTCCTCTTCCGTGTCGGGGACCCCTCGAAGGAGCTCATGGCCGACGATGCGCGCGGCGATGGCGCGCGCGGCGAAGCCGATTATCGGTCGGCGGGCTTGAGCTCGATGTCGATGTTCTCGGCGGCGCCGATGTCTTCGAGCCCGCGGCGGATCTCGCGGACGCTGACCCCGGCGGGGAGGTCGATGGTCGCACGGAGCGTGAAGAGGGGCTGTCCGGTGATGGGGGCCTGGGTGACGCGCGTGTCCAGGGCCCGGACGTTGATCTTGTGCGCCCCGAGGAAGTGGGCCACCTGCTGCACGATGCCGGGGTGATCCATGGAGTAGGCGTTGACCTGGTACGGGATGGCCTCGCTCTGGGAACGGCTCCCCGGGGCGTGGGTCCGCTTGGCGAGCACGGCGAGCCCGGACTCGGCGCCGGCCCCTTCGGCACCGGCTAGGACTGCGTCGATGGCCGCGGCGGATCCCTTGACGAGGATGACCATGGCGAACTCGCCGCCTAGCATGGCCATGCGGCTGTCCTCGAGGTTGCAGCCGGCGTCGAGGAGGTACCTGGAGATGAGGTCCACCAGACCGGGGCGATCCGGGCCGACGGCGGTGATGACTGCGTACTCGTCCATGCTTGACTCCGTTTGGCTGCCCACTGACGGGCAAGGTATCAGCCGGGCGAGCGGTCCGCAAGCCTCCGTGCCGGCGGGGTGCCGATCCGCGGAGGGACATGATGCGGATCCCGGTTTGGCGGGATTTCGCGTACTTGAGCTCCGTAGCCCTTTTGGGCGGCGAATCGTGACGCGACGTTCATCCTTCTCCCAGGGGACTGACTGGCCTGGATAGCGAGCGTGGGGCGCCGACACGGGCGTCGGGTGAAACCGCCGAGGCCGGGGCGTGCCTGATTTGTTTTTTGCCAAGAACGCGGGCACGCCCGGGCCTTCGCGACCTCGCCTGATGTCCGCGCCGGCCAGGAGTGTATGCTGTCTGGGTGGCAGGGCGCGCACCACGCGCCGATGTTTCACTTCTGCGTCAGACGATTCATCTCAGGCAGTTCTGAAACA
>JBDRSE010000365.1:0-3133 GCA_043825095.1 bacterium
CTGGGCGAGCTCGAGCTCGAACGCGTTCGCCGTCGGCGACACCGGAACCGTGGCGCACTACGACGGCGCGAGCTGGCAGGAGATGACCGTTCCCGTCGCCTCGGATCTGGACGTGACGGCCGTCTGGGGCCTGCGCGAAGACCAGGTGTATGCGGTGGGCGAGAACGGGACCCTGCTGATCTTTGACGGCAGCGCCTGGAGCGCCGTGACCCACTCCTATCATCCGTACTTCACTGGGGTCTGGGCGGCGGGCCCGGAGGAGGTGATCCTCGTGGGCGACGGCGGTGTCTACGGCTATGACGGGAGCGGCATCGACCTGCGGGCCTTCGACCCGGGCTGGTGGCTGTGGGATGTGTGGGGCAGCAGTGATTCAGACATCTTCGCGGTGGGTGAGCTCGGGTTGATCCTCCACTACGACGGGGTCGCCTGGTCGGAGATGGACAGCGGCACCGAGCAGACCCTGAACGCCGTGTGGGGCAGCTCGCCGGAGAATGTCTTCGCCGTGGGGAACGGGGGCGTGATCCTGCGCTTCGACGGGGACGCCTGGTCCCCCCTCGCCTCGGGCACGGAGATCGATCTCAAGGACGTCCACGGCGCCAACGACGTGGACATCTACGTCGTCGCCTTCGGCTCGACCCTGCTACGGTACACCAAGCGATCTCAGTAGAGCGCTAGGAAGTCCAGGCTAGGACGGCGGCAGGGCGCAGTAGCCGAGGCGCGTCGGAAAGCTGTCGGCCGGGTTGTGCCGCTGCGACAGGGAGGTGCAGACCGGCGTCCCATCGGCGGTCGGAACGACGCCCCGCTCGGCGCAGCCGGCCTGGGGGCCTGACGGGTGCTGGGTGTCGCAGTAGGGCACGCAGACCGTGGGTCCCTGCGGGCTCGCCGCGAAGAAGTCCTGCTCCACGCACGCGCAGCTCGACGGGCAGACGTCCGTGGCTGCGGCGCACTCCTCCCACACGCCCCGGTTGGTCGGGGCTTGGACAATGCATGTCCCGATGAGGCTCCCGACGGCGAGGGCCCCGCTGCTCCACTCGATCAGCTCGCACCGCGTCTCGCCGGTATAACCCAGGTCCGCGCAGCTCCGCGAAGGGTCGCTCACGAGCCGGTCGGTGACCAGCGAGCACGCGATGATGTCATGGGGCCCGACCATGGGCCGACAGGTCCCATACCCCCCCTCGAGCAGACCGGAATCCACGTTGAGCGTGGACTCTCCGACGCAGTTGGTGCCGTCGGGGCACGGGAGCAGCTCGGAGACCGGGGAGGCGCCGTACATCGCGGTGTCGTGGGCGTCCTCCCAATCACAGAAGGCCAGGCACGCGTCCTCGTGGCACAGCCCCAGGTCACAGTAGTCCTCGGACCGGTCCACGGGCCAGTGATTGCGGCAGGCGCCGCCGGGGGGGATGGTTCCGGCCTCCAGGCAGTAGCCCTTCTGCTGCTCGGTGGCGAGCTCCCGGTCGAAGTACGGCCAGCACCAACCCGGCCCCCCGCCGGGCACGGTGCAGGGAGCGTTGGACGCCCCGCCCAACCAGGTGTCGGGCCCGCAGTAGGCTACGTTGCAGGCGTATCCGAACTCGGTCTGGCACCGGTAGCTCCAGTAGCAATCAGCAGTGGTATCGCACTCGCGCAGACACCAGCCGGACTCGGCCCCGCTGTAACCGTGGCAGGCGAGCGCCACGCCGTAGATGTCGTCGCAGCAGCTCCCGGGGAAGGGCCGAAGAGCGCACTCCTCGAAGAATGCCGGGGTGCACGTCCCCTCGACCTCACAGACATCGTTGCAGCCGTCTCCTACGAAGAGGTTCCCGTCATCGCACTCCTCGTCGCCGTCCACCACGCCGTCCCCACACACGACGATCATCCCGCAGCTCACGTCGCAGTTCGCGCCTGGGGCGCCGTTGACGTCGGGGCAGCTCGAGGGCCGGTACAGGAAGTCGAGGCCGCAATCGCACTCCTCGTCGCCCTCCCTCACGCCGTCCCCGCAGATCGCGACCTCGGCGCCGTCTTTGGGGCATCCGACCAGGGCGATCGTCACGCTGAGCGCTGCGTAAAACCAGAGGCGTCGACCCATTCCGCGTCTCCTCGGACAGTCCCGGGAAGTATCTCGGGGAAAGGGGAAACCCGTCAAGGAGGAAGCGTGAACAGAGGTCACATCGCAAAGCCGACCGAGAGGGAAGCAATGCTCAACCGCATCTGACACATGATGTCTCTGCTGGCCCCTGCGACGTCCTCGTAGAGGATTCCGTATTTCCACCCCAGCCGCGCCTCGAATCCGCCCTTCTTGCTCTTGCCCAGCCATTTGATCCCGAGGTGGGCCCCGACCAGGAAGCCGTATCCGGAGCCCTTGCCGGAACCCGTCCCGCTGTTCCTTCTCCCAAACGAGCCCAACCCGAGGGAGCCGCCCGCCTTGACGACGATGCTGAAAACGAGCCGATCCTTGAGGAAGCGGAAGGGAAAGGTGCCGGCGGCTCCCAGAAAGTTGACCGCTGCCCAGAGGCGGTCCTGCAGCGGATCGGCGTAGGCGGTCTGCAGGAACGTGATGCAGTAGAGGATCCCCAGCAGAAACCGCCGGGAGAGCGGGTAGTCCGCAGAAATGGCGAACCCCGAGCCGAACCCTGTCAGCTTCGCCTCATCCGTGATCCCCTCACTGGCGCGGACATAGTGGCTCGACACAACCGCGGCGCTGAGCAGCAACCCGCCGACCCACTTGGACTTCTTCTTCTTCTTTTTCTTGGGTACCGGCTCGATGCCGAGCGCTTCGCGCACAGGGGCTGACAGCGTACCCGCGGGCGATCCGGTCGCCCGCACGGCATCTGCCGCGGCCCGGCGTTCGACGCGCTCGCTCTCCCACAGGGCATCCGCCGCGGCCCGACGCGCAACGGGCCCGGGCGGCTTCTTGCCCGCCACCGCGGCTCGGCGAGCGCCCGGCCCGGGCGACTTCTTCCCCGCCGCCGCGGCCCGGCGAGCAATGGGCCCGGGCGGCTTCTTGCCCGCCGCCGCCGCCGGGGCCGGTACCCGCGCGGCTGGGGCGGGCGCGGCCGGGGCGGGTGTGGCCCGGAACAGCAGCGCGCACCAGACCACAGCTCCCAGGCCCACTGTCGCGAGCCGGAGGGGCCTCCGGTGTTCACTCTTCATCATT
>JBDRSE010000366.1:0-28597 GCA_043825095.1 bacterium
GCAGGTCTGATCCACGGTCGCGTCCAGATCGAGCTCCTCGATCGAGCCCTCCCGGGTGAGCTCCCGCAGCCTCGACAGCGCCACCTTGATCTGCCGAATGTCCAGGATCAAGTCGGTCCGGTAGCCGCGAAACCGGCGCATCATGGCCACCTGCATCGCGCTCCGACCCATGGATTGGCCCCCCACCCGGATGCCGCTCGGATGCGCCCCGCCGTGACCGAAGGGCGAGGTGCCGCCGGTGCCGATCCAGCGGCTGCCCCCGTCGTGCTGCTCCTTCTGCTCCCGGAGCCGCTCCTCGAACATGCGCATGAGCTCCCTGAGATCGAGGTGCTCCAGGGCCGCGAGCTCTTCCGGGCTCAGGTGCAAAAAGCCCTGGGCGTGCTTGAGCCACTCGAGGATCTCTTCGTTGAGCTGCGCCACCTTGAGCTCCATCCCCTGGAAGTGGTGGGCGAACACCTGATCGAAGAGGTCGTACTCGTTCTCGGTCTTGACCAGCAGCGACCGCGCGATGTTGTAGAAGGTGGTGAAGCTCGAGTCGTGCAGCCCCAGGGAGAGCGCCTTCATCAGGGCCAGCCACTCCTGGGGGCCGACCTTCAGCCCGTAGCGCCGCAGCGCGAAGAAGAACTCGAGAAGCATCGGCTCCCGGATCCCCTCAGCTCCGCCCGCCGCCGGCGACGCGATTCAGGTCGTGCTCCTGCTTGAGCAGGGTGCCCAGGAAGGGGATCTCCTTGCCCAGGCGCTTGACGTCCACGCCGCTGAGCTGCAGCGCCGCGATCCAGTCCACGAGCTCGGAGGTGGACGGCCGCTTGCGCAGCCCGGACACGTCCCGGAGGCGGTAGAAGGTCTCCAGGCACTGGTCCACCAGCTTGCGCTCCAGGTCCGGGTGGTGCACCGCAACGATCTCCAGCATCAGCTCCGGCTCGGGAAACTCGATGTAGTGGAACACGCAGCGCCGCAGAAAGGCGTCAGGCAGCTCTTTCTCGTTGTTGGACGTGATGACCACCATGGGCCGGTGCACCGCGGTGACCTCCTCCCCGGTTTCGGGGATCGTGAAGGTCATGTTGTCCAGCTCGTTGAGCAGGTCGTTGGGGAACTCGAGGTCCGCCTTGTCGATCTCGTCGATCAGCAGCACCACCTGCTGGTCCGCCTTGAACGACTGGCCCAGGGGCCCGAGGCGGATGTACTGGCTGATGTCACTCACGTCCTTGTCCATGAACCGGCTGTCATGCAGGCGCTGGACCGTGTCGTAGACGTACAGCCCTTCCGTGGCCTGGGTGGTGGACTTGACGAACCAGGTGATCAGCGGCATCCCGAGGCCTTCGGCAATGGCGTGGCTCAGCAGCGTCTTGCCGGTTCCGGGCTCACCGCGCAGCAGGAGGGGCCGCTCCAAGGCCAGGGAGACGTTCACGGCGTCCTCGAGGGCCTGGGACGTAATGTAGGTGCTCGTGCCCTGGAAGCGCCTGAAATCCTTGTTCAACGATCCCGTACTCGGCCTGCGAAACAGCTTCATGGTCTTGCCTTTCGAGCGCCCTGTCGCGGGCCCCTGCAGGCCGCCGAGCACCTCCCAACTCATAATGCGTCGCCCCCTCGGACGCAACCCTTAGGACCTAGACAACAAAGCATTCCCAGATCAACTAGTAGTGTGATAGGCATCACCCAAGCCGCTCCGGGCCCTTCCACGACTGCCCGGTAATCGGCGGCTGCGAGGAGGCAACGATGGCCTACTACTGTTGGAAATGCGGAAACGAGCTGGAGTTCGCGGTCAAGGTCGGCGTCAAGGTCGGCCGCCAGGACTCCTGTGTGCACTGCCGGGCAGACCTGCACGTCTGCAAGAACTGCGAGCTCTGGGACCCCAACATCCACAATGAGTGCCGGGAGACGCACGCCCCCTTCATCCGGGAGCGGGAAGAGGCGAACTTCTGTCAACATTTCAACTTCCTCGAACGAAACGAAGCGCCGAAGAAGGACACCGCCGCGGCCGACGCGAAGTCCAAGCTCGACGATCTGTTCAAGAACCTGAAGTAGCTCGGGGACAAGATGAGTGAAGATCTCCTGAGAACAGGCTTCGATCCCAACCGCCGGGAGCTCTGTCCCGACGGCGCGTGCATCGGGGTCATCGGGGCCGATGGCCTGTGCAAGGAGTGTGGCGCTCCCTCGCCCAACGGTCCGCCCAGAGACGGACCCGAAGCGGAGGCGGAAGCCGCCCTGCCGAAAGAGCCGACCGCAGCTCCGAAAACGGAAACCGTGCCGAACGTCGAGGACGAGGACCATGCGCCCGAGGAAACCGACGGCTTCGATCCCAACCACCGTGAGCTCTGCCCCGACGGCGCCTGCGTCGGGGTCGTGGGGCCCGACGGAAAATGCAAGGAGTGTGGCCGTCAGGCCGAATGAATCTGCTGCGTCCCGTGAGGAGGCGTGATAGGCTCCAAGCTTGACTCTGGCGCAGCGAACCGCAGAGACCGCAGGGACCCGTGGACCGCACTGACAAGAAAATCCGGAAACTCCGGGACAAGGCGGAAAAGCTTCGACAGGGCGGAAACGTCAAGAAGGCAATCGAGATCTATCACGAGCTCTGCTCGCGGGATCCCGAGGAGCCTCGCTGGCCCCACCTCGCGGGGGAGGCGCACAAGCGACTGGGCCAGATCGACGATGCGGTGAAGTACTTTACCAAGGCCGCTGCGCTGTACGGGAAGAACGGCTGGCACGTCAAATGCGTGGCCCTGTGCAAGGTGCTGCTGGCCATGGACCCGCTCAACGCGACCGGGCTGCGCCTCCTGGAGGAGGTGAGCGGCACCGACAAGCCGAAATTCCCCATGGCCGCGGAGCCCCGCGAACCGACCCCGAGTCAGGCCGCCCTGGCCGCCACCGGTGGACGCGTCTTGAGCACTCCCGCTCCGGGCCGGGCCGAGGCGCCCTCGGAGTCTCTGTCGTTGCCCCGCCCGAAACACGAGACGTCCCCAAAAGAGCTGCAGGCCATCGACATCACCGAGCTCGAAGCCCTGCTGGAGAAGCCGGTTCGCCCCGGTGGCGCGCCCCCGCCCCCGCCCCCGCCCCCGATCACGCGCACCGCACCCCTGGTGGACAAACCGCCACGCCCAGATCCCACCCAGTCCCAGCTCAGTCGGAAACCGCGAGAAACCCTCGACATCGCCATCGAGCTCGAGGAGCCGCTGGACGACCCGAAGGCGACCCACGCCCTGACCATCGAAGACATCGAGCTGCTGGACAACGCCGTCGGCCACGCGACCGAGTCCGACGACGACATCGAGGTCTTGGACATGGACGACCTCGATTTCATGGAGTCGCTGGAGCACAGCGAGGCCACGGTTTCCCGGACCCCGATGAAAAAACCGACCCTGGAGCTGGACGCTCCCCTGGAGACCCTCGATCTCGAGGACGTGATGCCCGGCACCCTGCGAAAGCCCACCGGCGATGCGATGCCCAAGGACTCGCAGGAGCTCTTCGAAGTGCCGCTCGATGAGCCGCAGCCCGGCCAGACCGGAGACTTCGAGGAGTACAAGCGACGCATCACACCGGGACAGGAGGCCTCGGCGCCCACGCCGCCGGGCCTGTTCCAGAAGCTCGGCATCGACGTGATGAAGTCCCTGGTGGCCCAGATGTCCTACGTGGAGAAGTCACCGGGCCAGGAGATCGTGAAGCAGGGCCAGATCGGGGGCTCTCTCTACGTCATCGTCCGCGGCGAGGTGGCGATCATCAAGGAGGTCGACGGACGGCGAATCCACGTCACCACCCTCAAGGACGGCGAGTTCTTCGGTGAGATGGCGCTCATCACCGATACGCCCCGGGTGGCGACCGTGGAGGCGATCACCACGGTGGAGATGCTGGAGGTGTCCCGGGACACCTTGCGGCTGCTCATCCGGGACTTCCCCCAGGTCGTCCCGGTGCTCATCAAGTTCCTCAAGGATCGCCTGCTCGAGATCTTCGTCAAGACCTCGGATCTGCTCAAGCCCGTGCCGGAGGCCAAACGCTGGGTGTTGGCCCGGAAGTTCAAGCTCTACGAGATCAAGGAGGGCAAGGTCATCCTGCGGGAGGGCAAACCCTCGGGCGGTCTGATGATCTTCCTGGCCGGTACGGCCAGGGCCACGCGCCAGCGCCGCGGGAAAACCGTAACCCTCGGTCTGCTCGAGCCCGGAAGCCTGGTCGGCGAAATCTCACTCCTGACCGGCGGACCCGCTGTAGCCACGGTCACCGCAACGAGCAAGGCCTGGCTGCTGGCGATCTCCCAGGCCCAGTGGAAGGCCCTCACCAACGCCTTCCCCGACATGCGCGAGTACGTCGAAGCTCTGGCCCGCAAGCGTCGCGAGGAGAACGCCGCGATCATCTCCGGCGACGCCGGCTACTCCTCCCAATCCCTCCGCCTGGTCTAGCCCAGGCGTATGTGTTCACGGGGGTGCTATTTGCGGCACCTTCCGAGAGTAGCGAGGGTTCCCCCGGAGGGGGCGGAGGGGGCGAACTGAGCCACGAAGTGGCGGATCGATCTCCGGAAGGGGGCCCCACTGCTCGGTGCCGAAAACAGGCCGACAGATCCGCCGCTCCGCGGCTCATGACACCCCTCCCGTCCCGTCAAGGGGTAGCCCGCGCTGCGCGCGGGGACGCCGCAGCGGATACCACGCGAACGGTTTCGCCAGGCTTGCCATTCCCGCATCGATCGCTACAGTAACGCCCGACGTCCCACAGGAGCGTGCGATGAAGATCCATGAGCACCAGGCCAAGGAAATCCTCAAGTCCTTCGGGGTCGCCATCCCCATCGGCGGCGCTGTCACGACCGCGGACGAGGCGGAGGCCACGGCCCGTTCCGTGATCCAGCAAACCGGCAGCGAAGCCGTGGTGGTCAAGGCCCAGATCCACGCCGGCGGGCGCGGCAAGGGTCGGTTCCTCGAGGCGCCCGAGTTGGGAGGCGTCCAGGTGGTGCAGGGCGCGGCGGCCGCCCGGGACACGGCGGAGCGGATGCTCGGCAGCACCCTGGTCACGCACCAGACCGGCCCGGCGGGCAAGCAGGTCAACCGGGTCCTGATCGAGCAGGGCATCGAGATCGCCGCCGAGTTGTACGTGGGCATGGTGCTGGACCGGGCCCAGAGTCAGGTGGCCATCATGGCCAGCACCGAGGGCGGCACCGAGATCGAGGAGGTCGCGGCCAGGACGCCGGAGAAAATCCACCGCGCCCTGATCGACCCCCGCTTCGGCTTCACGCCCTTCCTGGCGCGACAGCTGGTCTACCGTCTCGGCCTCGAGGGACAGACCGCCAAGGCCGCCACGGCCTTCATCGGTCAGTTGGCCGACGCCTATGTCGCGCTCGACTGCTCCCTGGCCGAGATCAACCCGTTGGTGATCACCGCCGGCGGAGACGTGCTCGCCCTGGACGCCAAGGTCAACTTCGACAGCAACGCGCTCTTCCGGCACGGCGACATCGCAGCCCTGCGGGACGAAACCGAGGAAGACCCGGCCGAGCTGGAGGGCAAGAAGTGGGGCCTGTCCTTCATCAAGCTCGACGGGAGCATCGGCTGCATGGTCAACGGCGCCGGCCTCGCTATGTCCACCATGGACATCATCAAGCAGGCCGGCGGCGAGCCCGCCAACTTCCTCGACGTCGGCGGAGGCGCCAAGGCCGACCAGGTGGCCGCCGCCTTCAAGATCATCACCGCCGACCCCAACGTGCGGGGCATCTTCATCAATATCTTTGGCGGGATCATGCGCTGCGACACCATCGCAGACGGCGTGGTGACCGCGTTTCGGGAGGTGGGCCTCAAGGTGCCGCTGGTGGTGCGGCTCGAGGGCACAAACGTGGACCAGGGACGAAAAATTCTGGCAGAGTCCGGCCTGGACCTCGTGGCCGCCACCGACATGGCCGATGGCGCCAGGAAAATCGTGGAGCTGACCCAATGAGCATCTGGTGCGACGAAAACACGAGGCTACTGGTTCAGAACATCACGGGACGCACCGGCCGGTTCCACACCGCGACCATGCTCGGCGACGGCACGAAGATCGTCGCCGGCTCCGCACCGGGCAAGGCCGGGCAAAAGGTTGAGGGCGTGCCGGTGTGGAACACCGTCGCCGAGGCCGTCGCCGAAACCGGGGCCAACGCATCGATCGTCTTCGTGCCCGCCCCGGGCGGGGCCGACGCCCTCCTCGAGGCCGCCTCTGCCGGCATCGAGCTGATCGTGGTCATCACCGAAGGCATCCCCACCCTGGACATGGTGCGGGCCCTCCCCGTGGCGCGGGCGCTGGGCGCGCGGGTCATCGGCCCGAACTGTCCGGGCATCGTCTCCCCGGGGAAATGCAAGATCGGCATCATGCCCTACTACGTGCACAAGCCGGGCAAGGTGGGGCTGATCTCCCGCTCCGGAACCCTGACCTACGAGGCCGTGGATCAGCTCACCAAGCTGGACCTGGGACAGTCCACCTGCATCGGCATCGGCGGCGACCCGGTCATCGGCTCGCCGTTCATCGACGTGCTCGAGGCCTTCGAGGCCGATCCCGACACCGAGGCCGTGCTGATGATCGGTGAGATCGGGGGCACCGCCGAGGAGGAGGCCGCCCGGTTCGTCGCTGAGAAGATGAGCAAGCCCGTGGCGGCATTCATCGCCGGCCAGACCGCCCCCCCCGGCAAGCGCATGGGCCACGCCGGGGCAATCATCGCCGGGGGCAAGGGCACCGCCAAGGAGAAGATCGCCGCGCTCCGGAACGCCGGAATCGTGGTCGCCGACAGCCCGGCTGAAATGGGCCAGGCCATGAAAACCGCCCTCGGGCAGCGAAAGTGAGTGAGCACATGGAACGAACGCTAGGACTGATCAAACCGGACGCCGTGGCGAAGCAGGCCTTTGGCCCCATCCTCTCCGCCGTCACCGAGGCCGGCCTCAAGATCCTCGCCGTGAAGTCACTCCGGCTCTCTCACCTCGAGGCCGCTGGTTTTTACGCCGTGCACAAGGACCGTCCCTTCTTCGGCGAGCTCGTGGAGTACATGACCTCCGGGCCCATCTTGGCCATGGTGCTCGAGGGCGACGACGCCATCCGGCGCTGGCGCGACCTCATGGGCCCCACCGACGCCACCCGGGCGCCGCCGGAGACCATTCGCGGCCGCTTCGGCACTTCGCTGCAGAACAACGCCGTGCACGGCTCTGACGCCCCTGAGACCGCCGCCTTCGAGATCGGCTACCTGTTCGCCGGCAAAGAGCTGCGCGTCCTGACCGAGTAGCGACGCCGCCGTGGCTCCCCGCCAGAACCTGCCGGACCTACGGGACCAGACGCATGCCGAGCTGGAGCGCCTCGTACAGGACTGGGGCGAGCGGCGGTTTCGCGCCGATCAGCTCTTCCGCTGGATCCATGGTCATGGAATCACCGCGCTCGACGAGCTGACTGACATCGCCAAGGACCTACGCGACCGCCTGGCCGAGCGAACCACCCTGACCACCCTGGAGCTGGTCGAGGTCGCCGACTCCGACGACGGCAGCGCCAAGCTCGCCTTTCGCACCTCTGACGACCAGCTCGTGGAGAGCGTGCTCATGCCCGAGGATCGCAAGGTCTCGGTCTGCCTGTCCACCCAGGTGGGATGCGGCATGGGGTGCCGATTCTGCGCCACGGCGGGGCTGGGGCTGCACCGCAGCCTCACCGCGGGCGAAATCGTGGACCAGCTCTACCGCATCCGGACCCGGATGCGCGCCCAGCAGGACGACCGACGCATCTCCAACATCGTGTACATGGGCATGGGAGAGCCCCTGGCGAATCTGAGCAACACGCAGCGCTCCCTGGAAATGTTGATGCATCCCCTCGGCGCGAACCTATCGTCCCGCCGGATCACGATCTCCACGGCCGGCGTGATCCCCGGCCTGAGGCGTCTGGCCGCCTGGCCGCACCAGGTCAACCTGGCCGTCTCGCTCAACGCCACGACTCAGGAAATCCGGGCCAAGATCATGCCCGTGGCCGAGAAATTTCCCCTGGACGAGCTCATGGCCGAGCTCCGGAGCTTTCCCTTGGAAAAGCGACGGCGCATCACTTTCGAATACGTGCTGATCGAGGACCTGAACGACTCCGACGAGGACGCGCGCCGACTTCCCCGTCTAGTCGCAGGAATTCCGTGTAAATTCAATATCATCCCGTTTAATCCAGTGGACGGCTGCGAATTTCGGCCCCCGGCTCCGGAGCGGCTGGAGCTCTTTTGCGAGCCCATTCGTCGCGCGGGCTACACCGTGCTCACCCGCCACAGCCGCGGCGCCGACATCTCGGCCGCCTGCGGCCAGCTCGCCGGCCGTCTTCGGAGCCCCGAATAGTGTGCCGCGTGATGGCGCGGCACACCAGCGCATACCTCCCCAATAATAAAGCGATTTACTTATCAAATTGGACAGCATTGACAATCTCCGTCATCATAAAAGATCCGCGTGACTCGAGACGTCACAAAACACCTGGTGTCGACTGAACGGTGCGCCCACGGACGCGCCGCGGGCCCAACCATGACGAAGGAGGAAAGAGTATGAAGACGCGCCTATTTGCAATTCCGTTGGTACTACTGTTTGGCATGGGCCAGGTGGCCTGTGGCGACGACGACGGGGGCTGCTTCGCCGACGAGTTCGCCTGTGACAACGGGATCGGATGCGTGGCGGCACCGCACACCTGTGACGGCTACAATGACTGCCTGGACGACTCGGACGAGCTCTACTGCGGCGGCTGCCTCGCCACCGAGTGGGAGTGCGCCAACCTGCAGTGCATCGATGCCCTGGATGTCTGTGACACGGTGGCCGACTGCAACGACGGCTCGGACGAGGTCGGCTGCAGCGCCTGTCTGTCCACCGAGTTCGACTGCGGCGACGGCGTCTGCATCTCCGACGCCCTCGCGTGCGACGGCGCCGACGACTGCGCCGACGGCTCGGACGAGGACAGCTGCGGCTGTCTCGCCACGGAGTTCGACTGCGGCAACGGCGTCTGCCTGAACCCGATGTACGAGTGCGACGGCAACGACGACTGCGGCAACGGCGCCGACGAGGCCGGCTGTGGCTGTGACCCCGGGGACTGGACGTGCGCCGACCTCGGCTGCGTCGGCTACGAGGCGGTCTGCGACGGCACCAACGACTGCGCGGACAGCTCGGACGAGGACACCACCCTCTGCGCCTCCTGCGTCATGATGGACTTCTACATCTGCGACGACATGTCGCTGATCGACATCAACCTCGTCTGCGACGGCAACAACGACTGCCCCGACGACAGCGACGAGATCTACTGCACGGCCGAGATCGACTGCACCGGCTCCTGGTGCGACAACGGCGTGTGCTGGGACGCCTCCGCCGCCATCGACTGCAACGGCGACAACGAGTGCGGCGACTGCTCCGACGAGGTCGGCTGCCCGTAGGCGGACCAGCCCCCCGCCTGCCCCCGCCCGCCTCACGACCTGCGCCGGCATTCCCGACGGCCCACCCACGAGCCCGCGAGCTTCCCATTTGCCCGGCTGAGCCGGGGTTGGTATGGTGGTCGCCATGAGGCTCCCTGTTGATCCGGAGATCGCCGCCTGTGTGGACCGGTTGAACCTGAGATTCAACCGCTACGGCATCGACCCCTTTGGCGTGTCGAAGGAGCACCTGACGCACTTCTTCACGCTCCTGGGGTGGTTCTACAAGCGCTACTTCCGCGTGACGGCGCACAACATCGAGCGCGTGCCCGACGCGGGTCGGGCCATGGTGGTGGGGAACCACTCGGGGGGGCTGCCCGTCGACGGCGGCATGGTGCTCACGTCCCTGCTGCTCCGACACGAGCCGCCGCGGCTGGCCCACGGCATGGTGGAGAAATTCGCCCAGCTCTGGCCCTTCGTGTCCACGTGGTTCAGCCGGGTGGGCCAGTTCACCGGCCTGCCCGAGCACGCGATCTCGCTGCTGGAGGACGAGCGTATCCTGATGGTGTTCCCCGAGGGAGCCCGGGGCACGGGCAAGCTCTACAGCCACCGCTACGAGCTGGTGGGCTTCGGCACCGGGTTCATGCGCCTGGCCCTGCAGACCGGCACGCCCATCGTGCCCTTCGCCTTCATCGGCGGAGAGGAGGCGCTGCCCACCAAGTTCCACCTCATGCCCCTGGCCAAGCTGATCGGCGCCCCCTACCTGCCCATTCCGAGCTACCTGATCCCGTTCCCCCTGCCCATCGCCTGCGACATCTATTACGGCGAGCCGCTCTGCTTCGAAGGCACCGGCGCGGAAGCGGATCGGGTCATCGAGGGCTATGTGGATCGGGTCAAGGCCCGCATCGTGGAGCTCATCGACCAGGGACGACAGGAGCGCCGACGACGGCTGGATCGCGTGCTGCCCTTCGGTGAGGTCACCCAAGACGACTTCCCGGGAGAGAGTGACTAGCGTAAAAAAATGAAAGTGCTCATCACCGGAATCTCGGGCTCCATGGGCCGCCACGTCGCGCGCGCGGTCCTGGCGCAGGGCCACACCGTCCTGGGCATCGACCGCCGGCCCTGGCCCGACGCGCCCAAGTCCGTCCAGGTGTTCCGCGCCGACACGCGCAAGCGCCCGGCGGAGGACGTGTTCCGCACCCAGCGTCCCGACGCGGTGATCCACATGGCCACCGTCACCCACTGGGGCGCCAGCAAGGAGGAGCGCTACCGGATCAACCTGGGCGGCACCCGCGCCGTGTTCGACCACTGCCACCAGTACGGCGTCAAACAAGCACTCTTCATCGGCAGACACACGGTCTACGGCGCCGCACCGGACACGCCGCTGTACCGCACCGAGGAGGACCCGCCCATGGCGGTGTCCACCTTCCCGGATCTCGCAGACCTGGTCGCCGCCGACCTCTACGCCGGCTCGGCCCTCTGGCGCTTCCCCGAGATCACCACCGTCGTCCTACGCATCGTCTACACCCTCGGCCCCTCCGGCGCCGGCACGCTCATGCATTTCCTGCGCGGGCCCAACGTGCCCACGGTGCTCGGCTTCGACCCGCTGTTCCAGTTCATGCACGAACGCGACGCCGCCCGCGCCATCGCCCTCGCCCTGGAGCACAAGCTGCGAGGAATCTACAACGTCGCCGGCCCCCCACCGGTCCCCCTCTCCCTGCTCTGCCGGGTCACCGGCCGCCGCGCGATCCCCATTCCCGACCTGCTCTACGGCCACGCCCTCGGCCGCTTCGGCCTCCCAAACCTCCCCCCGGGAGCCATCGGCCACATCAAGTACCCCATCGTGATCAAGGCCGATCCCTTCGTCGAAGCCACCGGCTTCGAGCTCGAGTTCGACGAGGTCCAAGCCATGGAGTCCTTTCGCTGGGCCGGAGACTGAGCTCCCGGACACCCCGTCAATCCACCGGGAGGACGAACGCGAAGCGGGAGCCCCGGCCGGGCTCGGAGTCGACCCAGATGGCGCCTCCGTGGGTGGTCACCACCAGCTTGCACAGGGCGAGGCCCAGGCCGGTGGAGACCTTCACGCGGCGCTTCCGTGACTCCACCACTCCGAACTTCTCGAAGATTCGGACCTGCTCTTCTTCGGGAATCCCTTCACCAGAGTCGACCACCTCCACCAGCACCCCTGCCCGCGCACCCACCCGATGGCGACTGAGCTCCCGGTCGGTCGCCGCGCGTACGGCCACCTGCACGGTGCCACCGCTCGGGGTGAACTTCAGCGCGTTCCCCACGAGATTCTCTACGGTCCGGTGCACGAGGTCCAGGTCAGCGCGCACCGGCGGCAGCTCGGTGGACGTCTCGAGCAGCAGCTCGACCTCCTCCACCTCGGCGAGGATGAGGTTGTTGGCCACCACGCGCTGGGCCACGTCCCCGATGTTGAACAGCGTGCGCTGGAGGGTGAGCTCCCCCGACTCCAGCTTCTGGATGTCGAGCAGACTCCCCACCAGCCGCAGCACCTCGTCGCCGGCCACCCCGGCGTTTCGCAGGTAGCGCTGGCACCGGTCATCCTCTTGCACGCCCGGCACCCGCTCGAGCACCTTGAGCGCGGTCAGCACCACCGTGAGCGGGTTTCTCACGTCGTGCACGATCATGCTGCTCAGATCCCCGCGGAGCTGCTCGATCCGCGCCATGGCCAAGGCATTCGCCAACGCGTGGGCCACGGGGCCGGCGATGGCCTCCAGGAGCTGGGCATCGTCGGGGGTGAAGAAACCCACCGCTCGGGAGACGAGATGGATCACTCCTACGACCCGGGCGCCGCTCACGAGGGGCACGGCGATCTCGCTCTGGCTGTCCGGCGCGAAGGCGTCCCCACCGGGCTCCACCCGGGCATCATAGACCAGCGTGCACTCGGTTTCCACCGCCCGGCCCAGCAGGCCGTGCTCCGCGGACCAGGAGGTGGGCGGCGCACTCGTGAAGCCGGGCTCCATGGCCGAGCCCACGAGTCGCATCACACCGCCGGGGTGCTCGACCACGCTCACGCCGACGAAGCTGACCTCGAAGGTCTCCCGAAGCTTGATGGACACCCGGTTGGCCAGGTCCTCAACGTCCGTGGCGCCCACGGCGATGCGGCTCACCGCGGCCGTGATGGCGAGCTGCCGGTTCCGCTCCTCCAGCCGACCCACCACGCGCGTGTTCTCCAGCGCCACACCCACCAGCGGCGCGAGCAGCTCGAGCTGGCGAACCTCGCGCTCGCCAAAAGCCGACGGGCGGCGGGACTGGGCGTCGATCACGCCCAGCACCCGCCCCTGGCTGACGATGGGCATGGCGATCTCAGCGCGGGTGTCCGGGAGAAAGTCCACGGCATGATAGTGCGCATCCGCGGTGACATCGTCCACGACCACGATCGCGCCGCTCAGCGCCGCGCGGCCGGTGATGCCCCGCTCGAAGGGCAGCCAGAACTCGTGCGCGCGCTCCCGGAACAGCGCCTCGTTGTCGAGGTTTCCGCCGTGGGCGGCCCGGAACCACAGTCGATCCCCTTCCACCAGCGCGATGGCGACGTAGTAGAACCCCAGGCGCTCTCCGACCACACGCACGACCTTCCACAGCAGCTCCCGCAAATCGAGCGACGACAGAATCTCCTGCCCCACAGCTTGCAGCAGCCGAAAATCCGACTCCAGGTCAGAGACTTCGCGCGGTGTGTCGTCTGGATTCACAGGTCCCTCGGCAATGGCCTACCAGATGTCCGAGCCGGTCAGCTCCTCTTCCAGCTTGTCGGCGACCTTGACCAGGACGTGCATGGGAACGACCAGCTCGTCGGGATCGAGCGTGGAGAGCAGGGCGGTGTGACGCATCACATAGAACCCGTCTCGGTCCAGCGCCAGATACCCGACCACGGACTTTCCGTTGAGCTCCAGCGCACGCTCCGGCTCCAACAGCTCCTTGCGGCAGACGCGGGCTTCGAAGAGCACCCACTGGCGATCCATGGCCTCGAACTGGGTGATGGTGATGGAGTGCTTCCGGTTGTCGTCGAATCCGAACAGCAGGGCGACGTGCTCTTCGTCGTCCTCGTGTAAACGGTACCGGCCGCGCATATACGATCTGATCTCATCCCAGGTGGCCACGAGACATCCTCCCACTTCAGCAGACCCACCGGCCTGCGGATTGGTCACTGCGGTTGATTCGCCTTATCATACGTAATTATTAACAAAAAAGCCAACAAAGAACGCCCCTCGACAGAGACGCCGCTCAGGGACGATCGACGACGCGCAAACCCATGCGGTGCCAGCGGATGCCCTCGAGGGGATCGGACGACCACAGCACGAGGCCCGGACCTCCGCGAATGGCGCGCGTGGACACCGCTCCCCAGTGGCGGCTGTCCCGCGCGGTGCCGCGATTGTCCGCCAGCAGATAGACCTTGCCCTTGCCCACCCGACCGCGCTTGTACGAGCCCTGCCGAACCTTGGACACCTGAATCGGATAGGACACCACGTAGGCACGTTTGGCCGCCCGCTCCACGAAGGCCCGGCAGCGCGCATAGCTCGCGCCCTTCCGCCGCGCCGCCACCTCGAGCGCGTACACGCAGGGGCCGCCCCAGACCTCCCAGAGCACGGGCACCGCCACGCCCTCCCCGCGATCCAGCATGGGCTGCCGGATGGACCAAGGGCCCGCCGCAGGACCGAAGTCCACCCCCTCGCCGGCCACGGCGAAGACCCGCCGGATCAGCAGCTGGCCCGAGCCGTCCGGATCGAGCACCGCCACCCGATCCCCCCGGCGGATGGGCGGGCCGCCGACCCGCACCCCGATGAGCGGAATCTGCACTCCGAAGGCCAGCCGGTTGACGACCACCCGATCCCCGGGTTCGAGCACCGGGTTCATGCCGGGCTTTCTCACTGTGGCGAAGCCCACGGTGAACATCCAGATCAGCAGGAGCACGACCCCACTGGCCACATACACCGGAATCGTCCAACGACGGAACACGCGCACCCGGTGCAGGCGGCGCGCTCGATAGGCATCCAACGCCGCCTCGGCCACCACCGCGACCTTGATCGGCAGCCCCATCCAGAAAGCCGGGTGGTGCAGCGGCAGCCAACCCGCGGCGCCGGCCAGCAGGCTGATCACCGTGGGCGCGGTCAACGCCCCCGAGCCGAAGGCCATCAGGTAGACGCTGAAGGAGCTGCTGTTCGCCGCCGCGCCCAGCAGGAGCGCCGGGAGCGCCATGGACAGGACCCCACGCAGCCACCGTCCGTTGTAAATCTGCCCCAGCCCGGAAAAGGCCAGGGCCAGCCCGGCCGCCACCCACGGGCTGGGAAGCGCCGCGTCTTTGGCATCGGCGTCAGGGCGTTTTTCGTAGTCGGTGATGGGCTCGACCTCGACCTTGTGCTTGGGGCCGGTGCCGGCGCGATCCGGGGGCGAAGCCGCCCGCTTCCGATAGGCGCCGGGGGCCGCCGCTCGGTGCCCGACGTAGGGCTTGCGCCGTGCGCCGTCCGGGGAACGGCCCCGGCCGCCGCGACGCGGTGGATCGCTCCACCGGGTGGAGTCGTCGTCAGATCGCATGCATCGTGTACCTACAGCTTAGTAAACCGAATCTCCCGGATGAGCCAGTATCGAGATCGAGTTTCGACACCCAGGAACCCCCAGTCGCAAACAGCCCAATTTTGCTTGCCTCCCGTGCGGACTTGACGCTATGAGCAGAGTCCATGACCCCCACTGACGTCGACCCCATGACCTCCGGTGCACCACCGGTCGCCGACGGAGTGCCCGCTCCGCAGCCGCCCACGGTTCCCGGCCTCGCGCTCGTGCAGCACGAGCTCGACCGGGTGCAGCAGCGGCTGGACACCATCGCCGAGGGCGCGCAGGCACCGCTGCCCGAGATCACGGCCCACCTCATCGGCGGCGGCGGCAAGCGGGTCCGTCCGCTGGTGCTGCTGCTCTCCGCGGCGGAGTCCTCGGTGCCCGGCGACTCCCAGATCTCCCTGGCGTGCGCCGCGGAGCTGTTGCACTCGGCCACGCTGCTGCACGACGACGTGGTCGACGAAGCGGCGCAGCGCCGTGGAAAGCCCGTGGCGCAGTCGGTCTGGGGGAATTCCCTCGCCGTGCTTGCCGGTGACCACTGCCTCTCCCTTGCCCTCACGGAGATCGCCGAGGTGGGCGAGCTCCGGCCGGTTAAAACCCTGGCGGCCACCCTCGGCGTGATGGCCGAGGGCGAGGTGATTCAGCTGGGAAACCGGAACCGGTTGAATCTGTCACTCGACGTCTATTTCGACGTGGTCGACCGGAAGACCGCTTCGCTCATGGCTTGGTGCGCGCGGGTGGGGGGACTGCTCCCGCCGGAGGTCGACCGCGCCATGGGCGTCTATGGGCGCGCAGTGGGCATGGCCTTTCAGATCGCCGATGACATCCTCGACTACCAGGGCGACGCCGCCGTCACCGGCAAGGAAATCGGCACCGACCTCCGCGAAGGCAAGCCCACCCTACCCCTGATCGAGGCGTGCCGCCTGGTGCCCGGGCTCGCGCAGCGACTGCGGGGCCTCGACGCGACCGGGGGCAACGGCCTCGCGCGGGAGATCGTTACCACGGTGCTGCAGTGCGGCGCCATCGAATCCACCCGCGAGATGGCGCTGGCCGCCGCCGGGCGAGCCCGGGACGCCCTGGCACCGCTGTCGCGAAGCCCCTTCCGCGACGCCCTCGCAGACCTCGCTGTCTACTCCGCCGACCGCGTGGCGTAGACGCCCCCCGCAGTTCAGGCTACGCTGTTTCCATGCGTTCACTCGTCGCGATCGCGCTCGCGCTGCTGTTGCCCTGGCTGACGGCCTGCCAGCCGCCCCCGGACGCCACCGCGGACGCCACCGCGGACGCCGGTGGTACGCCCGACGCTGATCCCGGCTGTCTGGGGGTCCCGTCGGCCGGCCGGTGCTCCGGCGAGGTGCTGGAAACCTGCGAACAGGCCACGGTGGTGAGCCGCGACTGCGCCGCCGAGGGGCTGCACTGCGTCGCGTCGGCATCGAGCCCGCCCGCCTGCGGCCCCGTGCCGGGTGGATGCGCTGACCTCCCCGTCCACGGGCTCTGCGTCGGGGAATGCCTGTACATCTGTCACGGCGACTGGATCCAGTCTCTTCCCTGCGACGACATCGGCGGCCGCTGCGCCTTGGACAACGGCCGACCCGGCTGCGCGCCCCGCGCGGAAGGGAGCCGGCTGGCCACCGGCCGAATCACCCTGGACAAACGTCCCTACACCTCCGAAGGACTGGGTGATCCGCTGACCGCCCCGGCCGAGGGAGTCAGCGTGATGGTCCAGCGCGCCGTCGACGGCGCGCCCCTCGGCTTCGGCATCACCGACGCCAGCGGGGATTATTCGATTCCCTACGACATCGGCGCCGGGCCCGACGGGATCCTGATCCGGGTCGCCGCCTTCAACTTCACCGCCACGCACCGCACCTGGGTCACCGACCGGGACGACCACACCTATGCCTTCGAAAGCCCCACTGCGGACGACAGCTCCGGCGCGGTCGACATCGACCTGCACGTGGACGAGGCGACCGACGCAGGCGCCCTGAACATTTTCGGCGTGCTGTACCGGAACACGGCGCTGCTCAGCAGCCTCACCCAGACGCTGCTCCCACCGCTCCAGGCCCTGTGGGAGCGGAGTGAATCCATCGCCTGCGGCACCTGCTACTACGCGGGCCAACTCTACGTGCTGGGCACGCCCGCCGACACCGACGAGTACGACGACAGCGTGATCAGCCACGAGTTCGGACACTATGCGAGCCAGGCCGTGTCGCGGGACGACTCTCCGGGCGGCCCCCACGACGGCACCCCCACGGATCCCCGCCAGGCCTGGTCCGAAGGACTCGCGACCTGGCTGAGCCTGGTGCTGCTCGGGGAGACGATCTATATCGACACCAAGGAAACCGGGAGCACGGTGCGGGATCCCGACGACATGGGCTGGGATGCGGATCCGAGCGGCGGGATGGATCAGGACCTGAGCGAGTTCGTCGTGCTCGAACTACTCTGGGACATCGTCGACCCCCCGGACGCCACCGACCCGGTGCAGCGCCCGGCCGCTGATGTGATGGAGGTGCTCACCGG
Organism: bacterium; assembly: GCA_043825095.1. Taxonomy (GTDB): domain Bacteria; phylum Myxococcota_A; class Polyangia; order HGW-17; family JAJRWW01; genus JBDRSE01. The sequence continues at coordinate 17,420 of JBDRSE010000366.1, forward strand.
TTATCTGCCCCGCAGCACCATGGCGGATCGCGGCCATCCGGACGTGGAGCTGGTGGACTTTTTGGACGGCTGGTTCTGCCTTGGCAAGGGGGACCCCGCCGGCATCACCGCACTGGTCGTCACCGATCAGGGATTCCCCTACGACTTCGCCGGCCCTGCGCAGCCGTGTCCCAAGCCCACCGAGCCGGTGCGAGCGCGCCTCCGCCTCCTACCGCCCACGGGAACGACCCTGGAGCTTGAGCTCACAGACAAGCTCGGCGCCGCTCGGGGCGCGGTGGTGCTGTACGGGTCGGCCGGCCGGGTCATCGGGCGAACCCGCCACGTCGGGCCACTCTCGGCTCACGAGCCACTCGTGGAGCGCTGGGCGATCCCCGCACATGTCCGGCAGGAGGACATCGTCGCGGGGATCACCCTCGCCCGCGGCGACCGCAGCGTGGATCACATCGTGGTACGCCTGGTCCCACCGGCCCGACGGGCCTCCCCGAGCCCGGTCCGGCGACTCGACCTCGGGGGGCTTCTGCGGCTGCGAATCAGCGCACTGAGTGAGTAACGGCTGGGCCAACTCGGGGACGTGAAACAGGTCTCGCGAAGCGAAATCGAGCTCCGTCCCCACAACTTCCTTCCGAACGGAACGTGTGGCTACCCGATCTGCCGCGCCATGTCTTCATACTCCGAAAGGTCGGCGCGGAGCTTCTCCAGGGCGTAGCGCATCCGGCTCTTGGCGGTGTTCTCCGGAATCCCGATGATGTCGGCGATCTCCTTGAAGGGGAGCCCGAGGTACTCCCGCATCAGAAACACCTCGCGCTGATCCTCGGCCAAGCTGTCCACGGCGGCCTTGATCTGCTCGCCGAGCTGGCGGCCCATGGCCCGCCGGTCCGTCGCCGCGTCCGGGCTGGGAAGGGACTCTCCGAGGGTCCGGCGATTCTCCCCGTCTGAGCGCACCGGGTGGTCCAGGGATGCCGTGCGCCGGTGCTGCATCCGGCGCGAGTGGTCGATACAGATGTTGCGGGCGATGGTGTAGAGCCAGGTGGTGAACTTGGCCTCCCGCTTGTAGCTCTTCGCGCGGCGGATGATCCGCAGAAACACGTCCTGCACCAGATCCTCTGCCGTGGCCCGGTTCCCCACGAAACGAAAGACGAAATTGAGCACCGGACGCTGATGACGACGCAGAAGCTCCTCAAACGCGCTTGCGTCCCCTTGGCTGTACGCCATCATCAAACGTTCGTCGCTCAGCTTCTTGTCCACGGCTGCTCGATCCACCTCGGCACATCGGGCCGGACCGGCGGATACTATCGCCAAAGTCGGGCCATTGGCAACTCGACCCCGACGATTGATTTTCGTCCCGTGAACCACGACCGCTTTAGACTCCGCGAGTAGCAATTTGGTTCCCTCTGGCCTGCGGCCGACGGCCTGTGACCCGTGGCCTCATGGAGTGACAACGGTGGACCACGCCGATCACTTACAGCTTGGACCGGTGGAGAGACAAAGACCTTGGCGCGGGGCAGCGCAAACGAGATCGCAGGAAAGACGGCGCCGGACGAGCGGATCTGTGATAGAAAACGGTGGTTGCGACGCCTGACAGCGTCCCGTTCCAAAGGAGTTGCCCCAATGAGCGATCCCAGAAATCGTGCGCTGGCTGACCAACTCGTGAACTATTCGCTGGAGATCAAACCCGGCGAGCTGCTGTACCTGGAGGTCAAGGGACTCGGTGCGCTGGAGCTGGCTCGCGACGTGGTCGAGCTGACCACCGGAGCGGGTGGGGCGCCGGTGCTGATCTACCACGACGAGGGCATCTACCGCAGCTTCTGGGAGAGCGCAGGGGAGCCGCAGATCAAGGAATACGCCGCAGCGCACATGGATCTCATGAAGCGCGCCAAGGCGTTTCTGTCGATCCGGGGATCCGACAATCCCTTCGATCTCCAGGGCGTAAGTGAGGCGCAGATGTCGATCGTGGGCAAGCACTTCATGATCCCGGTGCACATGGAGGAGCGGCTCAACAACACGCGCTGGTGCGTGCTCCGCTACCCCAACGCACCCATGGCGGTCATGGCGCGTCGAAATCAGCGCGACTTCGAGCAGTTCTTCTACGATGTCTGCTGTTTGGACTACGCCAAACTCAGCCAGGCGATGGATCCCCTCGTGAAGCTCTTGGACAGCACCGACACCGTGCACATCGAAGGCCCGGGAACCGACCTGCGCTTCTCCATCAAGGGCCTGCCGTCGGTCAAATGTGATGGGCACCGCAACATCCCCGACGGCGAGGTCTACACAGCCCCGGTGAAGGACTCGGTGGAGGGCACCATCAGCTACAACACCGCGTCGATTCACAAAGGCGATTTCTACGACGGTATCTCCCTCACTTTCGAGAGGGGCAAGATCGTGGAATCTTCCTGTCGGGTCGGTGACGCGAAGAAACTGGCCAAGGCCTTTACCCGGGACGAAGGCGCCTCGTACATCGGCGAGTTCGCCTTTGGCCTCAACCCACACATCACCCAGGCCATGCAGGACATCCTCTTCGACGAAAAGATCGGAGGGTCGATCCACTTCACCCCTGGGAATGCCTACGAAAGCGCCGACAATGGCAACCGCTCCGAGCTGCACTGGGATCTGGTGCTGATCCAGACCCCGGAACACGGCGGCGGAACGATCACCCTGGACGACCGCCTGGTGCGCAAAGACGGCCAGTTCGTCATCGACGAGCTCCAGCCTCTGAACCCGGAGGCGCTGCTGGTGTGACCCCCCGCAGCGTCCCGACCCTCGCGCTCGTCGCGGCCCTCCTCCTCGGCGCGGGGTGCCCGCGGGCCCGCTCCAGGACCCAGCGCCGAACCGACCTGCAGCTCCCGGCCATCGACTGGTCGATCCAGCTCGAGGGGGATCCCTGGCCCTACGGCGTTTCCGGGGAGAATCTCCTGGTCTGGACCTATCGGTTCGCCGACGCGGGCTTCCTGTTCCCCATCAAGCTCGAGTCCTACGCCGCAGACAGCGGCAAGGCCAACTGGTCCATTCCGATCCGCCCCTGGCTGTGGACCACGGACGCCCCCTGGAGCTTCAACATCGTGCAGACTCAGGCGGTCCTCGGAGCGTGGGTCAAAGGCAACGTGGCCCGGACCGTGAAACTGAGCGACGGGGGAGATGCCTGGTCCATCCCGCTGTGCAACGGCCTGGTGGGCACGAAGGACCATCTCGTGGCCGCCACCGAGCGATCGCTGCAGCTCCTCCAGCCCCTCACTGGACGCATCGAGCGCCAGATCGAGCTCCCGTCGCCCCTGGCTGCGCCGCCCATTCTGATCGGTGGGCAGCTGATCGCGCTGCTCGAAGGGCAGCTCCTCGTGGCTGTCGACCTCAAGAGTGGGCGGATCCTGTGGCGGCAAGCCTTGGGAGGAGCCGGGGCTCTACCGGACCGACCGCACGCAGCCGGCGCACTGATCCTGATCCCGCAGCTCCCGTCCGAGGCGGGCCATGGGAAGTCCCCTGGCCAGCAGGTGGCCGTGCTCGAGGCCCGCCGGGCCGATACGGGCGCGCTGGTTTGGCGGAAGCGCATCGCCGGGCGGGCAACGGCGGGCCAGGCGTCCCCCCTCGGCGGACTTCGCGTCGCAGGGGATCTGCTGCTGCTGACCCAGAGCAGCAAGCGCTGCCTCCTGGCGCTGGAGCTGTCCACGGGCAGGCAGCGGTTCCGCCGCTGCGGGCTCCACCTGTCCACACCGCCCGTGCGGCACGGCAATCGCCTCTATGCCCTCGGATCCGATGCCCAGAGCCGCGCCGCCCTGGCGCGGGGCGAGCCCTGGTATGCGGTGGATTTTCCACTGTTGACCGTGGACACGCGGCAGGGAAAGACGCAGCCCGTGATCCTCAAGAGCCGCCGCGGTCGAGCCGTCAGGCGGCAGCGCCCCGTGCGCGCGGTGCGCCTGCAGATCCTGCCCCTGTCCAGCGACGTGATCTACCTCCTCCAGAAACACCGCTTCCTGTCCGCGCTCCGCGTGGGCAAGGCGGACAGTCGACAGTAAGCCCGGCGAGTCATGACGCGGCGCGCGCGAATCCTCCACCACGGTCGCTGCTTCGACGGCGCGGTGTCCGCCGCGCTGCTCATCCGCCTCCTCCGACGCGTCACCCCGGCGGACACGTTCGAAACCGTCGGCCAGGCACACCGCCCCGGCTCTCCCTACGACGAGCGGTCCTTCACGGCCACGTGGAACGCCGTCGTGGACTTCCGCTACAGCTCCGATCCGGCACTGACTTGGTGGTTCGATCACCACGCCTCAACGTTTTCATGCGCCGAGGATCGTCGTCACTTCGAGAGTGACCGGTCGGGTCAGAAGTTCTTCGATCCGGAAGCGCCGTCCTGCGCCGGATTGATCCACCAGGTCGCGCGCTCCAGGCTGAACCTGGAGCTCACCCCTTCGGATCCGGAGCTCATCGAGTGGGCGGACACCATCGACGCCGCCCGGTTCCCCGACGCTTCGACAGCGGTCGGCCTGCGTGCGCCCGCGCTGCAGCTCATGACCTGGCTGGAAGTGGCCGCCACCGAAGGCGACGAAGCGCGCTTGATCGCCGAGCTCGCCGACGCTGTCGCGATTCCGGATCTGGTGTCCCGAACCTACGTCACCGCCGGGCTGCAGCCCGCCCTTGACCGTCATCGGCAGAACATCGCCCTGGTTCGATCCCGCATGGAGATCGATGGGGGCGTCGCGTTCGTTGATCTGATGGACGCCGCCCCGGGTGCGGTCAGCAAGTTCATCCCCTACGACGCAGACCCGGACGTGATCTACACGGTGATGGTGCTGCGCACCAAGACGAGCATCAAGATCTCCGTCGGGTCAAATCCCTGGGCTCCCGAGCGCAGACAGCACGACATCGCCGCCCTTTGCCAACGTTTCGGAGGTGGAGGCCACGCAGCGGTCGGCGCGATCTCGCTGGATCCCCATCAAGACAAAAAAGCCTATGAAATCGCATTCTTGATTGCATCGATTTTGAGAGAGCAGCTCCCGTGAGCGCATGCCTTAAGAGTTCGTCTAATAGCTAATGCTATAGGCTGTTGACTTTCTCTCGGTTCTTGGGCAGACATAACAGGTCCAATTTACAACGGAACCTGGCCTGCGCCTGTCCGGCGTGGGGGATGGAGGAGCAGCATGGCAGACGAGACACTCCGCAAGGAGCTCGAGGAAACCAAGAAGAAGCTGGAGGCGCTGCAGAGCCGCGGTGCCAAGGGCATCACGTTCAAGGTCAGCGAGAAGGGCGGGCTTTCGGTGTACGGCCTGGGCCGCTTCCCGGTGACGCTGTACAAGGAGCAGTGGCTGAAGCTGCTCGCGCTCCATGATGACATTCACGCGTTCATCAAGGAGCACTCGGACCAGCTGAAGACGAAGGCTGACAAGTAGCGCGGCCCCAGCGTGTGACCCCGCGTGGGATCGCACTGCCTCGCCAGTCAGCACCTCAGACACCCTCGCCTCCGGATCGGGTCGACGTTGTGTGCAGGACACGACGTGCGGATGAATAACGCCCTGCAGCCCTCGTTCGGAATCCCCCGTCGATCAAGATCGCCTTGGACCGTTGTATGTGTTCACGGGAATGCTATTTGCGGCACCTCCCGAGCGTAGCGAGGTTCCCCCGGAGGGGGCGAACTGAGCCACTAAGTGGCGGATCGATCTCCGGGAGGGGGCCCATCGCTCGGTGCCGCAGAGCGACAGATCCGCCGCTACGCGGCTCAGCACACCCCTCCCGTCCCCTCAAGGGGTAGCCTGCTAGGTGCTGTGCCGTCTACCACGTGAACGGTTACGGACCGTTTATTTGACGTCTTTGGGCCCTGGAATCACCGAAAGTTCTGATTCGGACACCCGCCGCACCTCGAGCGTGGGTCCGTCGTGGGGCCCGCCGAGCTTTCGCGGTGGACCCCTGACACCCAGCGGAGGGGGAGGAGGAACGGCGCGGGATGCGGTGGTCGCAGCGAACGCGCCCGACTCCGACGCGAGCTGACCATCCATCTTGGCCTCGAGCTGTCGGATCCGGTCGTTTCGCCGCTTGAGTTCGGCACGAAGCTTCTCTACGTTCGCGTCCAGGGCCGCGGCGCGGTGCACCTGTTCGTTGCCCTCGACCCGCCTTTCCTTGAGCTGCTGTTCCCGATCGTCCAGCGCCGCCCGCAGGTCGGAGTTCTCGTCGTTGAGCTCATCGATTCGCTGCATGAACTGCACGACGTTCTCCGGCGAATGGAGGTTCACCTGCCGCGTCTGGTCCTGCGGATCCGGAGCGTGGGCCACCTCTCCGCCGCGCCGGTGCACCTCTTCGGCGCTCGGCATCCCCGCGTCCGGAATCTCGAACTCGTCGTCAGCGACCCGCTGCATGTGCGGCACGCTGTGGCGATCGAAATAGGAGGCCGGGCGGGGCAGCTCCGTGGGACCGCCGAAACCGTCCCGGTCATCCGCCGCGCTGGAGGTGTAGAGCTCCTGCGACGCTTCCATCCGACGCAGCGCCTCTTTTTCACCATGCAGCGCCTTGTCGCGCTCCTCAGACAGCGTGCGCAGCGCCGTCTTCAGCTTCGCGAGGTCCTCCAGGCGGCGGCCGAGGTGACGCGCCGCGAGGGAACGGGCCAGCAGAAACCCGCCGGCCGCCAGCAGAAAGGCGCTCAGGATGCAGACCACCCAGGAGAGGAAGGGATCCATGATTACCGATGACCTATCACAACCGTCACAACGTCGACACGACCGCTCGGTCCGACCCGCGCCACGGCGGGGATCGCGATCCGCTCCGCCGGAACGCCCAGTCTCTTGAGCACCCCAACGACCCGCCGGACTCGCCGTCGGGCCCGGCGAACGCTCTTTTCGTCAGCACCATAGCCCTGCACCGACACCGTTTTGCGCCCGAGCGGTTTCTGCGCGATGAACCGCGACAGCCGCCCCTGCTCCTCCTCGGACAGCTGAAGCCGGCGCCGGGAAAATCCCAAGGAGATCCGCAAGGGGCCCGGGGCCGGCCGCTCGAGCAGAGCCACCCCTGCCCCGCCCATAGGAGGCGGCGCGACGGTGACCCGGGGCAACGCTCTCATTCCCCCGGACGGGGGTTGCGGTGGCGCTTCCTTGGCTCCGGGCCGCGACGCCCCGGTGGGGACCCTCCCCGGCTGCTGCGCCCGGTCCGCAGGACGGGAGCGCTGCACGCTGATCAGGTTGATCACGACGAGCCCCAGGCAGCCACACCCCATCAGCAGCGCCGGGAACACGAAGTCGCTGAGAACGGACACATTCCGGGTCATGGTTGGAAGCTTTGATACCACGAATCAGCCCTCAACAAAAGCGACCGTGACGCCGGAAAAGGATCGCGTCGATCGTCCGGAACGCGGGGATTCGCACTGCCGAGGGACGGAGTAACGCAAGTTTGGGGGGGCGTGCGTGGCACGGACGAGGAGGAACGAGGGGTCAGTCAAACAGCCCTTCGAGCGCACCCCGGCTGCGCATGGGCCGCATCGCGCGCATGGCAGCACGGCGCATCCCAGAGGTCGCCCGTCGCCTGGCGTAGTACCGGCGACGCCGCATGGACGGCTCCTCCGAGGACGCCTGGGCCTTCTGGCTCTTGAGAGACTCGAGCCGCGCCTTCAGCTTCTCCACCTCGGCCTTGTCGGTTGTGTTGGCGAGCTGCGACTGCAGCGCCTTCTCCCGGTCGTCCAGCTTCTTGAGCAGCGCCTTGGTCTTGGTCTCCTGCTCCCTGCGCAGCTGCTCGAGCTTGGCTGCCTCGGCTTTCTTGGCCGCGTCCCGATCCGCCGGCATCTTGAACGCAAAGAGCCATACCAGAATCCCGGCCGCGCCTACGACAACCACGACGATGGACGGAATGACCCAGCCCGGCAGCTTCTTCGGTTGCGCCTCCATCTCGAGGCGCATCCGCTCTTCCTCGAGCTTGGTTTGGGCCTCGATGCGTGCCCGGGCCTCGGCCTCCTGCAATCGAAGCTGCTCCTCGCGCTCCGCACTGTGAACCGCCATCTCCGCTGCTCTGGTCGCTTCCGCCTCGGCCTGAATCCGGGCGGCCTCTGCCTCTCGGGCACGACGCTCAGCTTCTGCACGCGCCTGGCGCTCGGCCTCATCACGCGCCTGCAGATCCAACTCCTCCTGACTGACCCGATCGTCCTCGATTTTCCGGAGCTCTTTCAGCGAGAAAAGTACTGAGTTTTCAGGCTTCTCGGCCATCGATACATCCTTCCTTCAGCGCCATTGGGCTGAATCGTCAGTAGCTGCCTGGCACTAACAAAAGGTATCCAACTGCCCAAATACAGTAGCTCTTTATAGCACGTAGAGCAAGCCAGCTCAAGCAGTATAGCGACTGAGTCCAAGGCGTCAATCCCAATTTTTACTTTTTATTCCATGCTGTTAACTCAATACTCGCGGATCGGGGCGACACGCCCTTTGCACACCGGATCCCGCTCGGCCAGGGCCTGAATTCTCTTGCCAATTGAGTAGCCCCAGCCTATTACCTGCCCCGTCATCACGAGACGATCGACACGCGAATCTCAGCCCATGAAGCAACCCACCGACGGAGTCCACGGTACGCCGAGACAGAGCCTCGTGCGCCGCTTCGGCCTGCGCTTCCTGATCTCCATCGGCATCGGCGGGATTCTCATTTATTTCGCCTTCCGCGGCCTGCGGCCGAGCGAGCTTGCCGCGGCCTTCCGCCGCGCCGACTACCTCTGGATTCTGCCGTTCTTCGCCACCTTGGTGGGCGTACAGTTCTTCCGCGCCTGGCGCTGGCGGTTCCTGCTCCAGCCCATCACCCGGCGCCCTCCCGGGGTGTGGCGCCTCCTGGTGGTTTCCTCTGTGGGCTTCGGGGCCATCATCCTGTTGCCGCTCAGGCTCGGGGAATTCGTCCGACCGTACCTCATCGCTGATCCCCTCGGGACGGCCCCGGAGGCCGCGACCGGAGCCAACGGAGAGCGGCTGCGCATCAGCGCCGCCCTCGGCACCATCGCCGTGGAGCGGACCGTGGACGGCTTGATGGTTTCGCTGTTCCTGTTCGGCAGCTTTTTGTTTCTCTCCGAGCGCGCCGATGCGCCGGCCTGGATGATGCCCACCGCGTACACGGCCCTGGCGGTTTTCGGCAGCGCCGCGCTCTTTCTGGTGGCCGGGCTGATCCGACCGCGGTTCGCCATCGCCCTGGCGCTCACGCTGTCGCTGATTGCCCCCCTGGCGCACCGCTTCGGCGGACGATTCGAACGCCTGCGCGCGCGGCTCGCGGACCTGCTGGGTGGGCTGATCAGCGGTTTCTCAGCCCTGGCCAGTGCCGGATGCCTGACCAAGTTCGTGGCCGCGTCGCTCGTCTACTGGATCTTCAATGGGCTCGGCTTCTACGCGCTCGCGCAGGCGTTCCACCTCGACCTCACCTTGGTCGGTGCCTACGCCCTCTGCGGCATGGTGGCCATCGGGATCATCCTGCCGGCCGGCCCCGGCCTGGTGGGTAACTTCCACGAGTTCGGGAAGTTCGGCCTGCAGATCAGCCTTCCGGCGGCGGTCATCCGCGCCGAAGGCATGGCCTTCATCGTTCTCGCGCACGGACTGCAGTTCCTGTGGTACGCCGGGATCGCCCTCGTCGCGCTTCGCTCCCGCCACGCCCGGTTCGCCCGGGTGCTCAAGGCGACGGTGGACGGGTCGGCCGAAGAGTCGGGATGACGTAGCGCACCACTGCGCCCTGTTCTGCCGCCAGGTCCACCGCAGGTCGAACCTCGAGCCCCTTCGGAAGCTCCTTCCAGCGGTATGGGGCTCGTGCAAAGGGGTCCTGACGCGCCTCGGGCAGGGCGGCCACGACGTCCCGGGACAGCGTCCCCCCTAGGAGCGCTGCGACGTGGATCCGGAGCGCCGCGACGTAGAAGGTCCGCTGCGCAGCTTGCACGAGGTAGCGCGAGGTGGTGGGCGCGGTCAATCCCGCCAGGAACTCCACCGCAGCCTCACGGGCCGCCGCACGATCGAAGGACTTGGACAGCCGGGACAGGCTTCGGCTGAGCTGCTGCCACCGCTGCCGAAGCTGACCGATCCGTTCGGCGTTGCTGCGCTCCAGGGCGCGCACCGCGGTGAGACACTGAACGCCGCTGGACGCGTCCTGGCAAGCCGCCGCCAGGCGCAGGGAGTGGCGACGATACGCGATCCAGGCCACCAGCAGATCCTGCCGGCGGCTCCCGGACCGCATGTCCGCCCCGGCGCCCCGCTTGCGTGGAGGCGGGTTTTCGGTCTTCCCGGGGAGCGGACGCCCTCCCGGAGGAACCCAATCCGGCGGCATCAACGGCAGCAGGTAGCGCTTGAGCTCGGTGTAGATGCGCTCGCCCGGGAAGTGCGCGGCGACCGACGGCTCCCCGGCGGCTAGGCGCGCGAGCCCTCCCTGCAACTCTCGCAGGGCTGCCGGTGTGAGCTGCCCCGACGCGAAAATCTCGCGCAGCAGCGCCACCAGATCCAGCATGCCGATGCGCGCGACCAGCGGCCAGATCCACGCCGTGCCGCCGCGGGTCAGGTCTTGCCCGAACCGAAGGCCATGGAGCGCCAGCCAGGCCGCCTCCCGGAGCGCCCCGGACAGCGCGCGCCGACGTGCGATGGCGGCCAGGGCCACCGGGACCTGCAGCACCTGGTTCAGGCGGGGGAGTCGGCGGCGCCCGGGCAGGTAGGGCGAGCACGAGGCCTCGTGCCGGACCGCGCGCTCCAGCGACGTAGGCAGCCCCGCGCAGCGCGACTGGACCTGCGCGAGCACCGCAGAGGGAGCGGCCCGGCCCGGGGGCGCGCCGCCACGGAGCTGCGCTCCAGGCGCGAAGAACGACCGCGCCGTGGGAAGCGAATGGGCCACGCGGCGCGGATCCAGCCCGCGGAACAGGGCCTGACGGATCGCGTCGCGGTGGCGTTCAACGTGCGCCAGACACCCGGCCAGCACACCCGCAGGCTCCACCAGGGCCACGAAGGCCGGGTCGGAACGCCCGGTCGTCGCCGCGCCCCGCAGCACCGGGCGTTCGCACCGGCGACGCGCGTTGCCCACCAGCTCTGAGAGCAGACGCGCCTGGAGCTCCTGACGTTCTTGCGGCGAAACCAGAAAAATCGGCGTTTTTTTCTCCGCGTCACCCGGGGGCCGACGGCAGCCGGAGCCGACGGGATACAGGCTCACGCACAGGAGCAGAAACAAGCCTCTCCGAGTCACGAACAGTACGGAAATCCCAAGATTTTCCATCATGGT